>NZ_JBHMDN010000010.1:0-357538 GCF_042431195.1 Cohnella cellulosilytica
CCTCTGCTGACTTCTCATGGTAAATCTTGTTTCAACCGTGATTCGAAGCGCATCTCCTCACGTCCATGAGACCTCCCACGGTAAGACGATTCACTTTCCTCCCACGTACCCGCAACATTTACATGAATGCGTCCGTGTAGTTAATTGGATTTCGTTTTGTCTAGCAAACTCGTCCCGCATTTCATGCCTGATGATGTTCGTGTTCCTCGGGTCGGGATTTTGCCTCCAGCTTCCTTCAGATTCCACCTCGCGATGGGCACCCTTACTCTTGGCTAGTGGTTGGCAACTACAAGCCCCCACAGCGGACTTTCACCGCCTAGTTAATCGCCATGCGTGGCACACTAGAAAAAAAGAACGACGATCGCTCGCCGTTCTTTTCTCTCTACTACAGCTCGTCCCGCTCCCGCTTGGGCAGCTTGCTTCGGACCAGCAGATAAGACTGCTCCAGCATCGCCATCACCTCGTCGTCCGGCACCTTGCCGTCCAGGACGACCGTGTTCCAATGCTTCTTGTTCATATGGTACCCCGGCAGTACGGAGTCGGCATATTGCTGCCGCAACAGCCACGCCTCCTCGGGGTCCGCCTTCAGGTTGACGCTCTCCCGCTCTCCCGTATGCCCGAGAAGCGCGAACAGCTTGCTTCCGACGAACAGCACGGGCAGATCGGGATCGAAAGGATAGCGCAGGGCGGTTCCGGGCTTGGCCAGCCCTGCTTCTATCAATCGAGCATGGTTCACATGAACTCCACATACTCGAGGAACCGCTTGAGCATAATCGCGGCTTCCGCTCGAGTCGCATTGCTTTGCGGATTGATCATTTTGATGTTGGTTCCCTGAATCAATCCTGCGGTGACGCAAATTTCCATGCCCGTTTTCGCCCAGCCGCTTACCTTCGTCCGATCCTTAAAAGCGTTCAGAGCCGTGCTGGACGCCGGGGTCTGCACGCCCACATAGTTCATTGCCCGCACAAGCATCGTTGCCATCTCTTCCCGAGTAATGGCCGCGCTCGGACGGAATTTGCCATCCGTTCCGCCTTCCACGATGCCCGCTTTACTAACCGCACCGATAAATGCGGCCGAACTGTTCGTTACCGTAATATCGGAGAAACGCGTAGCCGCATTGCGATCGCCGTCCAAGCCGATTCCACGAGCGACGAACTCCGCAAAGTCCGCGCGCGTAATATTTTTCCCCGGAGCATACAGCTTGTTGGATTCCCCGGTTACGATGAATTTCGAAGCCAGTAGCGTAACATCATTTCGCGCCCAGTGGCTTGTCATGTCCGTGAAGGAAGCGGTTCTGCTTGCGACGGTATACACGCTATTCCCTTTGCGCTTGAAGCTCGCTCTGGTTGCGCCTCCGACATTATCGAACTGTGTAGGCACGTAAGTCGTTTGGTTCGCCTCCGGATCGAAACGAACCACCGCCGTGTTGCTTGCGGAACCGGTAAAGCCGGGCAGCAGGAATGACCTCGTGACGTATTGCTCATAATTATCTATCGCCCTGTAATTCGATCCGGTAAGAATTCCGGCGGAGAAATCCGCCGGGGTCGCTACCGACTGCGCTCCGAAAATATTCAGGGTGGAAATTACCGGCGCTCCCGGCACTTTCTCGATAATGAACTGCAGGTAGGAGGACGTCGTATTGCCCCCGGCCAAATAAATCTCCTTACTGTAGTTCACCGCCAGCAGCGGCAGCTCAAACTGATACTCTCCATACTCCACTCTGAACGAAGTGTTCGAAGCTCTTGCCGACGCGTCCATGATCGCGCCGATCGGAACCGCCACGATAGCTCCCAGCTCGGTTGAAGGGACCTTGAACGTCAATCGCGGCACCGTTACCCCGCTGTTCGTTCTGATCGAATCGTACGCGCCAAGGAACTTCGTTCCGTCAAGCGTATAACGAGGCATCGTTTTGCCGGAAGGCGTCGAGCCAAGAGAAGTCGATGAAGCTTTCTCCGTGAGGAACTGAACACCGCCGCTGCCGTCCCCTTCCATATAGTCCGGCAGATTGGCGATCGTTCCTCCGCCCCCTCCGGTAGATGAAGATTGATTCGTCACCGACGTGTCGGTAAAGCCCGCAACCGGCTGATTCGTCAAATCCTTCAGCGCATTTCCGGCGGTCATGTAGCTCAACGTGGCAGTCGATCCCAAACCCACCGGTACGGACAAAGTCAATCTGACCTGCGAGCCGCTCACATTCACATTAGTAATACTTGAAAAAACACCGTTCACCTTCAAATAGTACTGCGATGCATAAGGCACCGAGGCCGTGCTCAGCGGAGCGCTATAGGTTAACGTAAGCTCGCTCTGATACACCGTCGCGGACAAAAGCGTCGCTGTAGTCGCCGCCGTTCCCGTCACTTGATAGCTGTTAATGGCTGGAGCGAGATTGCCGGCCAAATCTTTAATGCCCTGGCTTGTCGGAATATAAGAGACGTACACGACAGCATTCGTTGCAATCGTCTGCGCCATCGTTAGCTCAACGATATTGTTCGTAATCGCTATCGACGAGAGGGTTGCCGCAGACCCTGCCACGATAACCGAGAAATTCGATTTTTGCGGAATTGACGACGGGCTTAGTCCCTCGTTATAGATTAGCGTAATCTTCGTTCCGCTTGCCGTTGCTCCGCTTAGCACAGGAGGCACTGTATCGTTAACATTCTGGATATAGAAATCGTTAAAGCCTACGACGGCATTCCCGCTTGTGTCCCGTAACGGGTACGAGCCTTGTACATAAGTCACAGATGCCGTTTGCGTATTGTTGACACTGCTGGATAGCGTCAACGTGACCGTCGATCCGCTGGAAGCAATAGAACTGATTCCGTAAGAAGATCCATTGATCTTGACTGTAAACTGCGATCTGGCATTACTATTGACTGCGGCAAGAGACTTGTTGAAATGGAGCGTCAAGGTCGATCCATTCAGCACTCCGCTTACCGGCCTGGGAAGCGTTGTATCCGTCGTATTCGTCACGTCTCGATTGGTGAACGCAGCCGCCTTGTTTCCCGAAAGATCTTGAAGCTGTTTAGCCGTATTGACGTCTCGGGTATACGATACTTTGACCGTTTGTCCGACCGCAACGCCGGATTGCAGCGTCAACCGTACCGTATTGCCGTTGATCGTGACCGCATTGACTTGTCTCGGATTCTCGTTAACGGTGACATAGTAATTGGCCGGATAAGGGACAACCGTCGAATCCAATTCCTCGTTATACGTCAGGACGATAACTCCTCCGTCCATTGCGGCGTTTTGAATGGCCGGAGCGGTTTTATCCGAGCCGAGGGTCTGGAAGGTCCAGCGGTAATCGTTCAGAATGCCGGGGAAGGTATTCCCTGCCAAATCCGCTATCGCATTATCCGGAATACTGACAATATAGGAAGATGTTCCTTGCAGCAATGTCGTCGGTGTCATCAGGATCTTCTTCGAATCCGTTCCATCCATAGCCAGCGCAGCCGAGATCGGATCCCGGGTCGTTCCGGAAACGACCCGATACAAGGTGGCAGTAGCTCCGGGAGTAACTTGTACCGGTTTATCGAAGATCATGGAAAATACGGCGTCCAATTTCACGCTATTGGACCCGACAACCGGCGATGTGCTAACCAACTCAGGCTTCACGGTATCCGTCGCCACACTGAATCTCCAGGTCGTGAAATCCGTCGTTCCGATTCCAGCGTAGGCGTTACCCGCCAGATCGGTGATAGCCAGACTTCCGATTTGCACGGCATAAGTCGTATTCTTCACAAACGAGCCGCAGGAAGAATAAGCAGAAGGCGTAATGGAAATCTTATTCGTCCCGCCCCCTGTGACTGCCCCGTGAGTAACCGGAATCGAGCAAACAACCGCTTGGTTCGCCACATTGCGAAGGACGATCGTACCGCTTCCGGGCTTGACCACTTCGTTGAACTCTAGGCTTATTGTACCGTTGACTGCCGTGATAGATCCTCCGGAAGCCGGAATAAACTTGTTTACGAGCGGCCTGACATTGTCTACGCCCGCTTGTGTCGTAAAGCTCCAGGTCACCGCATCGACAATACCTTCATAGATATTTCCGCCTGTGTCCCTCAGAACGCCAGGGTCTATCATAATATAATATTCGGTACTCGCAACCAATGGCTGCGCAAAGGCTATATTAATGGTCGCGGTACCGCTGCCGGTAACCCGATTGCGATCCGAAACATTTGCCATATTAATCGTGCTCACAGTTTCGTTCGTCTGTACCTTTTTTAGATAAATGAATCCGGATGTTCCAGTTACAATCGGCGTTGCAAACGTCATCTTCGCCGTAAAAGCGCCAATGGCCACATTTGTGGCATTATCCGTCGGCAACTTTTGGGTCGGCGCTAAGGACGAGGCTGTCGTATTAAACGTCCAATTCATCGTGTTCGAGGAATTTCCCACCACATCGACGAAAGCCCCTGCCGGGACAATAACCCGATAACTCTTGCCCGAGACCAGACGAATCGACGGTTGAATCGATATCGTTGTTTTGCCGCTGCCATCTGTAACGCCGCTTCCGGTTACTTCTGGCGAGAGTACCGATATAACCTGCGTATCGTTCGTATCCAGCCGAATAACTTGAATGTTGCCGACAGCTGCAAATACCTTCTCGTTAAAAACAAGCTGGATCACGCCTGTAGCCGCTATGGTACCGCCACTCGAGGGAATTGGAGTTGCAGAAGGCGCCGTCGTATCGCTGGCAATTACGCCAAAGTTCCAAGTGGTTGCGTTATTAATACCTGCAAACCCTGCTCCGGCCGCATTCGTGAATGCATTAGGACTGATTTCGACATAATAGCTCTGACCGGCAACGAGAGAACCGTTGGGCTCGATAAGGATCGTGTCCGCGCTGGCAGGATCCACTCTGACATAGCTATTATGAGCCGAATTGGCCATATCGTAACTTGCAACAGTTGCGTTAGTGTTCGAGTTTTTAATAGAAACAGTCCCGCCGCTGCCGCGGTAAACATTCTCGTCAAACTTAATCTTCAGTTTCGCATTGGCCGGCACGGTCGACTCGTAGCTCGCAGGATATGTAGCCACCATAATTGGACCGCTTGGTGCTGCAAAGGAAGCTCCCGCTATCCACAATTGAGCCACAAGTGTCATAATCAGCGTAAGGAATAGAGTTCGTTTAAGCCGCAAAAGATTACCTCCCGATGAACACACATAGTATCTTTTATTTCGGCATTTTGTCCCTGTAAAGTTAGGGTCGGAGGGCTTATTTTCCAATTGCAATTAAAAAGCCAGTCACTCCGACAGAGTCGGCTCTGGCTTTGCCGTAACTGTAGAAATCCTAATACTTGCTCCTAATTGAGACAATAACATCCGTTTCATTTTGAAGTTTGGATTGAATATTTTTCAGCCGTTCTTTCGTCGTTTCTGTGCTGGAAATAATTCCCGAAATTCGCGCCTCGGCAACTTGTTTCTGGTTTTTATCTACAGCTGCTCCCAATTCTCCAGTGGCAATTTTTAAATCGGAATCCAATCCCGTCAAGATCCGTTCTTGTTCTTTAATCTGTTCAGTTATTATTCTAATTTGATCTTCCGATTTCCTTAATTTCACCAGATCATCTGATGAAATCAGATTAATTGCCGACAAATTAACGCCAATGCTTCCTGGTTTTTTATTAAAAACAACTTCCTTGTTGGAAAATGCAATGTCATATCCAATCGCATCGGCTAATACCCGGTTTGGGGTATAGGTTTGATTATCAACTGCCAACGCTTTAGTGTTTAATACTTTGCCATCTACCTTAACATTATATTCCGCTTGTACCTTTTTCCCAATTTTTGAAACCGATTCAGCCACAGCTTGCCCGGAATACATCAAAACTGCTCCAACGATCAATCCAATTGCGTATTTTCTTACTTCCATTTTCTGCACCCTTTCCTTTTTTAGTAGATTGTACCACAGCAGTTCTTATGTAGAACAGTTAAAGAAAAGGACCTCCGAAATTAATCGGAAGTCCATGATATCAAGATACCTTTATTAAGCCAAAGCCCCCTGCTTCAGAGCCTCTGCACGATCCAGACGCTCCCAAGGCAGATCCACGTCCGTACGGCCGAAGTGACCGTATGCCGCCGTCTGGCGGTAGATTGGACGACGCAGATCGAGCATTTTGATGATGCCGGCAGGACGAAGATCGAAGTTGTTCTTGATCAACTCGACCAGCTTCTCTTCGGATACTTTGCCCGTACCGTAAGTATCGACGTTAATCGATACCGGGCTGGCTACGCCGATCGCATAGGCAAGCTGGATCTCGCACTTGTCGGCCAACCCGGCAGCAACGATGTTCTTGGCCACATAACGGGCCGCGTAAGCCGCCGAACGGTCGACCTTGGTAGGATCCTTGCCGGAGAACGCGCCGCCGCCATGGCGAGCGTAGCCGCCGTACGTATCGACAATAATTTTGCGGCCCGTCAAACCTGCATCCCCTTGAGGTCCTCCGATAACGAAACGGCCTGTCGGGTTGATGAAAAATTTCGTTTCGTCATCCAGCCACTCCGCCGGAACCTCCGGGTAGATCACGTGTTCACGAATATCTTTCTGGATCTGCTCCAGCGTAATGTCATCCGAGTGCTGCGTGGATACGACAATCGTGTCGACCCGCACCGGTTTGCCGTCGTCGTATTGCACCGTCACTTGCGTTTTACCGTCAGGGCGCAGATAAGGGAGCGTGCCGTTCTTGCGAACCTCCGACAAACGGCGGGACAAACGGTGAGCCAGAGCGATTGGCAGAGGCATCAACTCGGGCGTCTCGTTCGTTGCAAAACCGAACATCAAGCCTTGGTCGCCGGCGCCAATATCTTCGCTTTCCTGCTGCATATCTTTGCCGTCGCGGGATTCAAGCGCAGCATTTACCCCTTGCGCGATATCCGCGGATTGTTCGTTCAGGGAAGTAAGAACCGCACAAGTGCTGGCGTCGAAGCCGTATTTCGCGCGCGTATAGCCGATGTCTTTGATGGTGCGGCGCGCAATGGCGGAAATATCGATAAAATCGGCCCTGCTGCTGATTTCGCCGATAACGAGTACAAGTCCGGTAGCTACGGAAACTTCGCACGCTACGCGCGCATAAGGGTCCGCTTCCAGGAATGCGTCCAATACGGCATCGGAAATTTGATCGCAAATTTTGTCCGGATGGCCTTCCGTGACCGATTCGGACGTGAAGAGATGCCGGCCTTTAATCGACAAAGTCTTCAACCTCCATATATAAAAATCAACCTTTCCCAATTGGAAAAGGCTGTTAAAAATAAACCTTCGATAAATAATGATACCGGAATTGTCGAGGGGTGTCAATGGACAGCCGCCCGAGTTCCACCAGCTTTCCGCATGGCTTATAGAAGCGTTTGTTGAGCTTGCTGAACCAGACGCTTCGTAATTCCGCCGCCCAGGGAGCCCGCTTCTCTCGAGGTTAATTCGCCAAGATAAGCTTGCCCGAATCCCCCCGCTCCCATGCTTCCCAGCTCTCCGGCAAATTCCGTGTCGAATCCTTCCGCATACTGTCCGATGGATACTCCCAGTTCAGAAGCGATTTCGTACTTCATTTGGTTGATCGCATTTTGACACTCCGGTACGACAAGTCTGTTGCTTCTTCTCGCCATAAGCCATTCCTCCCTTGAAGGTGATGGATTTATTATGGCTCCCTGGCTCTCATTCAAGGCGTATTACATTATGGATTACCGGGGAAAATGTAGGAGTCGAAACGCTGCGACAAGTATTCGCGCAAGGCTTCTCTCCAAGGTCTTAACGGGGTAAAACCAGCTCCGACTAACGCGGATTGACCAAACACGGAATACGATGGGCGAGGCGCAGGGCGCGGATATTGTTCCGTCGAACAGGGCCGCACGGCAATGGACTTCATCCCCGCTTCCTCAAAAATGGCTTTGGCAAACTCATACCATGAGCAGCTTCCGCTGTTCGAAGCGTGGTACACACCATATTTATCCGTTCGAACAAGCTCGACAATCAACGAGGCCAAGTCGAACGTATAGGTCGGAGAACCAATCTGGTCGTTTACGACAGTTATTTCCTTCTTGCTCTGCGCCATTTGGAGCATCGTATTTACGAAATTGCCGCCATATTTTCCATACACCCAGGATGTCCGTATTATAAAACATTTCGAGGAAAACTCGCTCGCTTTCCGTTCACCTTCCAGCTTCGTGGCTCCATAGACGGATTGAGGGGAGGTTGGATGGTTTTCCGGGTACGGCGTCGTTCCCCTTCCATCGAATACATAATCCGTGCTGATATAGCAGAACTTAGCTCCAACGGCTTCTGCTGCTTTTGCCATATTGCGCGTTCCTTCCACATTAACCGTCCAGGCCGCTTCCGGTTCGGATTCCGCCTTGTCGACGGCCGTATACGCCGCTGCGTGAACGACGATATCCGGTTTTAGAGACACACATGCCCTTTCGCAGCTTCCAAAGTCCGTAATATCCAGCTCGGATCGATTTTTCCCGATGATTTTGAGACCGTCCACATTCATACGAACGAGCTCTTGCCCTAATTGACCGCCTGCACCGGTGACCAGGATAACTGTATTTTGTCCGCTCATTGTCGATAAGCTCCGGATGCGATTCTTTCCAGCCACTCTCCATGCTGCAAGTACCATTCGATCGTCTTTTGGATTCCGGATTCATAATCGAACTGTGGCTGCCATCCGAGTTCATGACGAATTCTGGAGGCATCTATCGCGTATCTCCTGTCGTGTCCAAGCCGGTCTTCGACGAATTGAATGAGCTCCTCCGGCTTCCCCAACTCCTTCAAGATCGTGGTCACAACCTGAAGATTCGTCCTCTCGTTATTACCGCCAATATTGTATACTTCACCCTTTTTCCCGTTGTGCAGAACCAGGTCGATTGCCCGGCAATGGTCCTCTACATATAACCAGTCCCTTACATTCAAACCGTCTCCGTATACGGGCAGCGGCTGATTCTGCAGGGCTTTGGTGATCATCAGCGGAATCAGCTTTTCCGGGAATTGATACGGCCCGTAATTGTTGGAGCAGCGTGTAATATTAACGTGCATCCCGTAGGTTTCGTGATAGGCCCGCACTAGCAGATCCGCTCCCGCCTTGCTCGCCGAATAAGGACTGTTGGGAGCAAGAGGCGTCCTTTCGGAAAATAATCCGACGTCTCCAAGCGTGCCGTAGACTTCATCCGTCGAAATTTGCACGAACCTCGGTACATTGTATTTTCTGGCAAGATCGAGCAGCACTTGGGTTCCCATTACATTCGTTCTCACAAACAAGCCCGGATCGGCAATGCTGCGATCCACATGCGATTCCGCCGCAAAGTTAACGATGGCGTCGAAGCCTTCGCCTACAATCGTCTCCATCTTCGCATGGTCCGATAGGTCCGCTCGAACAAAACGATAGTTCGGCCATTCCGTTATCCCTTGTAAATTATCGAGATTTCCTGCATAGGTGAGCAGGTCCACGTTTACCAACTGATAATTCTCATGTCGACTTCGCATATAGTGAACAAAGTTGCTGCCGATAAACCCGGCTCCGCCCGTAACAAGAACTCTCATGCTGACCACCCTCTAATACTTAAAGTTATGCTCCGCGAGCGCCAGAACCGGGTGCCTGGCATCCTTCTCCGACAGAATAGGCTGCGTTGTCGGCCATACGATCCCAATCGCAGGGTCGTTCCAGAGAATGCCTCTGTCATGCTCCTTGGAATACAGGCGATCCACCTTGTACTGCACCTCTGTATTTGAAACCAACGTGCAGAAGCCATGGGCGAACCCTGCCGGGACAAATAATTGCAGTTTATTCTCCGCCGACAGCTCGAAGCCTTCCCATTGACCCAAAGTCGGAGATCCTGTGCGAATATCCACTACAACGTCATAAATAGCCCCCGCTGTCACGCGAACCAGCTTACTCTGCGCCTGTGGATGAAGCTGATAATGCAGCCCGCGAATCACCCCAGCTTCCTTCGACAACGAATGGTTGTCTTGAACGAACGCCTTCGGAAGCCCGTTCTTCGCATAACGCTCCGCCTGATAGCTCTCCATAAAATATCCTCGCGCATCCTCGAACACGGTCGGTTCGATCAACTTAATACCGGCAAGCTTTCCCTCCATGACCTTCACTTGATCACCCGTATCGGATAGTTACCGTAATTCGGCATTCTATAGGGTATTCACTTCGACATTCGTGGTCATGGGCTGGAGAGATAAAAAAATCAACAGCGCTTATCATCATTTCGTCATGAATCTACAGTTAACAGCATGATATACCACATTTCAACATTTCAGAAATGGGAATTGGACCCAAAGGACCATTTACTATTTATGGAAGAATAGTTAGGATGAAGGTGACTGGCCAGTCAAAAAATTCAAGGAAGACAGGGAGGAATTTTTAATGAACAAGATCGGAAGGAAATTGCTGGCTTCGCTTAGCGCGTTCGCTCTCTTGGCAGTCCTGCTTATCCCGGCGAGCGCCAGTGCTGCCGTCTACGTTCCGCCGCATGAACCGGATAGCCCAAGCAACCCGATCGTGCTTAGCGCCGGCGACTGGTCTTATCCTACTCTGACGCCCGGCGATGTTGATTACTTCAGATTTGTTAATACGTTCTCCTACACGAGAACATACACCTTGATCGTGGAAAGTCCGGATGGAGCAAGCTATATCCCGTCGTCCATCAGCGGTTCCGGTATTGTGTTGGTAAATCCGGTACGTATGGAAGCCGGATATTTTCAGTTCGATATCGTCGTTAATCCGGGAGCGGTAGTTAACATTGAAGTTTCTGGTGCAGGAACGCCGTTTTACTCTCCCAATCCGTACTTTGTTCTTTTGCTGTAAATAGTCATAGAGAAGGGAATCTTCCTTATAGGGGAGATTCCCTTCTCTTCTTGTGCTGCTCCATTTATTGTTGTAGTGTATATTTGCCTCTGACAAGCACAATAAGCCCATTGGCTTGCTTCGGATCAGCCTCTATACCCCTGTCGCCTCTAGGGTTAAGAATGAGGTGATTGTTTCCGACTGGCTTACCCGGCTTAATATCTATACCGTCAGTCAAATCCGATAAACCGTCGGCCTCTGCACTGTAAGCGATCGCCTTCCCTGAGCGTACGATCATCTCACCGCCTTCTGCCACGATAAGCTTCGATCCCCAAGGCACGGTAACAACTTCAATCGCAGCAGATCCCCCACCGCCGACCGATCCGCCCTTCTCAAGCTCCTGCTTCACCAGTTTCTCAACTGCAGCATCCACATATGCCTTCGTGACCAGCGGATCATCCACAGAACCAGGAGTAGAGCCGCCGTCTGCTTCGACTTTCGACATAATACTAATCGTCCCAATTATTATCGCCAGTAACGCCGTTGCTCCCCAGATCGTCCATTTCTTTGACTTTGTCAAGTTTCATCTCTCCCCGTTCGACAAGTTCTACCAATTTGTACGCGTTCTAGTTCGGGAAAGTTGCGAGATACATTCTATTTACCTTGCAATAGCTCCTCGATAGAATCTATCACAAAATCCTGTTCCTCTTCGCTCATATTCGATCCGGAAGGCAAGCACAAACCGTATTTAAACAACTTATCGGAAATGCTTTCTTCTTCGGAATGCGAATAATAAGGAACTCCATCAAATAACGGCTGCAAGTGCAGGGGTTTCCAAACCGGCCGGGATTCGATATTTCTTTCGGCTAAATATTCGATGATCTGCAACGAAGTTACGCCTGATTTAGTTGGATCAACGGTCAACGCAGTCAACCACCGCGTTGATCTGCCGTAGGAAGCTTCCGGCATAAAATCTATGCCCTTATATTTGGATAGCCGATCATAATAACGTTCAAAGACCTTGCGTCTAGCCGCCACTCGTTCATTTAGAACACGCAATTGTCCTCTCCCTACTCCCGCCAGGATGTTGCTCAATCGGTAGTTATACCCTACTTCGCTATGCTGGTAATGAAGCGCAGGGTCCCGTGCCTGCGTAGCCCAATGGCGGGCTTTGGCGATGGACTCCGCCTCATTGGAAATAAGCATCCCACCACCAGAAGTGGTAATGATCTTATTGCCGTTAAAGGAATAGATTCCGAACCGGCCGAACGTTCCGCTCGCCTTGTTACGGTATGTAGCTCCTAATGACTCCGCTGCATCCTCGATTACCGGTATGCTGTAACGGTTGCAAATTTCAAGGACTAGATCCATATCTGCGCTTTGTCCGTACAGATTAACAACGATAGCCGCTTTGGGACGCTTGCCTTGCTTCTCTAGCTCTCTACAGGCCCGTTCCAGAGCCTCAGGCGACATATTCCATGTTTCTCTATTTGAATCAATAAAGACTGGCTGCGCCCCTTGATAGAGAATCGGATTGGCCGTGGCCACAAATGTAAGTGACGAACAAAGCACGTTGTCCCCCGTCCCCACATTTAACAAACGAAGAGCCAGATGAATGCCGGCTGTTCCCGATGACAACGCTGCAGCTTCCCGAATCCCGACCAAATCAGCAAGTTCGTTCTCGAAAGCATTAACATGGGGACCAAGGGGAGCAATCCAATTCGTTGAAAAAGCTTCTGAAACATAACCTTGTTCATACTCTCCCATGTGGGGAGATGAGAGATAGATTCTTTTATTATTGCTCATACAGGAACATCTCGCTTCCAGACCTAGTTAAGGTACCTTGCCGGTACACCAAATACCGTTTTATGAGCTTTAACGTGTTTTAACACTACACAACCTGCTCCAATTACAGAAAATTGCTCTGCACGCGCACTAGGCAACAATCTAGCTCCGCTCCCTAAAAAGACTCCTTTTTCTAGTTGAACAAAACCGGTTATATCACAATGGGCACTTAAGGTCACTCCGTCTTCTATTACGACATCATGACCTATTGAAGAATGTAGGTTAACAATGACATGATTCCCAATGGTTACATTAGTCGTAATTACAGAGTACGGGCACAGGATATTTCCTGTTCCTATTTGATTGTTTCCACCGATCACGCTTGTAGGATGGATAATATTAACAAATTCGGCCCCTTTATTCTCTAAGTCAGCCGTAATTTTTAGTCGGATATCAGGCTTAGCAATCGCACAAACAAATACTTCGTTGAGATCTGGTTGGTACCCAGTAATCCTAGACACAACAGGAACATCAATGTTATAAGCATTCAACGAGTTTAAATTATCGTCAATGAAGCCTTTTACTTTCCATTTATTTTGATGGATATCTCTTGCCCAACAAAGAACTTCTCGCCCAAAACTTCCGGCACCAACAATAATAAGCTCTTTTAGTGACATGTATATCCTCCATCTACCACCAATGCAGTTCCAGTTACCCATTTTGCCGCATCCGATAGTAAATAGATAACGGAATGCGCCACATCTTCAGGTTCCCCGAAGCCCAGAGGATGATACGATTGCATTTTCTCGAATTGATCCTCAGGCATATTCCTAACTAAGTCATCAAACATATTCGTATGTACCATGCCTGGCACGACCGCATTTACTCGTATTTTACTTTTAGCCAATTCTAACGCAGAAGACTTGACAGTAGCTATAACGGCGCCTTTACTTGCCGAATAGGTAACAACACCCGCCTGTCCCACTTGTCCCATTACGGATGAAGTAAGTACAATCGAGCCCCCGGACATAAATACGTTTTTGTTCGTACATGCTTTTAACAAAGCCAACGCAGAATATAGATTTACATTCATTACCGCATCCATACTTTTTCTTTGTATAACTCTAAGAGGGACAGTTTCATGGATTCCTGCAAAGTGTGCTAATCCATTGATTTGAATACCTAAATTCTTTGTGATGCTTTTTAACCAATCCGGGATAGCATCGATTTCATTCAGATCGAACTCTTCTATACCATGCCTCGAACGATTCTCCATCTCGTCCAAAGTCTGCAATAGGCTTTTTTTATGCCGGCCGACTAAGATCACATTTGCACCTTGTAAACTGGCAATCCTCGCCGTAGCCCGCCCGATCCCAGAAGATGCCCCAGTTATAAGAATCGTCTTATTCTCGAGAGTGTATGGGTCGCACACCGGAATCAACTCCCCTAGATAATCAGTATCGGACATTACCTAATTCTGTCGCCTCTCTTGCTCACAAGTATTCAACGATTTGTCACTCAACTTACTTTGCGGCGCATCACCAAACATAAGATGAATGGGTACGGAAGCTTATATTTCCGAATCGCTCAGTATTTACGGGCACATTTCCACTACCCTCATATGGAGAGAAGTAATCGATCATATACTTAATGGCTTAGATGTATGACAAAAGGATTAAAATCAGTGAATTCCCTTCCAGCCATGATTAGCAAGAGTATCTACTAGTAGTGTCTGAACTTTTTTTAGCGTGACATTAGATATTCTCGATCCACTCAATAAGATGGTCTTCTCTTGCTTCCTGCATCCCCGCAATAAAAGATCTTTGAAAAGCATTGGGAGATCACATCAATCGCGTTTGTCGATCCCTCATCCGAACAACAAAGCTACTAAACGATCCGCCGGAGATATCTACCTTGTTAACCTAATCTTGTCGCTAACAAATAGAAACATTTGCTTGCAAGTACTTGCTGACATAATTGAGAAGCTGTCATAAGCCCGTTGATATATCCCGACTACCTGGGGAAATATCGAGAGGGCTAGACAGCTTTCGGAGAGACAACTAATCTATGCTGAATAACAGCTGAAGTTATCGACAGATTATGATCTAGCGATTGCGTTACAAAAATGATCCACGATGGAACCAAGCAGGTTATCCCCTTGATCCCAATATTATCGACTCTTGGAGATGCCATCTATGTCTCCAAGTTGTCTCTGACTAATGCCACCAAATCTCCAACAGTGTTGCAGGTAGATAATTGCTCTGTATTTAACCGCAGGTTCAAATTCTCGTCGACTAAAGCCAGCACAGCAACAGTTGCCATAGAATCCCACTCATCAAGTTCATTCAATCGAGTATCAAGGGTAAGCGAGCCCTGTTGTACAAACACAACGTCCTCTTCAAACTTAGAAATAAATTCCGATATCGTCATAACGCATCCTCCAATTACTTTAGTTTTGCCATACCACATTACAAGTTGCCCATGAATAGCCCACACCAAATCCAACTAGCATTAGTAGATTTCCCTCGTTAATCTGTTTATTATCCAGCAAATTTTTTAGTACGATCGGTATCGTTGAAGAAACTGTGTTTCCGTAATTCTGCATATCTATCGGGAACTTGCTCCCCTCTATTTTAAGCTTTTTCTGCAAATGTTCCAACATGTATTTGTTCGCTTGATGAAAAATTAAGAAGTCGTAATCTTCCATAGCCCTACAGGATTTCTCCATTTGTGTTTGCACTGCAGATGGTATTTCCTTTAATGTGAAATTAAATATCTCCGGACCATTCATATATAAATTCATTCTAGATCTCACGTTTCCAAATCTATCGGCCGCCTCCAAAAATGACGCTTCAGAGATGGGTTCTTTTACTCCTCCTGCAGGAATTATCAAATTCTTTGCACCAGCCCCATCCGTACCAAACGTGAATGGTCCTATGAGATCCCTATTGGATTCTATAGCGGAAATCAGAGTTGCTGAACCGGCATCTCCAAATATTACTTTAACGCTTCTATCCTTCTTGTTGATATATTTACTATAAGTATCGCCTGTCAGAAGGAGTACATTTTGGGCGGAACCTGATTCAATTAACCCTTTAGCTAGTGATAATCCATATACATAACCGGAACATCCTAAATTGACATCCAGTGCACCGCATGTTGTTGACAAGCCCAATTTTGATTGAATAATGCATGCTGAAGTAGGCAGAATATAATCAGGCGATTGCGTACAATAGATTAGGAAGTCTACACTTTTATAATCAATTTCTTCCTTTTCGAATAATTTTGTAGCTGCAGCAATCGCTAAATCAGAGGCACTTTCGTTCAGTTTTGCTATATGTCTAGAATATATTCCGATCTTCTCCGTTGTCTTATCTTCGCGTGAATTGTATTCTTCAAATTCTGGGAGATAATACTCCAAGGAATGAATGTAGCCTTTCATATAGCACCTCTTTCTTCAGTTGCAAACGTTATCCACGAAATTCTTCCATTGAAACATGATTCTCTTGGGAAATCCCCTCGGATCGCACTACCTTTTTCAGTGTTAACCAAATTATCTTAAAATCTAACCAAATGCTGTGATTATCTACATACCATATGTCCAACTTAAACTTTTCTTCCCAAGATATCGCATTACGCCCATTCACTTGTGCCCAACCAGTTATTCCTGGCCTAACTTCATGCCGTCGAGCCTGCTCAGGAGTATAACGATCGAGATAGTCCATTAGAAGTGGTCTGGGGCCTACAAAACTCAGTTCGCCCTTTAAAACATTCCAAAGTTGCGGAATTTCGTCAATACTATATTTCCGTAAAATACGACCTAAAGAAGTCATTCTCTGTTCATCCGAAAGTAATAGACCCAATTCATCACGTTTGCCACTCATGGTGCGAAATTTGAAAATCGTAAACGGTCTGCCCTTTAATCCAGGCCGCTGCTGTTGAAAAAATATTGGTTTACCAATAGTGATAGTAATTAGAACCGATACAACCACAATTACTGGAAAAACTATGATAGAAAGAATGATAGCGCCCGCAAAATCGATAAGCCTCTTCATCCCCCTCTCCCTTTCCCCAATTATTGATTTCGAAGCAACTGATTAACTGGAACATCTTTTATCTTTCGTGCAGGGGATCCCAATACTAACTCTTCTCTACGAACATCCTTTGTTACCACACTTCCGGCCCCTACCGTTCCATCTTCTTCTATAATTCTACCCGGTAATATTGTTGAATTTGCTCCAATTCTTCCCCCGTTTTTCACTGTAATTCCTTTGAAGTGTTCAAACCTCTCCCTTGTTCTCGCAAGGTAGTTATCATTCGTCGTTACAACACAAGGTGCAATGAATACATAATCACCAAGAATTGAATATGCTGTGATGTAACAATTTGTTTCAAGTTTGCATTTTTTCCCTATCACGCACTCATTTTCTATTGCAACTCCCCTACCAACAATTGTTCCAGCCCCGACTCTTACTTTTTCTCGTATACTAACTAAATCAGCCACAAAAACTTCATCCTCCAACACCACACCAGCATAGATGATGGAAGAAGTACCTAGAATACAATCATTTCCGATAACGGTCGAGACTAGGTCTTCCGATCGTTGTAAAGCAGAATTTTTTGCTCTGGTTGGACGTTTATTAATTACTACATTATCCTGAATAATTACTCTTTCACCGATATGCGTCCCATTATAAATAATCACATTGTTTCCTATGATGACGCCATCACTAAAGGTTACATTATCTTCTATAATTACATTTTGGCCTACTTTAGCGGGTTTCATAATAATCATCCTTTGTCTGAGGTTACATCTCTATCTTTAATTTTTCTGGCTGGAAATCCGGCTACCACAACATCTGAATCAACGGATTTTATCACAACCGAACCAATTCCTATAAAAGAGTTGTCTCCAATATCGACTTTATTGATGATGGTTGATTGTGGAGCTATCCAAACATTCTTTCCTATTGTTACACTTCCACTTATCTCTGTACCTGCTATGATAACGGTATTTTCACCAACCTTAACATTATGGGCTATAAATACATGATCATCTGTCTTGACTTTATCTGAAAGTATTGTATCATCCAAAGTGCCACGTGCTATAACGTTCAATGCGCCAACTTCAACTTCATCCCCTATTCTAACGCTACCTAAATGGGGAATCCTTATAGGGGCCCCATTTTCATCAAATTCAAAGCCGAAGCCTTCTTCTCCGATTACTGTATTTGATTTAATGATACATTGATTACCGATCGCACAATTATCTTTAATTACGACGTGATCCCGTATTTCTGTACAATTCCCTATTACTACTCCATCTCCGATTATAGAATAATGACCTATATAGCTACCCATGCCAATACTTGCCGTTTTCGATACAATTGCCGTACTTTCTATTCCCACTTTTCTATCCTTCTCAAAAAAATTCTTCAGAATTCTAGCAAAATCAAGCCTAGGATTGAGTGAAATAATATGAGGATTGCGTAATAATCCATCATATTCTCTGCACACTATCGCTAGTAGATCATTCCGATTATTTAGTAAATGTACAATATCTTCAGATAACTGTTTGGCATAAACAACACTATTAGAATACATGGAATCTAGAGAACTTACTTTAATGAGAGAGATGTCTTTACCATGTAATTCAGCATTCAAGAAAGATGCTATGTGCGACGCCTTAATCCCCATATTTCTCCCTCCCAGAAGACTCAATTGCCTCGTAGAAAAATGATTTTAGTTCTTCCGGAAAATCCCTTATATTTCTTGAAAATTTATGAAACATATTTCTTTTATAGTCTCTGGTAAAATGGATAAAGGAATCATGAAAGGTGGTCTCTTCTTCCCCCCACCAAATCGGATGAATTAACAATTGAATTTTCGAATACTGATCTTCGTTAATCACTTCATCTATCGACTTCTCTATCCATGTCTTTCTAGAATCGGAAATATACTTAATTTCATTGAAAAACACATGATTATAAGCATTAACCATGGGATTTAAGTTTAAATTTTGTTCAAGTATTTCTCTAGAAGGACGATGAAAGGAGACTGCTGTAATATCGGTGTTCACTATACTTTCTAATAGAGCAGCTTCTCTAAAAATAAGGCTACGCATCTCATCCAGATCTTGATATTTATATGCTGTATTGTCAAAATGCAACCCGATCTCATGTCCCATTGCAACAATTTCTGTTAAAATATCTTTTGAGGAAGGACTTGAAACATTATAAAATTCCGATGAGACCATAATGAAATATATAGACTTAATATTGAGATACGCTTCTAGCTTAGCCATTCTATGGGCTTTTTCCAACGAAATATCAATATCATGTCTCAATATTATCTTCTTTTCATATATCTTCTGATTCTCTACCATTTCTCGAAAGCTTACGAACTTATATCTTTTCTGCAAAGCGTTCTGTAGTACATGTATATAATTGGTATAGGTAAAGGGATAAGCTTTAATCATTTAAGATTCACCTTTCAGTTGATTAAGAGTTCCGGTAGAAACCCAGAATACATGAAGCTACGTATTCTTGTTGACTCTCAGAGATTTCTGGATACATTGGTAATGAAAGAACTTCCCTGCAAGCAATCTCTGTATTTGGTAAATCGCCTTCCTGATATCCCAAATAATCGAAAACAGGTTGCAAATGTAATGGTTTTGGGTAATACACGACTGTCTCAATATTTTGACTTTTAAGATATTCTTGTAGTTCATCTCTCTGCTGAGCTTTAATAGTATACTGATGAAATACATGGTTGCATTCCGAATGAACTTGTGGGAGAATTACTTGTCTTAATTCGCCAAGTAAATGGTTATAAAAACTCGCTTTCTCTTGACGAAGGGCAATCCATCTTTCCATATATGGAAATTTTACATTTAATATAGCGGCTTGAAGTTCATCAAGTCTGCTGTTGTATCCTAAAACGTGATGGTAGTACTTCGGTTTGCTACCATGAACCCGAAGAACACCTATCTTATCTGCTAATTGGGGGTCATTGGTTACAATCATCCCCCCGTCTCCATAGGCGCCTAAGTTTTTTGTTGGGAAAAAGCTAAAACATGCTGTCGTCCCCAGTTCTCCGGCCCTTTTCCCCTTATAAGTTGCTCCAATGGCCTGAGCAGCATCCTCGATAACCACAAGATTATACTGACTTGCCAAATCCAATATCGGATCCATTTCAGTGCATTGGCCATACAAGTGTACTGGAATAATTGCCTTGGTACGCGACGTTATTTTATTTTCTATCTGTTGTACATCCATATTAAAAGTATCTGGATTAATATCGACAAACACGGGCTTCGCACCAACCCTAGCAATAGCCCCAGCTGTTGCAAAAAAAGTAAATGCAGTTGTAATAACTTCGTCTCCCGCTTTGACATCACATGCTAGTAAGGATAAGTGCAAAGCATCACTTCCATTTCCCACTCCGATCCCGAATTCTGAGCCACTAAAGCGAGAGATGTCTCTTTCGAGCCTCTTTACGTTTTCTCCTAGTATGAAGCGGGAATTGGACATCACCTCTGATAATGACCGATGAATGTCTCTTTCTAGAAATCGATACTGTTCGCTAAGATCCAGAATTGGAACTTTCAAGTCAATCCTCCTCAATTCCCACAAATAATTAATATGTCCTTAATTCGTATCCTTCAATAAAGCTGAAGCTTCCTCAAGAATACGGATAACCTCTACTCCATTTGATCCATCTGAAATAGGGACTGTTCTGTTGTTAATGCAATCAAGAAAATGTACGCATTCTAATCTTAATGGCTGCTCTTCCGCTTGATATAGAATTATTTGGCCTTCATCGTAGTTTGAAAGATCATCCATGATACTCTTTTTATGCAATACGAGCGATTGGTTTTCCTCGTTGTATGTTAGCATTCCTTTAGTGCCGATTACCGTAAGTTGTCGTCTTTGTTCCGGCCATAACCACGATGTATGCAAATGTGCCGTTACATTTTTATTGAATTGCATATGCATGTAAACATCATCTTCTATCTCCGTCTGCAAGATGCGATGACCACTTATTTGAAAATTTATTGGAGAGGACCCCACTAAAAACAAGATAACGGCTATATCATGAACTCCGAAGCTCCATAATACATTCTCAATAGAACGTACCCGTCCCAATTTTAAACGCTCTTGATGAATGGCGTGTAAATTCCCTATAACACCCTCTCTAATAAATTCTTTTAGTTTTTGAATTGCAGGTTGATAGAGCAATAGATGACCCACCATAAGTATATTTTTACCTTGCAACGCTAATTGCGATAATCGTTGTGCATCCGAAGTTGATAGAGTAAAGGGCTTTTCAACAAAGACGTCTTTATTCATCAGCAACGCTTGTTCTGCCAATTGGAAATGCGTTGATGCTGGTGTTGCTATGGCAACAGCTTGATGCTCGATTGTTTTACACTCGCAATAACTTTCATAAATTGGAATATCAGGAAAATCATTAGAAATAGCATCTCTCAGAACAGAACTCGCCTCAACAACAGCTATCAACGAATTTAATTCAAAAAAGGTTCTCACTAAATTCTTGCCCCAATTTCCTGCCCCAATGACAATGACTTTTCTGATCAATTCAGGCACCCACACTCATCTTTTTTATTTTTTAATTTATAATCTGTAGTACTTCCCTGTAACAGGACACCCCTTCATACTATTCCTTGTATCGAAGATTATCTGAGCCTTATTGCCAACAAGAGTATAATCAAATGCACTATGATCAGTAGTTATCAGAATCAAATCTGAGCCGATTATAGTTTTTTCTGTTAGTGAGACAGTCTCAACCACCTTTCCGTTCCAGTTAAACTGCTCTACATGAGGATCTGTCACCTGCCATATAGCACCACACTCTTCAAGTTGATTAATAATCGGAATTACAGGCGACTCTCTATAGTCGTCTATGTCTCTTTTATAAGCAATCCCCATAATAAGTACTCTCGATCCATTTAGAGGTTTTTTTTCAGAATTGAGTATCTGCATGCATCTATCGATTACAAAATCTGGCATGCTGTTGTTTATTTCGCCTGCAACCTCTATAAGTCTTGTATGATAATTAAACTCCCTAGCCTTCCAGGTAAGATAATACGGATCAATCGGAATGCAATGTCCTCCTAAACCAGGCCCCGGATAAAAGGGCATAAAGCCATATGGCTTTGATGCAGCAGCGTCAATTACTTCCCAAACGTCGATTCCCATTTTATTACACAGGATCGCCATCTCATTTGCTAGCGCTATATTAATATTCCGAAAAGTGTTTTCAAGAATTTTCTCCATTTCTGCTACTGCTGGGCTTGAAACTTCATGCACCTCTCCATCTAGTACATTTCTATACATTGTGGATGCTACCAAGGTACACGAAGGTGTAATTCCCCCTATAACCTTTGGGGTATTTTTAGTTTTAAAAAATTTATTTCCTGGATCTACTCTCTCTGGAGAATAGGCTAAGAAAAAATCAACACCACAGATTAATCCTGTTTCCTCTAGTATAGGCTTTACAACTTCCGCTGTCGTTCCTGGATAAGTTGTACTTTCAAGAACAACTAGCATTCCTTTATGAAGATACTTCGCTATTTCACGAGCAGAACTTTCAACATAGGATGTATCCGGTTGTTGGTACGTGTCCAAAGGGGTTGGCACACAGATTGTAACTGCATTTACTTCACTTATTCGCGAGTAATCAGTAGTAGCTACCAATCCTCCAGATGATACTATAATCTCCAACTCTTCACTGACTACATCGCCTATGTAGTTTACCCCCTTGTTAACCATGTTAGTTCTTTTCTCTTGTACATCAAACCCTATTACTTTATAGCCAGCTTTCACTTTTTCAACTGCAAGAGGAAGACCAACGTAGCCTAATCCCACAACGCCAATTACTGCATTTTTAGTGTTAAATAAATCAATTAATTGATCAGCATTTAATGTCATGTCGTTCCTCCTTAATCTTTAACATCTTCTTGCATGATTAAGCTAAGTTTTTGTGATAAATTCCTCCATGAATTATAGTTTTCTACATATTTTCTAGCTGAAGTCCCCATATTCTCTCTAAGTACTGTATTCCCCTTGAGTAGAGCTATTGCATCAGCCATCGAATTAATGGTTGAAGCATTGATTCCAATCGAATATCTTTCAATGGGAGTATTATCTAAATTGGATAGCAATGCTATCGGAAGACCCGCTGCCATATAGTCATACAATTTGTTAGGACTAAATCCCCATTGATATAACGGAAGATCCTGTAGTGACAATAATCCTACATGAGCTTGTTTGAGAATGGAGGGAATCATCTCTTTAGAAACAGAAGAATAGAATGTTACATTATTCAAATTTTCGTCTTGCTTTCTTTGAACTAGCCTTTTTTTCTCAACACCCTCTCCTATAAATAAAAATTTTATTTCATCTGTCTGGTCTTTTAGAATCGCAGCAACATCTAGTATTGGATCCAGATGGTTTGGCACACCATGTGCACCAATGTAGATAGCAATAAAGCCTTCTCTATTCTGATAAAAAAAATCGGAAATTTTTTCATCCGCTATCACTTGATGAATTGATTGATCAAAACGTTCCAAATCTACTCCATTAGGCAAGTATACCACTTTATCAGCTTCGATTCCCCTAGTTCGAATGTACCTCTCAGCATTCTCAAATAGAACAATTATTCTATCTGCTTTTTTATATAGAAATAGTTCGAGACTACTAAGCATACGCGTTATCGGATGTTTACTAGAGATTTTCCCAAGATCAATTAATGTCTGCGGCCATAAATCCCTCTCCTCGAAATAGAACTTAGCACCAAATCTTTTGGCAATCAAATATCCAATAACTGCTGCCATAGGATGCATTAAAGAACCTATCACAATGTCGGGTTTCTCATCCATCTTTTTAGACGCTCGATATGATCGCAATGTATATGTGACCATATTCATAACTCTTCTCAAATTATTCTTCTGATACGATGTCGTCCTGATCCATAAGAACTCTACCCCTTGGATTTCTTCAATTACTTGCGTTTTGCTCTTTCTCTTAAATACTTTTTCAGTTTTAGAATAATGATCAAATGAGGACGCAAATATTGTAACCTTATAATTATCTTTGATAAGTTGCTTTGCTAAATCGAAATGGCGTGTGCCTCCACCTGATCCAGAGGCAATTGCATAATGATTCAAAATCCAGATTCTCATTTTAAACTCTCTCTTTTATCAAATAGAATTTTTTTGTACAATTGATCTAACTTTTCACTTTCAATCAACCAATTATATTTGTTTTCTATTGCCTTCTTCCCATTTTTGCCCATAATTTCAGATTCATCTAGATTATTCATAATAAAATTAATTGCCTCTCGTATTTCTTCGGTATCCAATGGATTTACACAAATCCCACATTCATTTCCTTCCACAATTTCTTTCAGTATTGGAAAGTCGGAAGATATTACCGGAAGCCCACAGGCCATGTATTCAAACATTTTAGTAGGCAAAGCATCAATATAATTTAGAGTAGGATGTGAAACGATGATTCCAGCTCTCGTTTTAGAAAGGGTATAAGCAACCTGCTCCCTGGATAGGAACCCCAGTAGATCGACACTTTTTATTTCGTTCATTGATAAAATCTCTTCTTCTTCTTTTACAGATTGAAATTTCCCTCCCACTACTAATCTATAATTCGTTCTACCTATTGCTTCCACCATATGTTTAATCCCACGAATTTTCGTGATCATACCGATGTAGGCTACTGTATTCTCTTTTTCTTCAATGCTATGTGAATTAGTTAATTCATTAAGAATTGGATAATTATTTACGTTAACAGAATTGGCATTCAGTTTTTCAAATCTCCTGTTAATAAAATGAGTAGCGGTAACAATTGCTGAAAAACGCTTTGCCGAGAAGTTTTCTATTTTCTCGAAAAAGAATGAAATAATTAGACGTAACGATTTTGGTATCCAATGCTTTGACAATATCTGTCGGGGTACATCTTCGTGAACATCATAAATAACAATTTTCCCCTTAAGCCGGAGCATTAGACCAACTGTTATCAATTCAGGGTCATGAAAGTGATATAAATCAGCATTAATTTCTAACGCTTCCTTGTATACCTCCCGAACTGTAACTGTCATTCTTTTTAGCCGATTACCGCTATTAATTTTTATTTTATGAAGAAATACTCCATTTATTTTTTGATCAAAGTCTCCAGGAGCAATCAAATGAACTTCATACCCCATATCCGACAGAGATTTACACTCCTTCCGAAATATTCTCGGATCATCATAACGATGAACGGAAGTCATGTGACATATTTTAGCGGACATGATATTGATCCTCCCAAACAGCGATATTGTATAATCTCCAAGCGATATTCAATGGAAGTTTACTTAATGATGGTATTGCCACACATAATTTCTTAACTAAATCTGAGTGATTGACTTTATTCTGCATAACAATCATATGGTTATTGAGCCATAGTTTATCGGGGGCTTCAAATCCGAACTTGTTTTTTCTCCATGCTATCTCACTTGGAAGTATCTTATTCGCTAACTGTCTTAATACATATTTTGTGAATCCACTATTTATCTTGTAGTTTGGATTAAGAGAAATCGCAGCTTCAATTGTATTCTTTTCCACAAAAGGGACCCTTGCTTCGATTGAATGAGCCATGGAATTTTTGTCTTCATGCAACAGCAAGCGAGGAAGATTTGTCTTCTGTACCTCCATTAATTGCATTTCAAATAGATTTTTATTCCCTTTGTTCACTTGATTTAATACATTCAATCCCTTGCTGATATACTCTTTTTTCACAAATTCCATCCTTCTAGCCAATCTGCGTTTTCTAATAGGAAGCATTGAGAAATAAACAATATATGCAGCTAGTTGTTTCTGTGACAGTTTAGAATTTCTTGATGCCAGATAAATTTCTCGAAGCAATGTTTTAAATTTCCAGCTTTTGAAAAGTTCCTTAAAAAAAGTTGCATAATATCTCTCATACCCTAAAAACAGTTCATCCCCACCTTGACCATCCAACAAAACCTTTATACCAACTTCTTTTGCTTTTTTCATAACCCAATACTGCATAAAGATTGATGGTCCACCAACTGGTTCTTCGTGTATCCTTAAGCAATCTTCTATATATGCTGCAAAATCTTCGTAAGTTGGTTTTGTGATATGCCAGTTCAGATTGTATTGATTTACAACCATTTCTGCAAATCCACTTTCATCATTTTTCTTCATTTCTGATTGGGCCGTTATAGCGATAAAACGGTCACTTGATGATTCTGAATTAATTTCTGCTCCCATCGAGGCAATAATGGAGGAATCAAGACCACCTGAAAGACAAGTACCAACTAATACATCGCTTCTCATATGCAAACGTATGGAAGCTTTCAGAGCGTCTATACTGTGAGCTGCCGTTACATTCTTAATCTGCCGATTCCTCAAGCAGTAATAAGACGTAATCTCCAACTCATTCGTTTCCATGTAATATAACGCATTATATCCAGGAGACAGCTGAAAAACTCCATTATAAAATGTCTGATTATCATAGTTAGCATAACCAGAAATTAGATACGTGGAGATGACATCCATATTAGTTTGCGCAGCCATGCCTGTTTTTAAAAGTCCTTTTATTTCTGAGGCAAACATAAATCTATCTTTGCTATTAACATAGTAAAACGGCTTTATTCCGAACCGGTCACGAGAACAAAACATTACTCTCTTTTCCTCGTCATAAATACAAAAAGCCCACATTCCATTGAAGTGCTCTAGACATCCCGCTCCCCACTCTTCATAAGCATGTAGAATAACTTCAGTGTCTGTAGCAGTCATAAATATATGGCCTTTATCGATGAGTGTATCTCTTACTTCGAGATAGTTGTATATTTCACCATTGAAAACAATCATGTACTGCTTATATCTCATAGGCTGATGCCCTAATTCGCTAATATCAATTATAGAGAGTCTTCTATGCCCAAGACCAACATTGTTATTTATGAATATTCCTTCATCGTCAGGTCCTCTATGTTTCATAGTCTCCAATACATCATTCATTAACATCGGGTCAATCCTTTTGCCCGTTTTCTCAACAATTCCACTTATCCCACACATAACTTATAATTCCCCTATGACTTGTTTATATAATTCATCAAGTTGGTCGATAACTGCCCTTTTAGAGAACTTACTCATAAACTGATTTCTGATTATTGGTGAACTGTATTGATTGAAATTAAGAAACATATGGTTGAGAGCCTCTGAAATCCCCTTTACATCATCTATCTCAGTTAGCAAACCATTTTGTGGTGTTACTATTACTTCTGGCCCTCCGCATTTTGTAGCAATAATAGGTTTACCACAAGCAATGGCTTCAGCATACACAACCCCAAAGCTCTCATGCTTACTAGTTAATACGAAGCAATCACAATTTTGAAATTCTCCTTTGACTTCTTCTCTATTGATTAAGCCCATCCATCTTACAAATTCACTTAGCCCTAAAGTATTAGCAAGTATTTTATACTCAGAAAAGTATTTACCATCTCCTCCAATTAGGAATTCTACGTTTCTTTTATCCTCATCGCTTAGATTGATTAAAAACATTTTTATAGCATGCAATAAAGTTGGAATTCCTTTTTGCGGCATCATATTTCCAAGAGTAAAAAATGTGAACTTTTTCTTTTTCTCCATGAGGACTGGTTCGAAAAAATCTTCATCCACTAGATTTGGAATATAAACTGGATCAGACACTTCGTATCTCCTGATTTGTTGTACTAGAGCTGGGCTAACCGCAATTACTCTATTTGCTTTTTGCAATGGTTTTCTTACACTATTGTTTAGTGTTCCATCACGAGTCAGATATGAAGGAAATGGAAATGGGCTCATATGCTCCGTTATTACAAACGGAATGTTAAATTCCTCACTTAACTTCATTGCGACCCACCCTGCCGGAAAACTTATATGAGCATGTATGATATTAATTTTGCCCGACTGCATAATAGCATTCTGCAAATTTATTCTGCTGGCATGTAACATTTGTCTAACATTTCCCTGCAAAAATCTCCTACTCCAAGTTAAGGCAGGATAAACGTATTCCACTATATTGTCTGATAGTTTATTCTTTGATTTTTTTTCATTGGACAGTGTTGTTCTTAGAATTTTCAGCCAATTTGACGGCTGCTTTATTAAAAAAGTGGTTTCTCCCTGGTTCCAAAGGCTAATGGACACATTCCAGCTCGGCCTTAATTCAGCCAATGCTAGAGCCTGCTCCTTAAAAAACACTCCTGAAACAGGACTAATCGAACTCGGGTAATTCGAAGGAACCACAAAAACATGCATTGATTTTCCTCACTTTCTATTACGTTTCATTCTTTTTATAACTTTTATTTTCTAAGCGAATCGTAATTGAATATGAATTTATCGTATTTCTCAAATAATTTAAGAAGCCTATTGCAAAAGCGAATAACAACCACTGAAACGCCACTCCAATTAATGAACTAGGACTTATACTGGATATAGAAAAAGAAACTAAACCTCCAATCAAACCTTCACAGAATCTTTTATCAATTTTATTTAGTAACTTAGAATATATTTTTGTTAAATTGAATATAAGAGACAAATAGACTGTCAAATAACCAAAAAAAATCAACAACCCATAGTTCACTGCAATTTCAACCCACCAATTATGAACATTAACGATTCCATAAGTATTATATATAGAATGCTTAGCCATATAATATTCAGCATTACCTGCTCCGACACCAAATCCAAAAGATTCACGAATGAAATAAATGGAATTTTTTAATAAATTTAATCTGACACTAACGGAAGAATCATTTACCTGTTCAGATGAGATTACACTCGTTACTCCTAAAATATAGACATCCGCAAGTTCTTTTATTGTATCAAAAAATGAAATGATCAGTAACGCCCCACCAAATAATAACAAACTTATAATTTTAACTTTTTCTCTTAATTTAGCTAGCATAAAGAATAAATAACCGAATCCTAATACTAGTGCAAAGTAATTTGCTCTAGAGAAAGTAACAATCATTAAATAAATTGATAGAAGTAACAATACGCCCCCAAATATTCGATATACATTTTTGTTTGTTGTTTTTACAAAAGAGACAATAAAAAACATAAAACAACTAAGAAAAGTTGAAAATACATTTTCATCAGTAAATACAGCTCTTGGTCGGTAGTAATTTGTCAGATTCAACTCCCGGTCACCAGGAAGATGATTACCGGTAACATTTTCCCACAAACCTATTACTATCATTATGAATAAAATAAGCAGCAGCACTTTCGATACATGATTTAATATTTCTCTGTGTGAAAGAAAACGTATTGAAAATAGAATCAATGAAATCGCAGTAAATAAATATAAAATATCTTTTATACCATCCTCTAGTGATGCACTCCAAAGAAGTGAAATCACGGCGTAAATGAACCAAAGCATAAAAAAAACAATGTATATCTTAACCTTAATACGTTCGGTATTTAATTTCTTATTTTTTATTAACACCTGCATTAATAACAGCATCCATAATATAATAATGAAAATACGCATAGGAAACAGGGAGATAAACCCGATATTGATTTGAAATATTATTGGTCCAATAATCGAAAATATTACTAATAGATAAAACAATCTGCGTCCACTCACTTACTCCCACTACTTTCGTTTCTCATTTTCCTACAACTTGCAATAATACACCATCCATCTCGCTGACCTCTCATAATCAATCTCAATACTATTCCAACAGCATTTAATAACATATATTTAAAAGATCTTTGTACCCATATTAATGGTAGATATCCTCCTGGCTGAAAGAAGATATCTTCAAGATTCTCCTTTCGAAGAATCACTTCTAATTCCCACTTTGTAATCGGGGCGATATGTCCATAGCTTAAATCTTTATCGTGAAACTGATGAAATTGCCCACTAAGTAAAAAAATTAATCTCGAGAGCCAAGATGTAATATTGGGAGTTGTGACAATAATTGTCCCACCTGGTCTAACCATTTTTTTTAATAAACGAATATATTCCCAAGGATTTTCTACATGTTCTATTACTTCAATACCTAATACCACATCAAAATAATCAGTGTACTGCGTAGTAAATTGCAAAATTTCTTCAGTATTATTGAAGTCGATTTTATGAAAATATGCATTCTCACACTTATAATTACTTTCATCCATATCAGCTGCAATTACAGAATAACCTAAGTCATGAAGTCTTTGTGATAAGGCTCCTTCTCCCGCACCCAAATCAAGAATTTTAGGCTGATGAGTTGGTGGTTCTCTCCTTATGACTTCCCTTGCTATCTGTTCGTGCAAGCCTAGATCGGCCTTCATTAAAATTCCTTTATAGTATTGAGCTTTTTTTCCACCAATTTTAATCATTTAAACCTCCATATGGTCCTTTTATTTTCACTGTACTTATGCGCTTAATTTTAAGTAATACTACTAGATTATAAATAATAATTTGAATTACCTCGAAGATTACTAACAAATATAATCCCTCAATCAAGCTATTATTTATAAAGCCAATATACAACGTTAAGGGTCTCATTAAAAAAACAGCTAATCCAAAGAATAAGTTGATATGTTGAGCATTGAGCGCAATAAAAGTTGAACTTGTTGGAGAACTGATAAACATTGCGTACAACATAGGAGAGATAATGGAAGCAATTTTTCCTGCTTCTACCCACGAGTCTCCGAATAAAAACCCAAACAGATGACCTCCATAAAGCAAAACAACGAACATTGGCAATAATCCTATTAAAGCTAATCTGAACCAAGTACTAAACAATAGAGATCTGTAATCAGCATTCTCATTCAACCTTTTTACAAATTCGGGATAAAACACCTGACCTACCGCCATCCCCAGTAGACTTGATGGAATACTTAACATTCTGACAGCAAGTGAGTAAAAACCTGCTATTTGATATGAGAACAGAGAACTAAGAATAAACAAAGGCATATTATTCGAGAACATATCTAACACTGATGTGGGCATTGAGTATATAGGGAATTTTTTGTATTTCCTAAGGTTTTCAATAACGCTTCTTAAAGAAATCTTTTTTAGCTTCTCCCTGTCTTCTCTATAAACATAGAATAAATAGAGAATAAATGATATTAGTTGCCCCACAAATAATCCAATAATTAACCCATATGATAATGTAAAGATAAGGCCACAACTTATTTGAATACATGACATTACAATTGAGTTTATAACTTTGTTTACTGCTATTCGTTTATACTTATTTTTTCTATTTGACCAATACATTAATGTCTGAGTTAGACTCAGAAATAAAACACTCAGTGGAACCAAATAAATGAACTGAGAGACTGGATATTCTCCAATAACAGGCGAAATATAAATTGTTATCACAAAAGAGAGAATCATAGTTAAGAAAGATGAAATTGTGCAAAGCAAAACTAGACTAGTAGCATCACGCTCATCTTGGGGCAAAATTATTGACATTTCGTATCGCCCCGTAGCCAGTACTGTGATTATTGAACCAATCGATATATAAATTGCGAGAACTCCAAAATCATCTGGGCTATACATTCTAGTTAAAATAGGGGAACAAATCATCAAAATTAGCTGACTTATTGCTGTACCTGTTGTTAATTTAATAACATTTCGAAAAAAAATGTTATTCTTTATATTTCTAATTGCTAACAAAAGCCCTCCCCCTTGCCGATCTAAACAGTTACATTTTATTTTCCATTAATAATTTTATTTTGTTTTCTTCTTCAGGCTCAAATTCTACTAAGCGATTATATAATTCCGTGTAATTTAAGTTTACTTTACGTGATGCAGCTAGATACCATCTTGCAATTTCTCGATTTAACGGAATATCTAAATCAAACGAAACCCCTCGAGCCAGTATTCTCGTAGCATCACTATAGTTCTCCTTCCTATATTCAATTTTGCCTATATTCAGAATAATCCCCGGTGAAATTCGAAAATTATTTATACTTTCATTTTTCTGATTCAACTGAAGATTGGAGAATCCCTTTATTGTATCCTCCATTTCCATGTACAAGGAAGTTGCCTTATTCCATTGATCATCAATCAGTTCATTGTTGCCTTGCAATCTTTCTCTCTCCCCCAACTCATAATAGATCTCAATTGCTTTTTCATACAATCGAGTGTTCCAGGGCCTCTCTTTTAGCTTTGCTTCTGTATAACTTGCAGCCTCTTCATGCTTACCCTTTTTCATTAGTAAATTTATTTTTGTTTCAATAAACGCAAAATTATGTTCATTGTAGCTTTCTGACTTGCTCACCAATTTCCAAGCTTCATTTAAATACGCTTCATTTCCAGATTGTTGGAACAATTGCTGCAACATACTTACTTTCACATTAGTGTAATCCATGTGACTTGGAACCAAGTCAATAGCATTGTCCAGATGACTAATCAGTTCATTGTAGCTACCTGTTTTATTTGCGATTACAATTGATTTTTTGAAATTAGCATCTGCTTTAAGATAAATACTAGAGAATACAACTAAAACAATAGCAGTAGATATTGGAATAAATGAATATACCTTCATCCACTTCTGCAGATGTAATTTTTCAGTAACCCGCTGAAAAACCTTAATGCCTGTTTGTTTCGAGCCTGAGGCTATTCCTAGACACAGAAAGACAATTGCTGCAAGATAAACAAAGCTCATATCAAAATCTATAAAACTATGACATAGGATTATAAAAACAACTAGCGGAAAAATTAAATACTCTTCTTTCCACTTACCTTTTTTCTGCAAACCCTTCATTTTGTTATAAAAGGCGACGAACGAATAAACAAGAATTGCAACAAGAATTAGCAACCCCACAAATCCAGACTCCATAAGATACTGTAAGAAAAAATTATGAACCTGACTACTTGTATATGGATAACTCCTATAGGAGTCATATAGTACTGACCAAGCACCACCTCCCGCCCCGAAAACTGGATAATCTCCAACTATTCTAAAAGCATCATTGTAGAAAGTACTTCTAGAAAACACACTGCTATCGTAAAGGTTAAAACCTATGAGGCGTTCAATTAGTCCATTAGGAAATATTTTAATTAAGAAGGTTCCACTTAACACCAGAATGTATAATATAATGAATATTGTTACAGTTAATATTGGAATCAATAAATTAGAAAATGAATAATTTTTATTCTGTTCGAATTTATCATACTTCTTATACAAGTGTCTATCTATTAAATAGTTAATCATCATAACAATAAATGATGAAATTACAATCATTGCCCATCCCTTTAAAGAAACACTTATCAAAAATTCATTATTAAGGTTTTCACGAATATTATTAAGTGGTTTAAAAAGAAATAGAGATATTATTCCGGATATCAGCAGGTAAAACAATGTTATTAGTTGCTTAATTCTCGGAATAAATATCAAATAAAAGATCAATGCAATGGGAAGAACCAAAAGCGCTCCTCTAGAAAGGGTCAATAAGATTGAAGCAACCAGAGGAATCAAAAAGAAGCTTGCTGTATAATACATAAATTTATTTTTTGTAGTATTTAAAATTACTATAGTTATTATTAAAATCGCGAGCAGATAAGCTGCATATGCATTAGGATATTGAAAAACGTTTGATAGGCGTTTCCCCTGCAAAATAGCATCTTGATATGTAACATTTCCAAACCACTGTAATAAACCGTAAATTGCTATCAAATACCCTGAACCAGCCAGGGCATATTTCATAATCCTCTGAGCTTGATCTGACTGCACAAAGTATGCTCCAATGAGAAAAAAGACAACCCAGATCACACGAATGTAGAAGTCAATTAATGCCAAATGCAAAGATACTGCATTTAATAGTGTGAACGAATAACTCAAAGGGATCAGCCAGACTAAAATTGAAAGTAGATCACGGTGACTTTCAAGGCGAAATGAGCGGTATAAATGTAACCCAATTAGGAACAATACTAGTGAAGATACTAGAACTGTCAAGAGAATCGGTTTTTCAAAGCTATATATATATCCATTGAATAGAGCCTTATCATAAGGAGCTACAAGTAAAAATAAAACCACAAAAAGTAAGACTCCAAATCCCATTTTGGATCTTTTGGTAGTTGGCATCGCTTTTGTACGATTACTTTTTTTCATTTACCTTCTCCTTGATTCCTTTGGAGTTCTAGAGTTGCAACCATCTCTAACGAAGCATTCATTAACTCTCGTGCTTCTTTCTGGTCTTGTTGCGCGCCTTCCTTAACCCACCGATAATTAGGAACTAGTAAACTAAGATTGACTCGTACTTCGTGTCCAGTCTTTGCATGTCTTAACAACTCAATCGAAGCAGCCAGTTTATCTTCGTTAATTTCTATCGGAACTCCGATATAAATCCGATCATGTTTAGTCGCAGATGCCCCCTCTTCATGACTTAATATCTCTTCAAAAAGCTTCTCTCCAGGTCGAATTCCTGTATAGACAATTTTTATATCCTTTTCAGGCTCCAACCCAGACAAGCGAACTAAATCCTTGGCCAAATCAGCTATCTTTACTGGGTTCCCCATGTCCAAAATAAAAGTTTCTCCCCCTCTGGCAATAGCCCCCGCTTGTATGACCAATTGTACAGCTTCCGGTATTGTCATAAAGTAGCGCACCATTTCTGGATGTGTCACCGTGACTGGTCCTCCAGCCAGAATTTGTTTTTTGAAGAGAGGGATCACACTTCCTCTACTTCCTAAGACATTACCGAATCTAACTGCAGAAAATAATGTATCGCTTCTTTTGTCCAAATCCTGTACGATCATCTCAGCAATTCTCTTTGTGGCCCCCATGACACTGGTAGGGTTAACAGCTTTATCCGTTGAGATTAGAACAAATTTCTTGACTCCGTATTGATGAGCATTCTCCGCCAAATTTTTAGTTCCAATTACATTGTTCTGTACTGCCTCTAACGGATTGGCCTCCATTAATGGTACGTGCTTATGCGCGGCGGCGTGGAAAATGACCCGTGGGCGAGCTTGACGGATAACCTGTTCAATTCGATTCCGATTCTTAACATCAGCAATAACAGGCGTCAAGTTAAGATCCGGATATTTACTTCTGAGTTCTATTTCGATATCATAGATATTATTCTCGCTATGATCCAGGATGACAAGATTTCGAGGGTTCGTTGCAGCTACCTGTCTCGTAATTTCAGAGCCGATTGAACCACCTGCTCCAGAGATCAGTACTACTTGATCTGTCAAATAACCTGTAATCTCCTCCATATCTACTTGAATAGGATCCCTTCCCAGTAGATCCTCAACTTCCACTTCTCTTATCATATTGATTGTAATTTTACCGTTGATCAGATCATTGACTCTGGGCACGATTTTAATTTGACAGCCTGTATTTTTGCTAATATTCACAATTTCAGAAATGACTGATCTTGTTGCTGTTGGAAGAGCAACAATCACATCAACAATTTTATACTGTTTCACTACATTCACGATATCATTTCTTCCGCCAAAGACTGGTATTCCCATAATCTCTTTGTGCCATTTTGAGGGATCATCGTCGATAAAAGCGACAGGATACATTTCAGATTGCCTGTTATGCTTCAACTCTCTCACAACCATGATACCGGCTTCTCCAGCGCCGACAATCAGAGCTCTACGATGATAAGGTTGCATTTTAATATAGTTATCTCTAAATAATCTCCAGATAAATCTGGAACTACCCACCAACAGAAAGGAAATCATAATCGTTAACGGGTAAATGCTTCTTGGCACTACAACATGAGAGTAGTAATAATTATTTAACTGGTGAAATACGAAGAATATTGTCGTGCCCGTGACGACACCTTTAATAATAGCTATTATGTCTCCGACACTTGCGTATTGCCAGACTCTTTTATAGATTTTAAAATTATAAAAACTGGCCACCAGAAATATACTGCTCGATATCATTACATATGGCAGTGTATTAAGAAAATAGGGTCTGATGGAAAAGTCAAATCTCAGCAAATACGACAAATAAACTGAGATGCAAATAAGCAGTGCATCGCAAATAAGAAGTGAAACTAGCCGTGTTTTTTGAAACAACTACTCTCTCCCCCTTATTTGTCAAGCGATTTCAAAGCTTGCCTTATGTAATGTCTGAAAAATACAATCGTAGTACTTATAATTATAGAAATAATTGTCGCAATAATTACGTTCATTAGTTTGTTAGGGCCGACAGGTATTGTCGACATCAATGCTGGGGAAACAAAGATTGCTTGTTCTCCATCAAGCAACCGATCCGATGTTTTCCCGGCTAGCTTCTCTGGATCAATCTGATTGCCTTGTAAATTGATTCTATCTGTATTTTCCTGAATCCTAGCTTTAATACTAGCCTCTTCCGCTAACAACTTTGTAAGGGCTATCGAGAACGTTGCAATTTGTGTCTGTACTGCGGTATATGCAGGATTGACAACCTCACTCTGTAATTGAAGTCCGAGAACGTCTGAGGCTGAACCCGTAGCCTCCTGAGCTATAGCTGTTAACAGTGGGCTCTCCCCAACGACCTGTATTGTCGATTGTTTTTCCGGAATAGCCGCTAGCTGCTTATTAGCCTCATTCAGCTGACTCTTAGTACTTTCAATTTCATCGGACAAGTTCATCAGCTTACTTTGATCCTCAACAATGCTACGGGAGCGAGCTGTACTATCTATGCGGTTCCCAAGCTCATAAGCTAGAAAATTGGCGATATTCGTATTTACCCGTGAATCCGGGCCTGTTACTTTTATTTTCATGACATTAATCTCTTTAATGGCTTCCGTATGAATCTGACCTTTAACACTATTAATGGTATGAACGGTTGGATCTAAATCAAGCTTCTCAATTAATCTATTAATTGCTGTATCGCTTTTAATAGATTCCACGAAACTATTCATCTCAAGGGGTTTAGTTCCCTCTTGGCTTGAATCTGCAATCCTTACCATTGAATTCGATTCATATACTGGAGAGAGCACAAAGAAACTTATAATTCCCGTCAATAATACAGCAACTACCGTAACAATAATGATTATCCATTTCCCTTTTAAGATAATGTCGATTATTTCACGCAAACTAATTTCCTGATCCATTATTTCTACACCCCATAATAGCAATTTTCGTTCACGCTATGATTATGTATTTTCCCTACTTAAGTATACAGTTTAGGGATTTTTATAACAAGACAATATGGCTGGTAACATATTTATTTGGGCTAATGACTACACAAGTACTTGGGAGCAAACTCAAATGAATGAGGTTTGCCCCGGTCAAGGACAAACCTCATCATTTTACTCTTCAGCAATCGCCGTTTCTACAAACCAATGGATTTTCTGTGTAGCAATCAATTTTTTGTAGCCGGGCTGTATCTGATGATAGATATTAAGATCATATTCTCTAAGCTTTTGGATTATACTCGCAAACTTCTCATCCGTCCATGTGAATTCTAGAGAATGTTCTCCTACTGTCAATACTGTCCCATCATTACCTGTATTGTCATTTCCTATTGGCAGAGAAAGCTCTTTAGTAAATCCATTTTCATAAGAAGGATCCTTTATTTCAACAACAAATTTATCATTCTTTAAATCAGTTTTATATAACAGGTCCTGCAACAACTCATAATCAAACTTCAGTGTAACAATACCATTCTGATAATCCAACTTAGTATCAACTTTTTCGATTGAAAATGTGAAAGGCAATAGCTTTATGTCTCGAAGGCCAGGTTGCGTTGCAAACTCGATAGGCAAGTTAAATTTATAGGGTGATGTATACCCGACTAATACATCATTGGGTGTGTCATTTTGGTTAATAGTTGAAGATGACTTTTCAGTTACTGCCTTGCCAACAATTAGTTTAATATCCTCTATCTCTTCGCTTTTTGGTATAGACGACCACGCTGTCACAATTGCCGTACCTCCGGGAGATAGCTTCTCTGTTATATTTTTGAATTCCGCTGGATAGACAGTTCCATCTGGCTTCTCAAAATAGCCAGCAAGCTTTTGAATTTCTGATAGACGCTTCTCCTGATTTTCAACAGTAAGTTGTACAGCAAGAATATTGGCCGTGGCACCACTATATAACATTTTATTTAATACTTTCACTTCTGACCTGTATCCCACATCAGGGTTTTTGTATCCTACCGACCATAACACACTTGGAACCTCATCAAATACTCCTTTATTGGTAAACTCCACTAAGTCTATAACTTGACCTTCATCACTTCCGTTTGTTTCCTTTTGTTGCAAAGTGAGTTGAAGCTTTGATATGTCGAATGTATAAGGAACTTTACTCACCAATTGCATATTAACAACTGAATTACCTTTAATAGAAATAATTTTGTTATTATTGGCTACTGAAGCATTTTGCTTTATAGACTCGTTAAAAGTGAACTTTCCAGAGAATGTCGGTAGCGGTAGTGTTGACGAGCCTTTATTAGCTACAGTCACATTTGCAATAATTAGATCCTCATCTTCTATTGGCAATCTGTTTAATGAATCAAGTTTCACATAGTATGTACCTTGTGAATTATTAAAAGTATAATACTTTCCAAGTTCTTCTGCCATATCGATACTAGTTTTAGGTAGATCAAATACCCCTAATGGAAAAGAAACTTTGCCTTCTTCAATAGGATACATAACTACCAGTTGCCAACCTTCATTTTTGACGGCAATTGGGATTGAAGCATTAAGTGAAAATTCTTTCTCGGTGACCGGATTAAGAACAGTATCTTTTATACCACTAACTGTAACTGGATACATCAGATTATCTTTATTCATTATAAACAGTTGATAGTCGGGGAGATTTATCGCACGTTTACCATCATTCTTGATTATTAACTTAATTTCGGGCCGATAGAAGCTTTCACTCTGTCCCATAACCACTTGACTCACCCTGAAGGTCGCGCTGACTTCATTTGAGGTTAGCACTCTGCCATTGTTAGTTGGAGTAGCAGGGCTATAACGCTCAGGTACAGTTACCTGTCCCAATACCTTTGTATAGGAGGAAACTGAAAAGTCCCACTCAATAACCCGAATAATAAGATCGCTTGCTTTGACTTCATTTCCAGCATTAGAATAGAAGTCTATGTTGACAGTTGTTTTGGCTGGTATCTTTACTGCATCTTTATTTATAGTTTGTACATTTAGTTTCGTTCCCTTTTTTGTTGTAATAGTTAGCCAATAATCGAGAAAGTTGATTTGTGAATTACTATTATTTTCAATTGATAATGTCACGCCAATTATTTGTGCATTGCCTGATGGCAGCACCATTAAATTTTTAATATGTGCAATAACATTCTCCTTTAATTTTATCTTACCTAAAGATACAGCTTCCAAAGTTTTTGCTTCCGTTTTTGTATCTGCTGCATATGCAGGTGCTTTCATCCCAATAAAGACTAAACAAATTGAAAATAAAACTATCAGTACATTACCAAATTTTTTCATCATACTTTCCTCCTGCACATTGTTTATCTATGTATTTAAACGTTGTACAGCCTAAGGAAGTTGCGGTTATACAAAAGTTTAAGCACCCTTGTATTGACTAATAGAGATATTCCCGATGTTGGGGAGGCTTTGTAGGACACGAGCCGCGAGGCAAGTGAAAATAAATCCTTTTAGATCACGGGTATAACGGATATCGTGGCGGAATGGGGGGCAAGACGCGGTAAGAGATAACGTTGTGTACGACTTCAAGAGACACGGTGTCAGGCGTATGCCCGGAAACGGGAAAGAGCGGGAGATTTACAACGGAGATTTTAAAAAGTAACCGCAATACGATCAAAAAGCTATGTGCTCCACGAAGCTGATGAGGACCATGTGTGCTCATGCAACAAAATGCCCAGTAGCACAAACACTCACGGCCACTGTCAGGGGTCCTCGAATCGATACACCGATCGACCCGATCCCCCTAAGCCATCGACCAAAAAAACATCGCAGATAGCCCTAATAAAGAAGAAGAAGACAAGGTTAAACCTTGTCTTCTTCTTCTCAGTAGGTGTCAACTATTATGCAGTTGTAACAGCAATGCTTGCTACAACTTCACCATCAGCAGATACCACATTCAGAGTAAAGCCTGCAGTGTTGTTGTAGACAATTGTATTGGTAGCAAAGTCGATATATGCCCCTGCTGGATTAGTATCGTTCGACACAATATCCGTGATCGAGAAGCTGATACCAATAACCTTGGAGTAATTGCTAAGCAACTCTGTTCCACCAGTGTACTTGTTACCATATTGGTCTTTTACAAACAGACCAGCATCGTCAAGAAGGTCTGCAAGTGCATAGTTGTTAGTAATTGCAACTTCATCAGTCGTGTCAGGTACAATTTCCTTAACAACAATTGCATCATTCTTAACCGTACCGCTTACCAACAGAGTTCTTGTAACTCCATCTACACCGTATACGGATGCCGTAACGCTTGCGGTGCCAGTTTTTCCACCAAGGACGTCAATACCATCTACAGAAAGAACGCCCGGATTGGAAGAAGAAACGTACTTGATCAGGTTAGTAGGTACAGCAACCTTGTTACCGGCGCCATCTTTGACAGTCAGAGAAATAGTTCTCTTCAAGGCATCATTGATAGACGGCTTAATAGCGCTACCGACGAACAAGTCATATCCTGCCGGAGCATCTTGCGTTGCATACAATGTGTTCAGCGCATCAAGCGAATAAACCAATTGAGTTTTAGGATCAATCGTTTCGAGCGATGCATAGTTTGTAGCGATAGTGTTATCAGTGGTTGTAGCTGTCGTTGTAGCGATCAGTCGAGCTTCAAAGCGAGCAGTACCACGATCAGCTGCAAAAGTATTGAATGTGTAAGTCGTGTTGAATGCAGCAAGGTTATCAACCGTTCCAACCGGAGTCCAAGCACCTGCCGAAGAATGAGCATACGTAGCAGGGCCAGTTACAGTCGTGTTCAACGTGTTGCTTCCCAGCTTGCTGTTAGTCAGACGTACTTCGACTTTATACGTCTTACCATTAGCGTTTGCCGAATTCGGAGCAGTGATAGTATCTCCGTATTGGTCTTTAACAGTAAGTTTGAAGCTCGATGGAGCGCCAAGTACTGCCTTGGTTGCATCAACATCAGTCAATGCGATCGAATCTGGAACACGAGGAGCTTCGATCTTGAAAGATTTGCTATCGTAGCTGCTAGTGTTAATCGTTGCGATAGAAGCCGTTACGAATACATAACCGTTTGGCGTGTTAGGAACATCAGTAATTTTAATTTTACCTTTGTTCTTGCCTGTACGAACAATCTTACCGTCCGAAGTAGCACCGCCAATAGTGATGTTAATTCTAGCTGCATTATCAACGATCTCTTGGTTTGTCAAAGCATTGCCATCAGCGTCATAAACATTCAGAGATACATACTTGCTAACGCCCGTATCGCCTGCAGCGAGCAAATCAGCATCGCCTACTTTAACCGACATCGCCAGTTTAGAAGGACCGACTTTGATTGTCTTAGTTTGGGAAGAACCGCCAGCATGCACAGTCAGCGTGTAATCAGCAGCCTTCTCAATCTTTTTCGTTGCATCGTTTGTTGCGTTGATCGACACCTTAACTTTGTAAGAATCGTCGGCAGTATCAGTTTTGTCAATATTCAAAGCGTCCGTATAAGGAGTAACGAATGCATTGAGATTAACTTCAACTTGTTGTTCAGGAGTGATCGGGTTGCCATATTGGTCATAGATGTTCAGACCAACCGTAGCAACTTCACCTGGTTGAGACAACAACTCACCTTTGTTGGAGTATACCGGATCGGAAAGCTCCAATTTAGTTGCGAATGGTTGAGTACCCAGTTTGAACGTTTTATTTGCAGTCACACGGTTGTTGTCATAGGATACATAAACCGGAATCAAGCTAACGCCTGGAATCAAGCTGTTTGTGTTATCAACCTTTGTGTTCAGTGTAACAATCAGGTAACCCTCAGCATCTTTTCTGATAGTTGGCGAGAGGTTAATCGCGCTAACATTGTAAGAAGATGCATTGAAGGAAGCAAGTTTGCCATATTGGTTGTCAGCTCTCAGCTTCACTTTTGCTTTTTCAGAAGAGGCAATCTCTTCGCTAGCAGTTACGAAGGAGATCGACTTAACGGTCTCATTCTCACCAGTGAAATCTGCGCTAGCAACATCAACATCAGCAGCATCCAGACCACTCAAAGTAGCCGTGTAAGAACCGTCGCCGATTCTGCCGCTACCCGTAAGAGTCAAAGTAGCAGTCTTGCCATCTTCAGACCATTTCGTTTCAGTAGCTACAGCAGCAGCGCCCTTTTTCAAGGAAACTTTTGCTTTCTCAGTGTCAACCGCTTTGTTCAGAACAACTTCAACTTCGTTGTAGTTGCTTGCTTTAGCGGAAGATACGGATACTTTAGCCGGAACCGTAGGGTTCAGAGCCTCGTAAACCGAGTAGCCAACCAGGATCGTTTGACCGCGAGTAGCGTCGGCTTTGTAGTCAAGGCCTTCAGCGATCAAGCCAGCGTTCAGAGCAGCTTGGATGTAAGGAGCAGCCCATGCGGAAGCACCTTCAACTTCAGCAGCATCTTCGTCAATTTCTACGCCAGCAGCTTGAACAGCAACTTTGATCACTTGCTCGATTGTTACGTTGGAGCGAGGATCGAATTTGCCGCCGCCTACGCCATCAACCAAACCTGCTTTAGCAGCAGCTTCGATTGCGCCGTACCACCATTGCTTGGAGGTAACGTCAGAGAAAGTTGCCGTAGCAGGCTTCTCTTCGGCCAGACCAGCGATAGCAATAGCGATCGTAGCATACTCAGCGCGGTTCAGGTTGTTGTCCAGACGAGCATCGCCGTCAGGGTTACCTTTCAGAACGCCTTTATCAACAAGTGCTTGGTATTTCTGTGCAACCGTCAATTCGTTGTCGGCTGCGGATGCCAAGGATGCGAACAAGCCGAATACCAAGGCGAAGGAAAGCAGAATAGATAAACTTTTCTTCATAACCTTTTTTTCTCCTCCTCGAGAAAATATCTGTTGTGTTTGTGTGTGAAAATTATAGCTCGAATCTCTCATCGGCGTTTTCACCCCCTTCCTTGAGAAGAGCATTGTCTATAATTGATGTCTGACGGCATGTCTAGTAAGTAGATACATGTCGCAGAAACTTGAAAACTAGCGAATGAAATACCGAACAAGCAAAAATCTGGCAGGGTAAATTATGCCACTTTCCTCATTATACATGAGACGCTTGCCCAGCGTAAAGCATAAATTCGTAGAACACCACGCGAGTTTAGTTCCAGAGTCCCTCTTGTGCTGACCCACATCTTTAAACGCATGGAATCATGAAAAGTTGCGGCCGAACTCAAATTACTTGAAGATTTTTCGTCTTTGTCTGCGCGAATAAACCATTTCGTTATGTAAGCCTAATCGCTACTCTAGTATAGCTTGGACATTCCTTTAAATCATTGTCAAATCTTTTCCTATAAAACCAAGATAGAGAAAGACAGAAGGGAGAGCGCGAGGCTTTCCCTTCTGCTGGCTTATACGGTTAACTCAAGTTTTTAGGGAAGATGCTCGTGCTCTTCTGCAGGAGCGCCACCGCAATCTTGCCGGCCTCCGCGCGAGTCATATATCCCCGAGGGTTAAAGCTGTATACCGGCTTCTTTTCTCCAGGCAAGGTTGACGGAGAACCAGACATAATCTTGGCTTTGTTAACGGCGTCTATCGCCGGTCGAGCATAATATTGGATGAGCCCGGAGTCCACGAAAGACTTCGCAAGATTGGCTTCGAGCTTGGAATTGTTAACCGCCAGCTTCAGCTTCAAAGCCCTTGCGATCATGACCGCGGCCTCTTGACGGGATATCGGCATTCCCGGGCCGAAGAATCCTTCGTCCAGTCCCGTTACAATGCCGGCTCTGGCCGCCGTCTCGATATATTCGTAGCTCCACGTATCGGTTTTCGTTCCCGGTCCGACATCGAAGAAGGTTTGAGCTCCTTCGGCGTTGAGCGGCAGGCTCAGGCCTTTGACCAGCAAGGTTGCAAACTCGCCGCGATTGGTCGTATCGTTGGCGCCGAACTCGTCGGATCGGATATTATTCATGATGCCTTTCGCATACAGAGCATTCAGAATGTTGCGGGCCCAGGAATGGTTTGTAATATCCGTAAATCCTTTGCGCAGCTTCACGACGCGATAATAGCCAAAGTCGTCGAATGGGACCGTAATCGTATGCTGCTTCGCGTTGACTTCGCCGCCGATATTCTCCCAGTTGCCGCTATCCGTGTAACGGAATACGGATACGGTGTACGCCGCCTCGTCCACTACGTTTTCATCAAACTTCAACGTCAGGTTGCCCCGGTTGGACGGAACGACTTTGCGCTCCAGCGGATACTCCGTAAATCTCCCTTCGACAGAGTATGGCGCCAAGCCGCCTATAGCCGGTTTGTATCCGACTTCACCGCGATTGCCCAATTCGCCGACCCCGCCGCTGATCCAATAGGTCGGAGAAATCGGAGTGAAGTTGAACGTGTTGCTGTTGTTGCTGAACCGAACGACCAGATAGCTCGGAATAAAAATCGGACTCAAGCCTTGGAACGTTCTTTCATCGTTGTTGATGTTGATAATATTGCCGTAATCGTTTTTGCGCTCGACCACTCCGTCGGCTGGATCCGCAATGCCGAACAAAACATTCGTATCGTTGTATAGCTTCGTGATTCCCGTCGAATTTGGCTTGGCGGCTTTCAGTACTGTTCCTTTCGGGAACGAGAGCTGCAAACCCTTGTTGAAGACATCAAACTTCGTCGACATCTTCTGCATGTACTGCGTATCGACCTGAACCGTACTGGAGTAGTACACCTGAACCGTATAATTGAGCGTCGTATCCGCGCGTTTGATCTGAATTTTGATCGGAGTCACCTTGTCCGGCTTCAACCCGACAAAATCGTAAACAAAACGGTTGGTCAAATCCTCGCGTTTAACCGCATTTGCCTTCTCGATAATTACTTCGGTCGCGCCTTCCGCCTCGATATCGAAATGAACAAAGTTCTTGTTGACGATAATTTGTTCGCCCACGGTCGGTCTTGGAGAGAGAATCCGGAACGGCGACAATTCGCGTGTAACCTCTAGAACTTGGGTGGAACGCGCTCCCGTCTCGTTGATCAGCTCGAGCGTATACACATGAGAACCCGGCGCCTCGAAAACCATGTCCCTGAGCCGGAGAATGAAGTCCTTCTCCTCGCCCGCGAAGTCGAATTTGAAGGCCCCCGGATTACCTGTCTCCAGATCCGGATAGTCCGCGTCTACCGTGCTCGTTCCCGCGGCGGTTACAGGGATATTATGCGTGAAAATCAGCTTGGATCCCCGCTTGATATTCAGGATCGACGCGCCGCTGCCCCGTAATACCAGATCATATTTCGTCTCGCTGGTTACATATTTGCCGTCCTGCAGCGCAAACTCTGGGGGAACCGTGAAAATATTCGCCAGTTCTTGTTCCAGATAGTCCTCCACCTTAGGATATTGGAAGGCTTCGCGTGTATTCGTGCTAAGATTCGGCGTAAAATTCTTGATCGTGGAGATGTTCTCGTCGATCAGATAAATTCGCATTTCCTTAATGATCTCTTGCGAAATTCCGGCATTCTGATTAACGGCCTTGATCAGAATCTTGTTTTCTCCGAACACGAGCGGTCCAGCCCCGCCTACACTCAAAGTGAGCGTAAAGTCCGGCAGCGTTCCTGTCGGAGTCACTACTGTACCATTCACGAAAAACTGCTCGGCCACGATGGATTGGAATCCCATGAATTTTCCGTTAACCGTAATGGTGTTGGTGTTTTTCGAGTTGAACGTATAGGTCTGTCCGTCATACAGGTTAGCCACGTAGATATAGCTTTTGGACGCGTAGGATACGTCCGCGATATAAGTCGACGCGGAGCCTGGATATTTGAACTGAACTTTCTGCTGGCCGACCGCGAAGTTCGTTACTTGATAAACAATTTGTGTCGGGGACAAGCCCGTCGGCTGCGGCGCTGTAGTAATTGTAGGCCCGGCTGTATTGAGAGGCAAATAGGTTGCCTCCAACAATCCCGATGGCGCACTGCCCGTTTCGACCAGGATGTAGAAAGAAGTATCCTCTACTTGAGCCCCGTTCAGCGGTTCCTTGTCCGCATCGTCGATATCGGTAATCGCGGCAGGATCATAATTCGGCAAGTACTGAATATTCTTGATGACCGTATCGTTCGGAACAAATCTGAACCGGCCTTCGAACGAAGTGCTGAACGACTTATATGTCACATTTAATCTGACGTTCTGGATCTGATTGTACGATGTTACCGCCGTATCGGTTTCGAATGCGAACGGAGCCGATGCCGGTGTCCTGAACGTCACCAATCGATACTGCGGCGTAAACCCGTCGCTCCCCGGAATGATGATCTCGGTTCCGATGATGTCCCCGGTCGGGATCGTGGCCGACGTACTGTTATTCAACGTGAACGTAGCGTTTCCGCCGAAAGCATCGGCATGATACGGCACGAGCATCGTAACTTCCAGAGTTCCTTCTTCTCCGGGAACGGTTGCCGGATTGCCGGTTATGGCCGTCGATACTTGAGGCGTTTCATTTAAGATTGGATATTTCGCGCTGCCGTGAACCAATTGCACATCGGTAAACGGGCTATTGGCATCGAAGAAAAACAACTCTCTCGTGATGTTCACCGTATTGGCGCCGTTCGTGATCGACAGTTTAATTATATTTAATCCCGATTTGAGCGTAAGCGCCGGAGTGAACAATGTCCCTTCCTCGTACACGTAAGACACGATAGGGTTGCCGCCATTCAGGCTGATAGACGCTTGCGTAGCGTTGCGCACGACGCCCTGAATGGTAATCATCTGTACCGGCACTACCGCTCTGGCTCCTTCGTTAAGGTTAAACGAAGTGGAGCCGCTGTTCACCTTAAGGCTTTCCACGTATGGAATTTGGTCATATAACACATAAAAAGTGTCGGAACGTTGAATCGTCCCCTGAGTTCCCGAAAACGTAATTCGGTTCATCCCGGGAAACAGCGTCAGGTTCGACGCTCGGAACTTATTGACGCTATTCGGCTCTTCTTGCACGGAGCCTGTCGTGAACCGGGTGCTGTCCGGGGTCCATGTATTATTCGACTGCAAATTCAGTTGCTCGATTTTGACACTCATCGATGCCGCCGCGACATAGGAGAACGTTCCTGTAATCGTCAGCGTTCCGTTCGTCGTCGTATAGGCGTTATCTCTGGTCAACTGATTGGTATTTGACGGTTCGTTGATGACTCGCAAAGCGGTTCCCCGAATCACCGTATTATCCGGTATAAAATACGTCGCCGGATCCGCCGCGCTAGCCTGCTTGATCAGCCCCGCCGGTACCAAAGTCACGGCGAGTACGAGCGCCAGTAGTGCCGATAATATTTTCCTCACGTATGCTCCTCCTTATGTATCGCTAGAACCGAAACGGCTCCGAATTAAAAAATAACTGATCTCCTCCGGATCTCCTCTTGTACAAATTGAAAATTGCGCCCCTCCCCCTCTGGCGGCATTCGCCTAAAACGGCACGTTCTTCCATTAGACGCCAGGCTTCCGCAAAAGTTCCGTATCTTTGTTATCGGGCAGCCCGGCGGAATATTTTAGACATGACGGCAAAAAAGACCCGACTGTATTCCCCTTGTTTTCAAGGAACATACAGTCGGGTCTTTATCGTTCAGGGAAGGCGCCTATTTCCGAGAATCCGTCTGAGGCTTCATCCGAAGCCGGGCCAGAAAGTCCAGGACCGGGCGGCGCGTCTTGTCGACGATGCCGATAAGCTCGGCGCCGATCTGGAGCAGAAATACGAGCGCGCAGATGACGATGAACGTGATCCAGTTGCCCAGTCCCGTGTTCGTGACCGCCGACTGGACAACCGCGCAAGTGCCGAAGAATGCCGCAATCGCGTAGATGATCAGCACCGTTTTGCGGTGGCTGAAGCCGAGCTGCTGCAGACAGTGATGCAGATGGCCTTTGTCCGCTTCGAAGATCGGTTTGCCCTTCTTCCAGCGGCGGACGATGGCGAAGAACGTATCGGACAGCGGTACGCCGATAATGAGCAGCGGCGTCACGAACGACACGACCGTAATCTGCTTAAATCCGAGCATCGACAGCGTCGCCAGCGCGAAGCCGAGGAACAGCGCCCCGGAGTCGCCCATGAAAATTTTCGCCGGGTGGAAGTTAAAGAACAGGAAGCCCCCGATGCTGCCAAGCAGCAGAGCCGCCAGCAAAATAACCGCCTCGTTGCTCATGATAATGCCCATCACGAGAATGGTGGCGATGGCGATCCCCGACACGCCGGCGGCCAGGCCGTCCAGCCCGTCGATCAGGTTGATCGCGTTCGTCACGCCGACGATCCACACGATCGTGATCGCGACGCTGACCCATTCGCCAAGAGGCTGCATCGCCGAGCCGAACGGAATGTTCAGCAGGTCGATCTTGACTCCGAAACCGAAGACGACGATGCAGGCCGCGCCGATCTGCACGAGCAGCTTCAGCTTGGCGTTCAAATCGTATTTATCGTCAAGCGCGCCCAGCAGCACGATCACGGTGCCGCCGACAAGCAGCGCGCTAATGAGGTTGCGGTCGTAAGCGCTCAAGTAGCCTTCCGGTACGAAAGGCATGATGCACAGCAAGCCAATGGTGAACGCCGCATAAATTCCGACGCCCCCCAGACGAGGCATCGTCCTCGTGTGGACCTTGCGGTGATTCGGCACGTCGATCGCGCCGACGCGGTAAGCGAGCTTCTTGACGAGCGGCGTCAGAACAAGCGCTAAAACCAATGCCGCAATGAATGAAATAAGTGCAATTCCTAGCATCCAACCGGACAACATTCACAACTCCCCTTTTTTCTGTACCGGAATGAATTATACTCCCGCTACAAGAAATTCAACAAGGTGTTCAAATCGTCGTTTTCAGCCGTTTTTCATGAATTAAACGATTTTCACGAGCTCTTTCATGACGGATTGCCCGCTTTCAGGACTTTATCTCCGTCTTTAATCACTTTAAGCGCGAAACGGGGCAATACCAGCATCCTCACGAACCGCGACGGCTCCTGCAGCAGGCGATACAACCATTCCATCCCCGCTTTGCGGAAAAGGACCGGCGCCCGCTTGAGCTTGCCCGACACCACGTCGAAGCTGCCCCCTACTCCCATCACCACAGGTACTCCCAGCCGAGCCTGATACTTCTCGATCCACGGCTCCTGATTCATCGTGGACCGGGCGACGAACAGCATGTCCGGATTCGCCTCGCGAATCGCGGCCACGACCTCTTCATCCTCGCTATCCTTAAAATAACCGTCTCTGCAGCCGACAAAACGAACCTTGGGAAACTGAGCGCTCAATTTCTCCTTGGCCGCTTCGATGACCTCCGAAGTCGCGCCGAGCAGATAGACGCTCCAGCCCCGAACGTTCCCTTCCTTCAGCAGCTCGTGCATCAGGTCGAAGCCCGCCACCCGTTCCTTCACCGGCTGATTCAGTCGGCGCGCCGCCCAGACCACGCCGGAGCCGTCGGGAACGACGAGATCCGCGGTGGCGAGCGCGCGATGGAAGATCGGATTCTCCAGCCCGACCATCAGCATGATCGGATTGCCGGTAATGACCCGGTGCGGCGTTCTTTCCTCGATCGCCTTCGTCAAATAATCGACTGTTTCCTGCATATCCATCTTCGAAAACGGTACACCATACAAGGAAACCGTAGGAAACGGCTTCGTCATCGCATCCACTGAAAGGTCAACTCCAACTTATCGGACATTTCGTCTCATCTACCGGGATTCCCCTGAATCGACGTTAGCCTACATATTAAATACGTATGAACGACATAATTTGTTGCGAAGGTTTGGCAGCTTCTTCCTTAAGCCTGCGAATCGTGTCCTGCTTCTCGCCCAGCCATTGGCCGGGGTCGCGCAAAATTTCCGCCGCTCTCGCCGCCGCAGCCTCGGCGTCGAGCGCTTCGGTCGACCCGATCGCCTGCTCGCCGAGACGCTGCAGGAACTGGTCGATCTTCGGATCGTACGAGATGCCGAGCAGCGGCACCTCCCGATTCGCCGCATAGATCAGCGAATGCAGCCGCATCCCGATGAGCAGCGCGCATCGGCCCACCTCCCGCAACATCCGCTGCGGGTCGTCGTGCGCCGGGGCCAACTCGAGCTCCCGCTCGGAGAATGCCCCCGCGCGCGCCAGCCGTTCCATCACGTAGCGTGACGCATCCTCGTCCGCGCCGCGATGGAACGGCAGGAAGCGCAGCCGCGCCCGCACGCCCCGCGCGGCCAGCGCTTCAAGCGCCGCAGCCGCGCGGTCCAGGTCCGCGCGGTCGCTGCGCCAAAACCTCACGGACACGCCCACCACAGGCAGCGTGTCCCCTCCATCGGCGCCGCCCTCATCGTCGGCGCCATTCCCTCCCGGCGGCAAACCCATCACCGGGTCGGGCACAACCTCCACGCGGGACGCGGACACGCCATAGCCGCGCAGCAGCGCCGCCGACTCCTCGTCCCGCACCGACACGTACCGCGCGCGCTTGAACGCTCGCGCGATCAGCGGCTTGAACATCGCCCGATTCACGGGCCCGATGCCCTGCGCATACACAAACGTCGGCTTCCCGCACCAGCGGGCCAGCTCCATAATCCCTAAATAATACGGAATGGAGCCCAAGCCCGTTGCATCCTGCAGCAAACTGCCCCCGCCGCTGATCAGCCCGTCGCTCGCCTTCAGCGCCCTCCGGACCTCCGCCAGCTTCATGCGCGGCACCGCCTCGACGCCGTACTGCCGGGCCGTCCATTCCGGATCTCCCGACAGCACGATCGGCTCAACCTTCGCTCCCGCAGCGTCCGCCGCCTCTTCCAGCGCGGCCAGGATGCTTTTCAGCACCGCTTCGTCCCCGCTGTTCTTAAAACCGTAATACCCCGACAGCACGAGACGATAAGTCCGTTTCCCGGCATCTGCTCCGGTTTCCCGTCCTTTCTCTCCCTGAACTGCGCGCGTTTCTTCATTCGCTTGCCCTTTTCCTTCCCGCTGTCCGATTATCCTCCGCTCCCGTCGTTGCCTTATCTCTATAGATAGTTGTAGGATGCTCCAATCCGCCCTGTCCTACATCACATCGTTCCGTTTTAATCCGCCGCGCACAGCTGCCCAAACTTTCCCTACAACTAATAGTAACGTTACACCATACCGGCGGTCCATTTCCATAAAAATATTTTCATTTTCTCTTTCGCCTAAATAAAGGAGCCCGATTAGATCCGGACTCCTCTTTTCGTGCTTTCGATATGTTGTTGTGTCATCTGTACTGACTCGTTTATTGCTGAAGTTCCATAACGTTCAATCATGCGTTTACGACCTTCCCTCATGACCGAAGCAATCTGGTCTTGAGATAGGCTGGACGGCTGAACAATCAGCCCTTGAACGGCAGAAACATTGCGGATGATCCGGGCATACCCTCGAGGCTTACGCATATGATCATCTCCTTCTAATACAAGTATAACCTAATCAACCGGGATGTAACAGGGGTGTCAATCGCATAAATGCCAAGATTCAACGGGTATGCATAATATTTGCGTTCGTAATGTTCCCGTAACCCCGTCTTTGGAATCAACCCAATAAAACCGTCATTATAGCGGTCAATTCCCCAATAAGCGGCAAACGCAATCATAACGTCGCAAAGATTCACATAACGTCTTTGATGATTTGGCATTCGCCGACTATGCGGAGCAATTTCAAGCGAATCAATGAAGACGCCATCTCTGTAAGTAATAGAGATAATACCCAGTATATCGGCGTAACCAACTCGTTGCAGCTTGTAAACATGCATATGAGCCTTATCTTTGTGAGCCATATAGTTGGCCCACTTAAACCATCCTCTGCCAAGCTTTTTGGCTTCAGATTGCGTAAGCACGGAAAATTCGCCACGAAACTCATTCTTGAGAGAATCTATTAGTCTCCATGACAATACGCTCGCCTCCAAGAGATAAGCAAGCTATCCGAAAGCGGCCAATCAAAATAAGTAACTGATCAACCGCTTTTCGGAATCGTTCGGACTTACACTCCGCGAGTACGAATTACCCCGCATCCTCCAATACCCGCTTACCCCAGCGTACCCACAGACGCTCCAGCACCTGCCAGACGCCGATTGCGACCAGCCCGATGATCAAGCCGAGGCCCAGGCCGAGCAGCACGCGAATGAACGACAGCAGCAGCGGCGTATGAATATGCGCGAACGTATCCACCATCGACAGCTGCGCGATCGTGCCCAGCACCAGCAGCACCATGCCCCACCGATAGCGAAGCGCCACGAAAATGCCGGCGAAGAACAACGGATGCCCCAGCAAAAATTCCTTCGTCCGCGGACGGACTCCGAACGCATTCTCCATCAGCGAGCGGAACTTCAGCTCGATTCCCGTCACCTGGCCGCTGTTGCCCGTTCTGGACAGGTAATAGAGCCCCGCCGCGGCGATAATCCCGATGCCCACGATCCACAGAACCGTCAAAGGCATGGACAGAATCTTCCTGGCGTTGCCGACAACCGTATTGCCGGAGCCGTACAAGAAGACGTACAGCGCGACCAGCGCAATCGGCAGCAAGTGCAAAATGCTGACGCCGCGGAACTGCTGCAGCACCAAGCTGTACGAGATATGGTTGAGCAGCGCCACGACGAGCGGCACGGCGGCCAGAGACAGAATCGTCGTCCGGACGAACAGCAGCAGCGCGCCGCCCAGCCTGTGAAGCGGCGACATCGCCGGCTCGCCGGAGCTGTCCCGCAAAGTCCGGATTCGCTTGACGAGCAGCACGACGGCCGCCGTCGGAGCGGCGATCGCCGCGAACAACGCCAGCGCCTGCACCATCAGCGTCGGGCTCAGCACGTACAGCCCCGCTCCTCCGATCGCTCCCACGACCAGGGACAGCAGCCGCAGCGACGGCAGGAACAGACCGATCGTCAGCGCCACCAGCGCAATCGCGCCCAGCATCGCGATTCCCCGCAGCACTTTTTCCACCGGGGCGTGCTCGACCTGGAACGCCTTCGGAGAGCCGATCTCGAAGCCGAAGTCGCGCAGCTGCTGGACGACGCCAACGCTGACCGTGTTTCCGTCCTCGTCCTTTTCGCCCTTCAGCACATCTGCGATATTTTGCAGCGGATGCGTCACTTGCCCTTTTGTCGCATCGCGTACGGTAGTTGCGTTCAAATACAGGAAACGAATATTGCGGTCCTTCACGGCCAGCACGAGCCGATCCTCCAGCACCGGCTTCTTGACGGCCGACATCTCCGCCTCGCTGACGGAATGCGCCCGAATCGCGTTGTAGCGCAGCAGATTGGCCAGCTTGGACATGCCCTTCTGCGGGATGCGCAAGTTTTCGAAGATCGCCACTCCGATGCCGTGCTCCTTCAGCTCGCCGGCAAAACGCGTGATCCCCTTATTCTTCTTGTCGTCGTCCGCATAACCCGTCACCGCCTCGCCGTCGAATACGACGCGGTCGATTCCGAGCTGTTGGTACGAATCCAGCCATTTCGCCACTTCCGTCTGATCGAACGGATCGAACCGGTCCGAAAGCCGCGGAAACACGAGAAACCCCGCATCCCGGAGCGATTGGATCGCGATCGGGTTCGGCTGCATCGGACGCAGCAGCGCATCGTCGTAGCCCATGCCAAGGCGCAAGCCCCCATGGCCCCCGAACGACCAGCTCGCCACTTCCGCCCCATGATGCCGGAACGCCCACTCGATAATCGGACGCAGCGTCGCTTCGCTTTCCGGATGATTGAATATCACGTAAGTGCCGTTGTCCTCCGGAGGAGAGACGCGGCCTTCGAGCAGCGCGGCTTGCGTAGCGTTGTACACGTTCACTTCGCCCGCCCAGCCCAGCTCCTCCAGTGTGCTCTCGAACACGACCATGCCGTTCACTCCGGCATCCTTCAGCAGCTCAATCTGCTCCTGTACGAAACGCCGCGGATCGACCTGCGTATTCGACACCTGCAGCAAGTCCCGGTAATCCATTACGATCGCGACTTGGTCCGCCGACGTCTCCGTCTGCTCCCTCGCGTAGACGACCGGCAAAGCCGCCACGACGCCGAGCAGCACGACCCACCAGAGCCATTTCGCCATTTTTGCGTTCCACGTATTCAGCCACTGAGGCACAACAGTCACTCCTTTAATCCTGCGAATCCACGCGAGCCATCACGACCGCCACAAGCTTCTCCAGCGAAGCGGAAGCCTCGTCCAACCCTTGACCGCGCACGGCAAAATAAACCTTGATTTTCGGCTCCGTTCCCGAAGGACGCAAGCAGAACCACGAATTGTCGTCCAGCAGGAACTTCAGCACGTTTTCGGCCGGAAGCCCGTCCAGCCCTTTGGAGTAGTCCAGCACCTTCGACACGCGCACGCCCGCGATTTCCTGCGGCGGAGCCTCGCGCCAGTCGTTCATGATCGCGCCGATTTTCTCCACGCCGTCCTTGCCCTTGAGCGTACGGGATTCAAGCTTCTCCAGATACGTTCCGTACCGGGCGTACAGCTCGAGCAGCACGTCGTACAGCGTTTTGCCTTGAGACTTGTAATAAGCGGCCGCTTCGCAGATGAGCAGGGAAGCGACGACCGCGTCCTTGTCCCGCGCATACGTTCCCGTCAAATACCCATAGCTTTCCTCATAACCGAAAAGAAACTCATGAGAGCCGTCCTTCTCGAACTTCGTCATCAGCTCTCCGATATACTTGAAGCCCGTCAACGTGCTGAACACTTTACAGCCATAGGAAGCGGCGATGTCCGCCCCCATCTCGCTCGTTACGATCGTTTTGACGACCGCGCCGTTCTCGGGCAGCTTGCCCTGAGCTTGCAAATTGGACAATACATAATGGACCATCAGAGCGCCCGATTGGTTGCCCGTCAGCACGACGAATTCGCCTTTGTCGTTCTTCACGACCGCGCCCATCCGGTCGCAGTCCGGGTCCGTGCCGATAATCAGGTCGGCTCCGACCTCGCCTGCCAGCTTGATCGCCAGCGTGAACGCTTCCTGCTCCTCCGGGTTCGGAGACTTGACCGTCGGGAACATGCCGTCCGGCCGCTCCTGCTCGCTCACGACGCTCACCTTCGTGAAGCCCGCCTGTCCCAGCACGCGTTGGATCGGCACATTGCCGGCCCCGTGCAGCGGCGTAAACACGATGCCCAGCTCCGCTCCGGCTCCGCCGCGGATCAGCTCCGGCTGCACGACCTGCGCCGCCACCGCGTCCACGAAGCGCTGATCGGCGTCCTCGCCAAGCCAGACGATCAGCCCTTGCGCCTCCGCCTCTTCGCGCGACAATCTCTTGACCTGATCGAAGGAAGAGATCGCGCGAATTTCCTGGATGACCTGCTCGGCCTGGTCCGGAACAAGCTGGCCGCCATCCGCTCCGTATACTTTATAACCGTTATATTCCGGCGGGTTATGGCTCGCCGTTACGACCACGCCCCCCGTAGCGCCGAGATCGCGAACCGCGAACGACAGCTGCGGAGTCGGACGCAAGGACGGGAACAAATAAGTTCGAATGCCGTTGGCCGCCAGTACGCATGCCGCCTCCAACGAGAAGACGTCGGAGTTGCCGCGGGAATCGTGCGCGATGACGACCGAAGGAGACGAAGCCTGGCCGCGCAGGAAATTCGCGAAGCCCTGCGTCGCCTTGCCGATGACGTAGCGGTTCATCCGGTTCGTGCCGGCTCCCATGACGCCTCGCAGCCCCCCCGTTCCGAACTCCAGCTCCCGGTAGAAGCGGTCCTCGATCTCGGCGGTTTGTCCGGCGATGCCTCGGAGCTCCTCCTTCGTTCTCTCATCTATGTTGACGTCGCTTAACCATCCTTCGTATACTTCCTGCGGATTAACTGCTGACATCATTTCACTCCCTTTCTTTTCGGCGGTCGATTAACCTTTCGACGGGTCGGACAGCGCGAACATCAATTCGCCCTCGGCCACGACCTTGTCGCCCACGCGGGCGACGCCCCGGCCTTTGCCGATCGGCCCCTTGAGGCGCGTCACTTCCAGCTCGAGCGTCAGCGTGTCGCCGGGCTTGACCTGCTCGCGGAAGCGGAAGCCGTCGATACCGGCGAAGAAGCCGAGCTTGCCCCGGTTTTCCTCCAGCGCCAGCATCGCTACCGTGCCCACCTGGGCCAGCGCCTCGACGATCAGCACCCCCGGCATCACCGGATACCCCGGAAAATGCCCGACGAAATACGGCTCGTTCATCGTCACGTTTTTAAGCCCGACCGCCCGTTTGCCCGGTTCAAGCTCCAGAATGCGGTCCACGAGCAGAAACGGCGGACGATGCGGAATCAATTCCTGAATTTGTACAATATCGAGCATAAGTTATTCCTCCCGTGAAGTGAGTCGGCCGCGCATAAGCCGGAAGCGCGCGGCGAATAATACAGGTATTCCTCGGACGAGCTGCAGCAGCCGAGGTTGATATAAGGCACCTGCCGCCGCCCGGCCTGTCGGAGCGGCGGCAGGCTCTTATTGCTCCCTATTAACCCTTTACCCTCGAGAAACCTCGTTTAACTTTTTAAATTTCATGAAGTAGATGAACGAAGCCAGGAAGGACAGGACGATCCCGGCCCACAGCACGGGCACGCCTCCTGGCAACTCCAGGAACAGCAGCGTGATCGCCAGATAGTAGATGATCGTCGTCGCCTTGCCTACCCCGTTGGCCGGCACCGTCTTGAATCCGCGGAAATAAAAAATAGCCGAGCCGACGATCATCCCCAATTCCCGGAAAGCCATCGCGACGAAAGCGCCCAGAGGAAGCACGCTCTTGATCAGCAGGGCGAGAATAACGGACAGCATCGTCAGCTTATCGGCAAGGGGGTCCAGCATGCTGCCCGTGACGGTAACTTGTCCGCTCCGCCGGGCGATGTAGCCGTCTAGAAAATCGGTAAACCCGGCCAGCAGCAGCGTGAGCAGCGCGGCGATCGTATGGTCTTTGAAATACAGCACCAAAAACACGGGAATCAGCACGAAGCGGGACATCGTCAGCAGATTTGGCACGTTCATTCCCGCGTTCCCCCCGTTTTTCTCAAGTTCCCCATCATTATAACGCTCACCTCGACAAATGAAAACTCCCCGAGCAGGAGCCGGGGAGTCGCGGTCCCGGTTGCAAGGCGCCGTCGCGCGCTAAGCGCCCTCCGCGAACACGAGATCATACATATGCTTCCATGTCTTCATATCGAATACCTCCGCCATGGGCTTGTCCCCCAGCACGGAAAATCCGATCGCGAGTCCTACGATTAACGCTGCCACGCATAGAACGGGAATAATCAATAATTTAACGCTCATCCAAACGACCCGGGCGATCACCTTGCCGAAGGAAGGTTTGCTCTTGCCGTTCGGACGGGAAGATGCTTTCATGAAAATTTCGTCTCCTTCGACGAGCAACGGCGCGGATAGAGAACCTGTTCCGTTCCGCTTCGCGTTAACCGCGCAGGCTGTTGGCCATCCCCATCATCTGTTCGCTGGAGGACAGCGCCCTGGCGCTTAATTGATACGCGCGTTGCACCATCATCAAATCGCTCATTTCGTCCGCCATGTTCACGTTGGACTGCTCTACGAAGCCTTGGCGAACCGCTATGCCGGCCGCGCCCGCGTCGGCAAGCTCCCGAACGGCGCTGTTGGGATCTATGCCGGCCGGAACGCCGTACAGATTATCCGCAAGCGTCTGCAGCAGCTCGGCATTATTCACCTCGACCAGCTTAAGCCGTCCCAGGTCGATGGTCTCGATGCCGTCGCCGGCCACGCCTGTCAGCGTGCCGTCTTCCGCGATCCGCAGCTCGTAGCTGTTCGGGACGCGAACCGGCTCGTCGCCGACTCCGATGACCTGCTGGCCGGTATTCGTAACCAGCACCCGATTGTCGGCTCCGTCGGGAAGCAGCTGGAACGGGCCGTGCCGCGTGAACGCGCGCGCGCCGTCAACCGTGCGGACCTCGAACAAGCCGTTGCCTTCGATCGCCAGATCCGTCATAATGCCGGTCTCTTGAAGCTGGCCTTGGGTCATATCCGTATGGATCGAGATCAACCGGGTTCCCCAGCCGCCGACAAGCCCGAGCGGCGTCTTTCGTCCCGGCTGATCGAAGTCGTTCAACTGCTTGTTGACGCTCGTCAAAATATCCTCGAACTCGGCCGTCTTGCGCTTATAACCAACCGTATTCACGTTGGCGAAGTTATCGGCGAGCATGTCCAGCTTCTGCTGAAGCGCGCCCATGGAGACGGAAGCGGTAATCATGGAACCGTTCATTTAATATCCCCCTCTTACACTCTGCCTATATCGTTGACGGCCTTGTCCAGGCTGCGATCGTAAGTCTGGATAACCTTCTGATTCGCCTCGTACGCTCTGAGGGCGGCCATTAGATCGATAGCGGCCTGGGTCGTATCCACGTTGGAGCGCTCCAGGAAGCCTTGATGCACCTCGACCCTGTCCCCGGCCTCGATCTGCCGGATTCCACCGGCCTCGCCCGCGTAGCGGAAACGTCCGTCTCCTTCGCGAACGAGCAGGTTCGGGTTGTCCACGCGCATGATGCGAAGCTGCGGAGCTCCGGGCAGCGGTTCTCTCGTCTCGCTGACGACCAGTTGGCCGTTCGCCGTTACGGCAATCTCCTCCCACGGCCGATCGACGACGATCGGCAGTCCGTCCGCGCCCGCGACCGGGTATCCGTCGGCCGTCACAAGCGTGCCGTCCGGCGCGGTCTTGAAGCTGCCGTCCCGCGTATAGCGTTCCTGACCCGCCACGTCCACGGCAAAGAAGGCTTGCGGCTGGTACGTGACCTGGCCGTTCTCGTCCACGAACTTGCCGGAGGCGTCGAAGGCGATCCCGTCCACGAAAATATCCGATGAGAGCGCCAGATCCTGGCTGCGGTAGGTTTCCTTAAAATCGCCCTGCATCATGCTGAGCAGGTTCTCCTCCGAGAACACGCCGGTGCTGAGCTTGCCGATCTTGCCCTCCGACGGGTTCGGTCCGCCCATCGCATAGACGAGCGTCTCGGGAAACGTCCGGTTGACCGCGTTGCCGCTCTTAAAGCCCACCGTATTGATATTCGCGATATTGTTCGTGATCACGTCGTGCCGCCGCTGCTGGGCGATCATTCCGGATGCGGCGGTATACAGCCCTCTTAGCATGAAGCCTGTCCTCCTTGCATGAGCTTGGTCTCGAATGGTTCAAGCTTATCCCAGCTTGCGAGTCATCTTGTCCAGATGATCGAGCATAATTCCCGTGCCTTTAACGACGCAGTGCTTCGGATCCTCCGCGATCAGCACCGGAACCTTGATCTCGTCGGCGAGCAGCGCGTCGAGCCCGTCGAGCAGCGCTCCGCCTCCGGTCAGAATGACGCCCCGGTCGATAATGTCTGCGGACAGCTCCGGCGGCGTGCGCTCCAGGACGGACTTCGCGGAAGCGATGATCGACATGATCGGCTCCCACAGCGCTTCCCGCACTTCGTCCGAATGAATCGTGACCGTGAGCGGCAGGCCGGTCACCATGTCCCGGCCCCGAATATCGATCTCCTCCCGGCGTCCGCCCAAATAGACGGTGCCGATCTTGATCTTGATATCCTCGCTCGTCCGCTCGCCGATCAATAATTTATATTTGTTCTTTATGTATCTCATGATCGCGGCGTCGAACTTGTCCCCCGCGACTTTAAGAGAAGAGGCGGTTACGACGTCGCCCATGGATATAACGGCGACATCCGTCGTACCTCCGCCTATGTCGACTACCATATTGCCGCTGGGCTGGAAAATATCCATCCCGGCTCCGATCGCGGCCGCTTTCGCTTCGTCTTCAAGGAACACGTCCTTGGCGCCGCTTCTCTCCGCAGCCTCTCGAATCGCCTTCTGCTCCACCGACGTAATGTTCGTGGGGGCGCAGATAAGAATCCGGGGTCTGCTGTACCAGCTCTTGCCTCCGACGCGCTGGATAAAAGCCTTCAGCATCATATCCGTCACTTCGAAGTCGGCAATCACGCCGTCCCTGAGCGGACGGGTAACGATAATATTGCCCGGCGTACGTCCAACCATCCGATGGGCCTCTTCGCCCACCGCCAGCACTTTGCGAGAATCGCTTTCAATCGCAACTACGGAAGGCTCGTCGAGCACGACTCCCCTGCCTTTTACATGAATGGATACGTTCGCCGTACCCAGATCGATGCCGATATCTTTGCTAAACATGCGTCTATTATCCCTCGCCAAAATGGAGTGTCTGATCTTGTAATAGTATAATATTCGATGCATGCGCGGCAAATCCTTCTTTTCCAGCGATCTGGAGAGGAGAAAATTCGACAGCTTTCCCGAATCGTCTCCGCCAAGCGGCTTTAACGCCCATCCGAACGCCGCGAGCGCCTGGACCCGCTCGACATTCGTCGGCCGGTCAGGCTTTGCCGGCTGTCATAACCTCCCGTTTCTTGACCGTAGTCTTCTTGTACTTGATTTTCGTGGCCTCTCCTCCTCTAAGATGTCGGATCGACTTATGGTACTCAAGAATGTGTTTGACCTGGTCGGCCAGATCCGGATTGATCTCCGGCAGCCGTTCCGTCAGGTCTTTATGCACCGTGCTCTTGGAGACGCCGAATTCCTTGGCGATCGTACGAACCGTATTGCGCGTCTCCACGATGCAGCGGCCAATCTTGATCGTGCGTTCCTTGATATAATCGTGCACGCTCCCGCCTCCCTGCTGAAATAGATTGGTACAGTATATGAGGGGCGCGGTCACTTATTCTAGATTGCCAAGCCTGACAAGCTAGGAAAGTCCCTTTTTTGACGGAAAACTTGGGACTGACGCCTTTCGGGGTGCATCTTAAGCCCTATAAAAAAAGAGCTGCCCCATAAGTCATTAATGGACAACCACTGAAACAATCGACTTATAATTTTGGGGGATATATCTCCTTCCGCTGCTGATTCGGTCATGAAATTTGGATTTGATTAACCCGTGACAGGGTAATTTCATGACCGTATGAGGCAGGCGCTTCGCTCTACAGGAGATATATCCCCCAACTTGTTATCGATCATTTTGTTGCCCTGACTTATGGGACAGCCCTTAATTTCCAGCTTGCTAGGTCAGTCGGCCTTGCCGACGATCACAACGTTCATATGGGATTGCAATTCCATTGTGTACGGAACGATAACGTCGGTTCCGTCCGCTTCGCGGAATATCTGAACGAGCGGCCGTTGGATCGGGCGGTTCGCCGTCTCCATGACCGTCGCCAATTGCCCGCTGCTCAGCTTGATCCTCGTCGACACCGGATAGATCACGACGTGGTTCAGGAACGAGCGGGTCAGCTCCCAGTCGAAATCGTAGTTGCCCGCCGCCGACAAATATTCAATCGCCTCCGACGGCGCATAGGCATTCCGATGATGGCGGGGAGAGCCGAGAGCGTTATAGACGTCCGCGATCGCGACGATCTGGGCGTACTCCGGAATTTTGTCGTTGGTCATGCCGAGCGGATAACCCGAGCCCCGATAGCGCTCGTGGTGCAGCAGGGCGCACTGTGCGGCCAGCGGCGGCACCTCCTTCATCGCTTTCAGCACCCGGTAGCCTTCGCTCGTATGCTGGCGCAAAATCTCCAGCTCCGGTCCGTTCAATTTCCGGTTCACCTTCGTGAGATCAACGGGCAGCCTCGTCATGCCGACATCGCAGAACATCGCTCCGAGCGCCAGCTCGTACATCTGCGACTTGTCCAGTCCGCGCGACGCTCCCATAATGCTCGAGCACAGCGTGACGTTCAAGGCATGCTCGAACAGCATTCGATCCGTCTGCAGCATCACCCCGAGCTCCTCGGCGAGCGCCTGCTGGCGGGAGATGTCCATGACCAGGTCGCGGAACGTCTGGCGGAAATTCGCTTCCGGGAACGGGAGGACGAGCTGCTCCAGGAGCGCCTCCCGGCTCGCGAACTCGGCGATCAGCTTCCCCGCTTCCTTGCGGGGCTTGTCGTCGTTCTTCATCGCCGCGATGTCGGGCCGTTCCCAAGCCATCGCGGCCCCTCCGCGCCCTTTTCTTTCGAACTTGTCGTCGGAATGGCCGCTCCGGCTGGCCAGATGCACGTATTGGATTCTGAGAGTCTTTAATCTCTGAATATAGTGCTCCGTGAGAATGGTGCCCGCCTCCAGCATCACAATGCCTTTTTGGTTCAGCACCGCCTTCTCCAGCACGTCCCCGGGCTTCAGTTCCGCGGTTCCCACGATCCTCATCCCTGTCCTCCCTTTCGCACGATCGGATCTAGTCGTCTCGCTATTGCAAAATTATGACATATCCTCCCGTTTCCTGTCGAGAAACTTTCTCTTTTTTCCAACTTCCCTGTCCGAAAAACGCAAAAAAACACTATGACCGACCCATTCACATACATGAACTCGCAGAAGTCGCGCCCCCCTACCAACCTACCCTCTTTACGGCCCTGCCCGGCCAATTCGGGCAGCTGTCCACTTTTAGCGGTCTGACAGACCGTTACGCTAGCTCATTCAGGCAGCTGCCCGCTTTTAGCGGTCTGACAGGCCGTTACGCAAGCCCGTTCAGGCAGGTGCCCGCTTTTAGCGGTCTGACAGACCGTTACGCAAGCCCATTCAGGCAGCTGCCCGCTTTTAGCGGTCTGACAGACCGTTACGCTTGCCCATTCAGGCAGCTGCCCGCATTTAACGGTCTGGGCGACCGTTACGCTAGCCCATTCGGACAGTTGCCCGCTTTTAGCGGTCTGTACGTCAATGGGTCGACAGTAGAAAAAAAACAAAGGACCGAAGCAGGCCGACTGGCCGCTCCGATCCTTTGTTTTCCCTGCCGCTTCCCGCTTATTCTTCCGACTTGATCAGCTTGCTCGGGTTGACGGACTCGCCGTTCTCCCGCACCTCGAAGTGAACGTGAACACCCTCGTCCGGCTCAAGCTCGCTTTGGCCCGCCGACGCAATCGCGTCGCCTTGCTCTACTTCGTCGCCAACTTGCACCTTCACATCCGTGAGACTTTGATAGACCGTCACCATGCCGTTCGGGTGCTCGATTTGCACCTCGTAGCCGTTGGTCGGCGTCTGGCCGGCGACTTTGACCGTACCGCTCAGCGCGGCGAGAACCTCGAACGACTCTCCGTCCTTGCGAGCCAGATCGGTCGCCATATGCGGCGTGAACGTGTTCTCGAACACGACCATGGCGGCTTCGCGCTCTTCGGCGGACGCTGCGGCATCGTAGAAAGGCATCAGCGTCGTCATGTCCTCGAACTTCTCTACCGGCCAGCGAAGCGATTCTCCGTTCGCAATGACGGCCGACGCTTCCGGACTTTCCTGTCCGTTCGCGCTTGGGGCGGCTTCACTCTCGACCCCTGCTTGACCGGGGATAGCGGGATCCTGCGGATCCTTGCCCGTGTTCAGCCAGAGAATCGTTACGATAATTGCTGCCGCGGCCATGTACGCTGCAGGAAATACCCAGCGCTTGGAGAGAAACTTCTTCCATCCGGTAGGCCTGACAGCGGGAGACGTGCCTGCAATCGACTTTTGGGATTCATCGATTTTGCGTGGCGTTTTGTTTCCTTCATTCATGATTTTCATCACCTCAGTAAGCCATTGTTACCAGGTGATGAGGTTTTATACCTGAATTTGCTGGAAGATTACAATTTTTATAGCTCTACCTTGCCTATAGTCGATTTTCGGACGCATTCGCAAGCTTAGAAACTTGCTCCAGCCGCGCTCCCTTATAGTAGTGTGCCAGAATTCGCGACGCATTATTCCCTTCCCGCGCCATGCCTTCCGCCCCCCATTGGCTCATGCCTACGCCGTGTCCGTAGCCTCGCACGGTCAGCACCGCCTTGCCTCCGGCAATCTTCCAATCAAAGGCAGCCGAGCGCAGTCCCAGAAGCCGCCGGACCTCCGTCCCGTCGAGGCGCCGGTCCCCCGCCAGCATCGTTTTCACCCTGTGTCCCTCCGTCCGCTCCAGCACCCGCACGCGCTCCGCCGCAGCCGCGTTCCCTCCGGCCGCGACCGTCTCGATCCCCAACCGTTCGTAGAACTCCGACAGCTCCATCTCTATCGTTTCCTCGGCCCTGTCGGAGATCGCCCGGTCCCACGGACTCTCCACGGAACGCAAATAGGGGCGCTTGACCGAAAATACTTCCTCCGAATTTTCCGTATAACCGTTGCTGGTGGAAAAAAAGAGCGCCTCGATCGGCTCGTCCCCGTATACGAGAATTTGCCCCATCGTCGCGGCGGCCGCATCGCGGACTTTCTCCCAGCCGGCTCTATCGTCCGTCTTTAACCGCTTCATCTCCGCGACGGACAGATAGGCTTGGTGCTCCTGCGTATCCGTCACGTCCGCTCCTTGCGCCTCCGGTCCCGTCCGCTCGCCCAGCCGCAGCCTGCGAACCGCGTACGTTCGGGCCGCAACCGCCTGCGCCTCCAGCGCCGCGGGGCGGAACTCCAGCGGCATCTCCGCCGCCACCACGCCCTGAACGTACGTCTCGAGCGGTACCGTCTCTACCTTTCCCGTCTTTGACAAGTATACGGAGATGCGAGGCTGCTCATAGGCAGAAGGCTCGTTCCCTTCGTCCGCTCGCCCTTTGCCGCCTTCCCGGCCGCCCGTTATCTCCGTTTCGTCCGGGTCGCTTTTGCCGGCGGAGATTGAAGGTCGCGCCGTCGAACTCGCCCCTTTTTCCCGGATTGCATCCTCTCGCGGCAGAGCCTGTCCCGCCGCATCTCCCGCCGCTCCGCCGTGCAGCGCCGCCCACAGGCAGAGGGCAATCGCGGCCCCCGCTCCGTACCCTATCCCGATTACCGCCCAGGAGACTCCTCCCCTTTTTCGTCCCAGGACCGGCCAGTCGTATCTCCTTTTTCTCACCTTTCCACCCCGCTTGGTCTCGTCTCGCAACCGGCCGGCTCTACCGCCTCTGTCATAGCCGACCGATGCTTCCAAAATATGCGAGAGTGCGAAAAGGTAGAACAGCGGTTGCCCCGACGTTCTGCCATCTTAATCGAGGGACTGACTACTTTTAACGGTCCGACAGACCGTTACGCAGGCCAATCCGAACGGCCGACTGCTTTTAACGGTCCGATAGACCGTTACGCAGGCCAATTCGAGCGGCCGACTGCCTTTAACGGTCCGACAGACCGCTACGTAAGCCAATCCGAGCGGCCGACTGCCTTTAACGGTCCGACAGACCGTTACGCAGGCCAATTCGAGCGACCGACTGCTTTTAACGGTCCGACAGACCGTTACGCAGGCCAATTCGAGCGACCGACTGCTTTAACGGTCCGACAGACCCTTATGCAAGCCAATTCGAGCGGCCGACTGCTTTTAACGGTCCGACAGACCGCTACGCAAGCCAATCCAAGCGGCCGACTGCTTTTAACGGTCCGACAGACCGCTACGTAAGCCAGTCCGAACGGCCGGCTGCCTCTAACGGTCCGACAGACCGTTGCGCAAGCCAATTCGAGCGGAGCGCGAAAAATTAATCTACTCCGCACATAAAAAAAAGCCCGGACCGCGAGGCCCGGGGCGTTACCTTCTTGATGGCGACTAAGTATGAGAACGCGTTAATCCTTATGCTTGGTGAAGCTCGACGCGTTACGCCAGCGTCGGTTGTATGTTGCGGATCACGACTTCCGCCGAGGCCGCGGCGCGCTGCTCGAACTGCTTCATCAGCTTGTCGGGCTGCAGAGCCGCCTTCTCGGATTCCTCCAGCACTTCCTCCGGCGACGGCGCGCGGTAGATGTCCGCTCCCAAATCCGCCAGCTTGTTGACGATGCTCACATAGCCGCGTTCGATATGGTGGATGCCGCCGATTTCCGTGCTGCCGTCCGCCGCCAGAGCCGCGCAGATCAGCGCCGCGCCTGCGCGCAGGTCCGTTGCGGCCACGCTTGCTCCGGAGAGCTTAACGCCGCCCGTGACGATCGCCGTGCGTCCATCCACTTTAATCTCCGCGCCCATCTTGATCAGCTCGTCGACATGCATGAAGCGGTTCTCGAACACCGTTTCCGTAATAATGCTCGTTCCGTCCGCGACCAGCAGCAGCGTCATCATCTGCGCCTGCATGTCGGTCGGGAAGCCCGGGTAAGGCAATGTTTTCACATCGACGGCCCGAAGCGGCTTCAACGCGCATACGCGGATGCCGTTCTCGTCGCAGTCGACCTGCACGCCCATCTCTTCCAGCTTGGCGATGATCGGACCGAGATGGTCGCGAATCGCGCCTTCGACATAGACGTCTCCGCCCGTAATCGCGGCGGCCACCATATAGGTTCCGGCCTCGACCCGATCGGGAATGACCTGGTGCTCGGCCGCGCACAGCCGCTCCACGCCCTCGATGCGAATGACTCCGGTGCCCGCGCCGCGGACTCTGGCTCCCATCGCGTTCAGGTAGTTGGCCAGATCCACGATCTCCGGCTCCTTGGCCGCGTTCTCGATCACGGTCGTGCCGACCGCGGTCGTCGCCGCCATCATGATGTTCTCCGTGGCGCCTACGCTTGCGATATCCAGATAAATTCTGGCCCCGCGCAATTTTCCGTTCACTTTCGCTTCGATGGAGCCCTGCCCGAATCCGATCTCCGCGCCCATCGCCTCGAAGCCCTTCAGATGCTGGTCGATCGGACGAGTGCCGATGGCGCAGCCTCCGGGCAGCGAAATTCGCACCTTGCCCAGGCGCGCCAACAGCGGACCCATGACGAGGAACGAAGCACGCATTTTTCTGACCAGCTCGTAGGGCGCTTCATATGCGGTCAACGACTCTGCGTTCAGTCGTACGCTATCGTCTTGATGCTTCGCGTAAACCCCCAAAGCCGCGAGCACTTGAAGGATATTTTTAACATCGTCCAGGGCGGGAACGTCATGAATGACGCTTGATCCTTGCTCCGCCAGTAAAGAAGCGGCCAGGATCGGAAGGACGGAATTTTTAGCGCCGTGCACGCGGACTGTTCCCGTTAGGGTACGTCCGCCGCGGACGATGATTTTGCTCATGGGTGTTCCCTCCGCGCGTAATAGATTCATTCCGAAGCGCTGGCAAATATACCCGTCTCCGAAAAACCCAAATTTTATCATACCACTTCCAACAACATTGGCACAAGCGGCATTTTTTGGGACGACTGCCGTCGGTCGACTTCGTTCGGGTCCCGGCGAACGGAAGCCTGGGTTTGTAATATTATTACCCAATATCGCGAAATATCACGGGATACGGGGTGGAAAAGAAATTAACCGCCGCCGAACAGCCATTTCAGCGTGCCGACCCAATTCCAGTAGTCGAGCACGAACCGGGAGACGAGATGTCCCAATCCGATGGCGGTTAGCAATTGCAGCGCGCGAATCTTCGGCCCCCGCGGATCGCCGCGGACGAATTTCTCCCACTTGATCTCCTGCAGGGAGATCCAGGCGATAACGACGCAGCCTAATGTGACGAATATGGAAAATAACCCGTTCCATCCCGCCAGCTCGAACAATCCCGATTCGTTCCCCATTTACGACTCCTTCCGTCCGGTTGGCGGCGGCCGCGCCCGGACCGGTCTCGACGGCTAACCGCCGACGGCTTGCAGCTTTAATCCGTAATATCGATTGCGTTCGTACCCGTCCGCGGTCACCAGAACATAATATGTGCCGGGGGCCAGCATTATTTCTCCGCCCGCCGTCTTCTGGTCTTTCCCGTTGTTCCATTTCTCTAGCGTTTGCAGCTTTTTATCCCGCAATTCAACGTTAAGCTTCATCTGCGGCGGAATATTCGCGACATCGAGCTTTACTTTTGTTTTTTTCGTCAGCGTAAAACGATACCAGTCCCGGTCCCCGGACGTTTGGATCAGACCGTTGTAGGTCTTGCCGAACGCAAGGGGCGTGGACGCGAGCGCGCTGTCGTTGGGTTCGTATAAATCTTCCTTCTCGGTAATGTATTCCATCAGCACGGTATACGTCCCGACGACCTGCTCCGGATTGGACGACACCGCATTGGAGATGCGGAAATAATACTTGCCCGCCTTGGCCCCGGCAATCGTACCGTACTCGATTCCGCCGTCGCCGCGCTCATCGACGAGGATCATATTGCCTCCGGCCGGATAGATGCGCAGCTCCGGATCGATTCGCGTCGTATCCGGCGTCACCGTCAGCTTAAGGCTGCCGGGCTTGGGCAGCGTGACGGAAAACCAATCGACGTCTCCCCGCTTATGGAACGTTCCGGTCCATTTCTGAGTGCGGGCGGGCAGCGTGGCGGCCGCGGCGGACGTGTCGTTCGGCTCGCTGGCATCGGGATTCATCTCGAAGCCGGACACGAGGCGATAAGGCAGGGAAGCCGCCTTCGAGCTCTCGGGCATTTGCGTCAGCAGCCAATTGCGGCCTTTCTTCACCGGCCACTGCATCAGCATGCCTTGCGCAGTCGACTCGGCCGGCTTCGGCGGGATCAGCTTGCCGTTGCCGTCGTACAGCGCGAAGCGGCCCTGATCGCCCGACAAGCCGTATACTCCGTCGTACTTCGCCTCGAAGACGAACCAGTCCGCATCCGACTTTCCGTCCCAGATGCCCGCGGCTTCCTGGCCGACCGGCCATTCGGCGGCTCTCGCCCGCGAATTGTTGGGCTCCCGCCAATCCCGCGCATCGTCGGCCTGCAGCGCCTTCTTCGCCGACACGAGCCCGTAGCCGGAATTCGGCGTCCACGGCTTCAGCACGTTCAGCGGAGTCGCCGTCCGGCGAAGCGTCTCGCGAATGCGCAGCGGCTCCCAATCCGGATGGAGGGCCTGCAGCATCGCCGCGACCATCGCCGCTTGCGGCGCACCCATCGAGGTGCCCTCCATCTCGATGCCTCCGCCGCCGATCGCCAGCGTCTGCACCTGCCAGGACGCTCCGATATCGTTCTCCGGTCCTGCGGTCGACGACGCGACCGGCCGATTGTCCTCGATGCCGACGACGGAGAGGACGCTCGGATAGGCGGCCGGATACTGCACGGCGGCCGTCTCTCCGAATACCGCCGCGTCGTTGCCGCTGGCGGCGACGAGCAGCACGCCGCGGCTCTCCGCGTAATCGACCGCTTCGCGCAGGCTTTGCGCGTCGCGCCTCAGCCCCAGGGACATGACGATAATATCGGCGCCCTGGTTGACCGCTTGGCGGATGCCCTGCGTAAGCTTCTCCTCGTTGCCCGCCCCGAACTCGTCAAGCGCCTTGACCGGCAGCAGCTTGCCCTTCCATCGGCCTTGTCCCGGCGACGTCTCCCCGGCCATGGCCGCGGACAGAATCACTCCCGCGACCGCCGTCCCGTGACCGTTGTCGTCCTGAGCAGGTTTTCGAGCGTTAACAAGATTGATGCCCGGCAGCAGGTAGGGCTTTAGCTCCGGGTGATTGTAATCGATCCCCGTATCGATGACGGCAATCGTTGCCGTCACGTCCTTGTCCAGCAATGCCCAAGCTTCGTCGAATTCCAGCGTCTTGACGAATTCCGGCAGCGGCGGCGCCAGCCCCGGGGCATTGCGTATCATATCCGTTCCGATGGCTTGGGTGCGAACGATCGCCTCCGACTTGGGGGGAGCGGGCTCGGCCGGTCCCGGCACCGCGACCGCCACGGTGCCGATCAAGACGACGGACAGCGCGGCGAGCGCGCTCCGCTTCAGGGCGAACCCGGAGCGCTTTGGCTCGCGGAAACCGTTATCGTTCCTGCTCATCCCGCTTCCACCGCCTTTTTTCCCGCCATCGCAGGCAGCTCCTTCCTATTGTAACCGCGCGGTCTGATCAATTTCTGAATCGCCGCCGCAGAAAACTCTCTTTTCCTTGCATTTCCTTGCATTCCATAGCGCATTACAATAAATTTCGATTTTCGAGGGCCGATTCCCTGCTAGCTGCCGAAAAATAGGGACTAAGGTCGCAAATTGTCACGATAACGACAAAACCGCCGGAACGTTTTCGTTCCGGCGGAGTCATTCAGCCTCGAAATATTAGTTCGCCTCACCGTACCAGAAAATCCATTTGAATGGACAGGAAGCCGTCGATCCAATCCAGAATCGGCACCGGCAGGAAGCCGAGCGCCAGAGTCGCGAGCGCGCACAGCCAGATCGTGATCGCCGCCGGGCCGGTGAGCTTCAGCTTCGAATCCGTCGAACCGCTTCTCATGTACATTTGCCGGATGATCGTAAAATAAACCGCATAGGACACGACCGTCGTCACCAGCAAAATCGCCGCCAGCCAGTACGTCTTCGACTGGATCGTGCCGAACAGAATAAACAGCTTTCCGAAGAACCCGCCGGTCACCGGCAGTCCGGCCAGCGAGCAGAGCAGGATCGTCATCGCGACCGCCGTCCACGGCGCGCGATGGTACAGACCGGCAAAGCCGGATACCGTCTCGCTGCCGGAATCCTTGGCGAGAATCAGCAGCACCGAGAACGCGCCGATATTCATGAACGCGTAAGCGGCCAAGTAGTAAATGAACTCCGATAACATCGAAGTATGAAGTCCCCAGAATCCGAGGGCAAGCGGGATCAGCAGAATGCCCGCGTTGGCGACGCCGGACAGCGCGAGCAGCCGTTTGACGTTGCGCTGGCGAAGGGCTCCCGCCGTGCCGACGATCATCGCGGCCCCGGCCAGGACGCTCAGCCCCAGGAACACATCGTGCTGCAGGAAAGATTCATTGGCCGGGACGTAATGCGCCGAATTGACGAACAGGCGGTACAGCATCGCGAACGCCGCTCCTTTGGCCACCACCGCCAGGAACGACGTGACGGGCGTTGGCGCGCCCTGGTAGACGTCGGGCGACCAGGCGTGAAACGGCGCCAGCGCCAGCTTCGCCGCGAAGCCGGCGATCATCAGGAAAAAGCTGACGTAGAGCAGCCCTTCGGCATTCTCGATCGCCGAACCGAGTCCGCTGCGGATCGACGCGAGGTCCGTTGAACCCGTAATCCCGTACAGAAAGGACATCCCGTACAAAATAAAAGCCGAAGCCGTTCCGCCCGTGACGAAATACTTAAACGCCGCTTCGCCGGACAGCTTGTTGTTCTTCCGCACGGCTACCAGAATATAGGAAGAGATGCTGAGAAGCTCGAGCCCGACGAACAGCGTAATCAAGTCTCCCGAGGAGGACATGACCATCGCGCCCAATACGGCCGGAAGCACGAGCGAATACATCTCGCTCTTGATCGGAACGTCGTCGTCCCGGACCGCTCCAAGCGAAGAGAAGACGATAAACGCCGTCGCCCCGAGGAAAACAAGCTTTAACACGTTGCCGAAATCGTCTACGCGATAGCTTCCCGCCAACAGCTCGACCGCTCCCGCGTCGCCGCCCGTCAGATCGCTCATCAGCAGGACGACGAACGCCGCCGAGACGAGCAGACCGACAAGAGTCAGCCATCCGATCGCTCTCTCGCTTGCTTTGCGGGGGAGGATCAAGTCGAGCAAAGTCAGCACTACGGCGAACCCGGTAAGAATAAGTTCGGGGGTCACGTACCACAAATCGCTCCACGCTAAAGCGAGCTTCGTCTCCATGTTAACCCCCCACCCTCGTCTGTAATTGTTCCAGCAGTCCGCCGAAGCCGTTCTGCATCAGATCCGTCAACAGGGAAGGATATACGCCGAGCAGCACGATCAGCGCGGACAGCGCGATCATCGGCAGAGCCTCGATAAATCTGGCGTCCTTTACCTCCGCGTGCTTCTCCGGCAATTCCCCGTAGGTGATGGCAAGCACGCTGCGCAGCACGTAGACGGCGGCGAGAAGAACGCCCAGCACCCCGATCGCCGTCAGCACCTTCATCGAACCGAACAGCCCGAGGAACGAGAGGAACTCCCCGACGAAGCCCGACAGACCGGGCAGGCCGAGAGAGGCGAGTCCCCCGAGCAGCAGAATGCCCGCCGTGAACGGCATCGCCTTGGCCAGGCCGCCCAGCTCGCCCAGCTGCGTCGTGCCCGTACGCTCGTACAGGCTGCCAACGATCAGGAACAGCAGGGCGGAGATCAGGCCGTGGGATACCGATTGGAAGATCGCGCCCTGCAGGCCGACCTCTTCGAGGGAGGCGATGCCCAGCAGCACGATGCCCATATGGCTGATGCTGGAGTAGGCCAGCACAAGCTTGAAATCTCTCTGCACGCAGGCAAGCACCGCCCCGTACACGATATTGATCACCCCGAGCACGGCCAGCGCCGTCGCCCAAGAGCCCGCCTGCTCCGGGAACAAGCCTACCGCGAAGCGAATCAACCCGTAGACGCCCATTTTCAGCAAAATGCCCGAATGGATCATCACGACCGCCGGAGGCGCCTCGGTGTGAACCTTGAGCATCCACGTATGGAACGGGAAAATCGGCACCTTGATGCCGAAAGCGACGAGCAGCAGCACGAACGCCGCCCAACGCATATTGTCCGACAGGAACCACAGCGAATCCATGGTGTTATTGGCGTAAGCGCCGGGATCGCCCAGATTGCCGAGCAGGACGTCGTAGCTTCCGGAGAATACCCAGTTCGCGTTGTCCGAAGAGCCGAAGCCCAGCGTCGCGATCAGAATCAGGAAGGCGAACAGCATTGCCGCCGAACCCAATCCGTTGTAGACGAGGAAGCGAGTCGCCGCCTTCTCCCGCCCGTAATACCCCCAGATGCCGATCAGGAAAAACATCGGGATCAGCGTCACTTCGAAGAAAATGAAAAACAAGACCAGGTCCCGCGCCAGGAACACGCCGTATATTCCCGTCAGCAGCAGGAGAAACAAAGTATAGTACGTCTTATGGCGTTTGCGGATGTGCACCGAAGCGAGCGCCGCCATCGTTGAGACAACGCTTGTCAGCAGCAGCAGCGGCAGCGAGATGCCGTCGACCGCCAGATGATACTCGAAGCTGAGCTTCAGGGAATCGATCCCCTGCCCCAGCGCTTCGATGCTCAGCGGAATCGCCAGCCACTGCGCCTGCTCCGTATAGGCCGCCCCTCCCGCGGAAGGCTGATACGAGGCAAACAGCCATAAAGTCAGAACGAGCGGGATCAGCGTGAAGACGATCGCGGTTCCGCGAATCCAGTGGGCTTTGGCCCCGGGCATCAGGAGCGCGACGAGTGCGCCGAGCAGCGGCGCGAACGTAATCAGGGATAGAACCGGCAGGTCCTCCAGCATTACCAGAACCTCCTTCCGGCAATCGCGAGCATCAGAATCACGATGCCGACGACGGCGGTCAGCGCGTAAGCTTGAACCTGCCCGCTCTGCAGCCTGGAATTCAACCGGCCGACCGCGCCGACCGTCAGGCCGGACAGCCGGACGAGGCCGTCGACCACATAATCGTCGAACAGCTCGAGCAGCTTGCCCAAGCCTTGAAGCGGCTTGACGAAGACGACCTGGTAGAACTCGTCGATATAATATTTTCTCTCGAGCACCTTAACCAGCCCCGGAACGCGGGAAGAGACGACGTCCCTGCGGATCGTGCCCTTCGCGTACATCAACCAGCCGATATAGATGCCCAGCAGTCCGACGGCCGCCGACACAATCATCACCAGACCGCTGACGTGATGCTCCGCTTCCTCTCCAAGCAGCCAGCCGCCCAGCCAGCCGTTAAACGGCGTCTCCACGAAGCCGGAGACGACCGCCAGCACAGCGAGCACGATCAGCGGAATCGTCATGACGGACGATGACTCCTTGGCCTCCTGCCCTTCCCTCGGCTTGCCCGCGAAGACGAGGAAGAACAGCCGCGCCATATACAGAGCGGTGAAGAACGCCGCGACCAGACCGACGACGAACAGAATCGGCTGCTCCTTCAAGGCGACGGTCAGAATCGCGTCCTTGGACCAGAAGCCGGACAACGGCGGAATGCCCGACAGGGCTAGCGCCCCGATGCCGAACGTCCACGCCGTGATCTTCATCTTGCCGCCAAGGCCGCCCATCTCGCGAATATCCTGCGTATGTACGCTGTGGATGACGCTGCCCGCTCCGAGGAACAGCAGCGCTTTGAAGAACGCATGCGTGAACAGATGAAACATCGCTCCCGTAACGGAGCCGACGCCCAGCGCAAGCATCATGTAGCCGAGCTGGCTGACCGTCGAGAAAGCGAGAATCCGCTTGATATCGTTCTGCGCCAAGCCGATCGTCGCGGCGAAGATTGCCGTGAACGCGCCGACAATCGCTACCGTTGTCATGGCGACCTGGGACGCTTCGAAAATATCGAACGTGCGCGCCACGAGGAACACCCCGGCCGCGACCATCGTCGCCGCGTGAATCAAGGCGCTGATCGGCGTCGGCCCCTCCATCGCGTCCGGCAGCCAGACGTGCAGCGGGAATTGACCCGACTTGCCCACCGCTCCGAGGAAGATCAGCAGGGCGATCAACGTCGTGATGCCCGTGGAGATGATGCCTCCTTGCGTGTCGAACACGTTATGCAGCGCCGTGAAATCGAGCGCATTGCCCGGCATGTACCAGAACAGCAGCAGAATCGCGATCAGCAGCCCGAGATCCCCGATCCGCGTCACGATGAACGCTTTTTTGGCCGCCGCCTTCGCTTCCGGCTTGCGATACCAGAACCCGATGAGCAGGAACGAGCAGACGCCGACCAATTCCCAGAAAATATAGAAGGTCAACAGATTGTCGGCCAGCACCAGGCCCAGCATCGAGCTCGTAAACAAAGCCACGTAAGCGTAGAAAGTCGAGATTCTCTCGTCCTTCTTCATATATCCCTGCGAATACAGGTTGACCAGGAACGCGACCAGCGTAACGACGACCAGCATCAGCGCGGACAGATTCGTTACCTCGAACCCGGCCATCAGCTTCAGCTTGCCGATCGAGATCCACTCGAACTGCTTGCTGTACTCCGGCGCGTTGCTCGACGCTCTCTCCGCGGCTATGCCTACGGCCAGCGCCAGCGAGACGAACGAAGCGAGCGTGGCGATCCACGACCCCGCCCGCCTGAGCGACTTGCCGGTCGCCGTCAGCACGACGAACGCGACAAACGGGAACAGCGGAATCAGCCAGGCGTATTCGGTAAAGAAGGTGCTCATGAAGTTACCCCCTCAACTCGTCGAATTCGTCCACGTTCACCGTAACGCGGCTGCGATAGAAAACGATCAATATCGCGATGCCGACCGCGGCTTCCGCCGCCGCGACCGAGATGGTGAACAAGGAGAAGATTTGACCCGTCAACGACGGGAGCGCTCCGTATTTGGAGAAAGCGATCAGGTTGAGGTTCGCCGCGTTGAGCATCAGTTCGATCGACAGCAGCACGATGATCGCGTTGCGCTTCGTAAGCACCCCGTACAAGCCGATGCAGAACAAGACCGCCGCCAGCGTCAAGTAGGAGGACAGCATGCTCATTCCTCCCCCTCCTCTCTCTTCGCCAGCGCGATCGCCCCGATGAAGGCGACCGTCAACAGCACGGAAGTCAGCTCGAACGGAATCGCGTACCGGGTAAACATCAGCATGCCGATCTCCCGCGTATTATCTTCCGCCAAGGCGACCTCCGCGGCCGGGAAATCCGCATTGCGGATGGCGAAGAACAGAATGCCGAACAAACAGATGCAGCCGATTGCCGCCAACGTCTCCAGCAGCGATCTCGCCGGTTCGTTCCCTTCCCCGTCGTGCTTGGTCATCATAATGCCGAAAATCATCAGAATGGTAATGGCGCCCACGTAGAGCAGCACCTGCACGAAAGCGAGGAATTCCGCCTCCAGCACGACGTACAGCCCGGCCAGGGCGATAAAGGTGAACGCAATCGAGAGAGCCGTATGCACGACCTTCGTAAAATTGATCGCCAGCACCGCGCCGACGATCGCGCAGACCGACAGCAGGAAGAAAGCGACGAATTCTCCCGTGAATTCAATGTTAAAGTTGAACACCGCTTATTTGGCGCCCCCTTTCGGAGAGCCGATGTTGTTGTTGTCCAGGCGAATGTTCGTGTCGTTGTCGAACAGCCACTCCCTGTCCTTGAACAGCTCGTCGCGGCTGTAGGCCGCCAGCTCGAAGTTGTTCGTCATAACGATCGCCTCGGTCGGACAGACCTCCGTGCACAAGTCGCATAGAATGCAGATTTCGAAATTGACGTCGAACGTATCGATGACCTTGCCCTTCTTTTCCGGATCCGGATTCGGCTTGCCCGTCAACGTAATGCAATCGGTCGGGCAGATGCGCGCGCATTGATTGCACACGATGCATTTCTCCGGGTCGAAATACTGAATTCCCCGGAACCTCTCCGGCATCTGGATCGGGACGTCCGGATACTCGTACGTCACCTTCTTGGTTCCCATCGTTTTCAACGTTACGCCTAATCCTTTGAGCATGCCTTTCATATCGGCCGCCTCCCTATCCCATCAATTCTATGCCAATTGCCGTCAAGAAAATATTGAGAATCGCCAGCGGCAGCAATACCTTCCATGCCATTCCCATCAGTTGATCGACGCGCAGCCGCGGGAACGTCGCCCGCAGCCAGAACAGGAAGAAGACGATACAGGCAAACTTCAGGAAAAACCAGATCAGTCCCGGGATAAAATCCAGCTGCGGCAGCGGAGCGTTCCAGCCGCCGAGGAACAAAATCGTGGTCAGGCAGGCGATCGCGTAAACGTAGACGTACTCCGACAGCATGAAGAACGCGAAGCGGAAGCCGCTGTATTCGACGTGGTAGCCGGCGACCAGCTCGGATTCCGCCTCCGGCAAGTCGAACGGCGTGCGATTCAGCTCGGACACCGCCGCGATGAGGAAGATGCCGAAGCCGAGAATCTGCGGCAGGAAGTTCCAGTGCCAGAAGTAGCCGCTCTGGGCCAGTACGATCTCCCGCAAGTTGAGGCTTCCGGTCATCATGACGACGCCAACGACCGACATAACGAGCGGCACCTCGTAGCTGATCATCTGCGCCGCCGAGCGCATGCCTCCGAGCAAAGAATATTTGTTGTTGGCGGCCCAACCGGCGATGACGATCGCGATCGTCGTAATCCCGGAGAGCGCGATATAGTAGAGAAAGCCGACATTCAGGTCCGCGAACTGCAGATTCATCGAATACGGGATGAAGGCCAGCACCAGGAACGAAGGCACGAACGCCATCACCGGAGCCAAAATAAACAATCCCCGGTCCGCCTTGCGCGGGATCGTATCTTCCTTCAGCAGCAGCTTGGCGACGTCGGCCACCGTCTGCAGCAGGCCGAACGGTCCCGTGCGGTTCGGTCCTTTGCGGTACTGCATCCAGCCGATAACCTTGCGCTCGAAATAGATCGCGTAAGTAACGAACACGATCACGACCGCCAGCACCGCGATTCCCCCCGCGACGAAGATCGCCGCGTTGCCCCAGCTCAGGGGCTGATCCAAGAAGCGTTGCATCAGCAGTCAACCTCCCCCAGCACGATATCGATGCCGCCGAGAATCGTCACGAGGTTCGTCATGCTTTCGCCGACGAGCAGCTTCGGCAATATTTGCAGGTTCACGAACGACGGCCTGCGGAACTTGAGCCGATAGGGCTCTGCTTTGCCCTTGGACACGATGTGGCAGCCGATCTCGCCCCGCGGCGATTCGATGCGGACGTAGATTTCTCCGGCCGGCGGCCGAATGGCGCGCGGCACCTTCCCCATCGTATCCCCCTCGCCCGGGAACTGCTCCAGCGCCTGCTCCAGAATGCGCAGACTCTGCTCGAGCTCCGCGACGCGGACCAGATAACGGTCGTAGCAGTCCCCGTTCTTGCCGACCGGCACGTCGAACTCGAAGCGGTCGTACAAGCTGTAAGGCTCCGCCTTGCGCAGATCCCACTGCACGCCCGTGCATCTCAGGTTCGCCCCGGATAGCCCATAGTCGATCGCCGTCTCCGCGTCGTACTTGCCGACCCCCTTGACCCGGGACAGGAAAATCTCGTTGCCGCTGACGAGATTGTGATACTCGTCGAGCCGGAAATGCATGTCTTTGACGAACGTCTTCACCCGGTCGATCCAGCCCTCCGGCGCGTCCCATTTGACGCCGCCGACACGCATGTAATTGTACGTCAGCCTGGCGCCGCACAATTCATTGAACAGCCCCAGTACGCGTTCCCGGTCGCTGAAAGCGTACAAGAACGGACTAAGGGCTCCGATGTCCAGCAAATAGGTTCCCCACCAGACGAGGTGGCTGGCGATGCGCTGCAGCTCCATAACGATCAGACGCAGAAACTCGGCCCGTTCGGGAATTTCCAGTCCCATCATCTTCTCTACCGCATGGCAGAGCACGTAGTTGTTCGTCATCGCGGAGACGTAATCCATCCGGTCCGTATAAGGAATGATCTGCGTAAAATTCAAATTTTCCGCCAGCTTCTCCGTTCCCCGATGCAGATAACCCATCACGGGGGTTGCTTCCGTGATGATTTCCCCGTCCAGCTTGACGATGATCCGAAACACGCCGTGCGTGCTCGGGTGCTGCGGACCGACGTTGAGCAGCAGCTCTTCTGTACGAATCACGTGATCTTACACCTCCGGGTCCAGCGGAACGTAGTCTTTGCGTAGCGGATGGCCGACCCAATCGTCGGGCATCATGATGCGTCTCAAATCCGGATGCCCCGGAAAATCGACGCCCAGCAGATCGTAAATCTCTCTCTCGTTCCAGTTCGCCGTCTCCCAGACCGGAGTCGCGGAAGCGACGGACGGGCTCTCCCGGTCCGTGCGCACCTTTACACAGTAACCTTCGCGCGCGTTCATATTCCAGGGATAATAGACGACTTCCATATAAGTCTCGTAATCTACGCCGGACACGTTGCGCAAATACGCGCAGGCCAGCTCCGCATGGTCGCGGAACAGCCTCGACGCCTGCCCCCACCGCTCGTTCTTGACGACCAGCGTCGGCAGGTGATCGTTCGCTTCGTTGATATACGCCTCTTCCACCGCATCCTCCGCAACCAGCTCGCGCAGCATCGACGCGACGCGGTCCAGGCGCGGCTGGCTCGGCGACGGCGGCTTCGGCGGCGGCGCCTCGGCTCCGCCATCTCCGCTCGCGGCCTGCGCCGGGGCTCCTCCCTGCGCGGCCTGCGCCGCCGCTTGGGCTGCCGCCGCCTTTGCCGCCTCGCGCGCCTCCAGCGCCGCTTTCCGCCGCGCCGCCTTCTCCTCGTCCGTCTCCTTGCGACGTTCCGGTGCCGGTGCGGCCTCTCCTTCGCCCACCGTCGGGGCAGCCGCGGCGGCCGGAGCCGCTGCCGCTTCCTGCGCTCCATCTCCCGCAGACTGTGCTCCCGCCGCACTCGCCGCCCCTGCCGATGCGCCGCCCTTCGCGGCCTCAGCTGCCGCCTGTGCCGCCGCTGCCTTCGCCGCCTCGCGCGCCTCCAGCGTCGCTTTCCGCCGCGCCGCCTTCTCCTCGTCCGTCTCCTTGCGACGTTCAGGAGCCGGCGCCGCCTCTCCCTCGCCCGCCGTCGAAGCGGCCACGGCTGGAGCCTCCGCTGTCGCCGGCTCCGCTTGCCCTGCCTCTGCCGCCGGCTGCGCCGCTTCTTCCACAGCTTCCGCCTGCGCACTCTCCACCGCAGGCTCCGGCGTGGCTTGCCCTGCCTCTGCCGTCGGCTGCGCCGCTTCTTCCACAGCTTCCGCTTGCGAACCCTCCACCGCAGGCTCCGGCGCTACTTGCCCTGCCTCTGCCGCCGGTTGCGCTGCTTCTTCCACAACTTCCGCTTGCGCATTCTCCGTTTCAGGCTGCGCCACTGCTTGCTCCGGTTGTTTCTCCTCGCTCGATTGTTCCGTTACCGCTTCCGACGTTGGACGCTCAGCGGCTTCCGCAGTAGCTTCTGCTGGCGGCTCCGTTGTCGGAGATTTATTTTCATCAGGATTCTCGTCCCGTTTGCTCTCTTCGCTCATCGGCTAGTCACCTGCTTCCCGGTTTTCGCCTCGTAGCGGATTTTCGCCTGCAATTTATTAATTCCGTAGATCAAAGCCGCAGGATTCGGGGGGCAGCCCGGGATGTACACGTCCACGGGTACGATCTGGTCGACTCCCTTCACGACGGAATAGGACTTCACGTACGGCCCTCCCGCCGTTGCGCAGGACCCCATCGCGATCACCCATTTCGGCTCCGGCATCTGATCGTACAGTCTCCTCAGTAACGGTGCCATTTTTTTCGTCACCGTACCGGAGACGATCATCACGTCGGCTTGCCGGGGAGACGTCCGAAACATTACCCCAAAACGGTCCAAATCATAATGAGCGCCCCCCGCAGCCATCATTTCGATAGCGCAGCATGCCAAACCGAAGGTCAGCGGCCACAGCGAGTTGCTCCGCGCCCACCCCTTCAATTGTTCAATGGTGCCAAAGAAAACGTTGCGCTCCACTTCCTTCCGGTCCTCCGGGGATACGTTCGCTAAATCGAGTTCCATTTGAACACCTTCTTTCTCCATGCGTACACCAGGCCGACGAGCAGCAAGCCCGCGAAGATCAACATCTCAACCAACGCAAATAGACCCAGCTGATTGTAAGCTACGGCCCAAGGGTACAGAAATACGGTTTCCACATCGAAAACTACGAACATAAGCGCATACAAATAGTACCGGACGTTAAAGCGGATCTGGCTGCCTCCTACAGGCTCGTTCCCGCTCTCGTAAGTGGTCATCTTCTCTTCGGTAGGCTTTCGGGGCCGAAGGATAGAGCCGAGCCACAAGACGAAAATCGGAAAAGCGATTCCCAGCACCAGGAAGACGGTAACAATGACGTATGAGTTGACGTAGTTCTCCACTGCAACGCCTCCGCAAATAGGTAAATTTACCCCACAATTATAACAAATGCCCCCAATCAAGTCCATGAAAAAAGCGTTTTCATTGGAAATGATTCAGACCAATCCTTTATTCGGCCCCTCTTCGTCTTGGAACGCGCAAGAACCGCCGAGCATTCGCTGCAGCGGTTCTAGCTGTTCCCGTACCTTTTATGCCAACGTCGACTTCAGCATCCAGACCTGCTTTTGCAGCTCTTCCACTTGTCCGATCAGAATATCCGAAGTCGCCGTATCTCCAGCTTCCTCAGCCGAAGCAGCAGAATCCTTCAGCCCCTGGATCAGTTCCTTCAAGTCGGCTATCGTTGCCGTCAGCATATCGTTCTCGCTCTTGGCTTTATCCGCTTCCTTGATCGTGGCGTGCTCAAGAAACTCCTTCATCGTCGAAAACGGCTTTCCCTCAATCGCGAGAATCCGCTCCGCCAACTCGTCCAACTTCAACGCCGCCATCTCGTACAGCTCCTCGAACTTCGCATGCAGTACTGGAAAATGCGGCCCCTTCACATACCAGTGATAATGGTGAAGTTTAATGTACAACACCGTCCAGTTGGACAATTGAACGTTAAGAGCATCCGTTAGCTTATTCATCGCGACTCCTCCTCGTCTAACTTTACCTTGCTTACTATAATGTACCCCGTCCGGCGGAAAAGAATCAGTGACAACCATCACGCCCTCACTTTTTCGCCGCCCCTTATGCCAATCTCACCGTCTCACCGTCTTGTCTACCCGCCTCCCCTTGCCGCCCCTTTGTCACGTTATCTCTTCATCTAAATTACCTTATCCTCCTATCCCTTTGTCTCATCATACTCTCCGCCACTCCATCTCCTCTTGCCTATTCTCGGCCCTTTTGCCGTTATCCCTTTGACTCAGCCTCCGTCTCATTTTTCGATGCAACTCCATCTACCCACACTGTTTTCGACGCTTTTGCCACTATCCCCTTAACTCAGCCTCTGTTCTCATTTTCGCACCCCAACTCCACCTACCCGCGCCGTTCTCGACGCTTTGGCCACTATCCCCTTAACTCAGTCTGTTTCATTTTCTCTCCGCAACTCCATCTACCCACTCCATTCTCGGTGCTTTTGCCACTATCCCCTTAACTCAGCCCTCTCTACCTTGTTTTGGCACTCCCCCTCAACTTTAGGTATAGGCATTGTCCCGTTCACTCAGGCTCGTTCCCTCCTACTTCGTCCAGAATAGGAAGATTTCCCGTATTCTGATCGAAAAGGGATACCGGCAAATGGGATGAAAATCGTTACTTCACTGATCGACGGGGATACCGGCAAATGGAGCGAAAATCGCTACTTCCCTGATCGGCGGGGAAAGCGGCAAATAGAGCGAATATCGATACTTCACTGATCGGCGGGGATATCGGCAAATGGAGCGAATATCGCTACTTCACTGATCGAGGGGGATACCCACAAATGGAGCCAATATCGCTACTCACTGATCGAGGGGGATACCGGCAAATAGAGCGAATATCGATACTCACTGATCGACGGGGATAGCGGCAAATGTTTCGAATATCGCCACTTCACTGATCGACGGGGATACCGGCAAATAGAGCGAATATCGCTACTTCACTGATCAAGGGGGATACCGGCAAATGGAGCGAAATCGCTACTCACTAATCCACGGGGATAGCGGCAAATGGAGCGGAAATCGCTACTCACTGATCGACGGGGATACCGGCAAATGGAGCGGAAACCGCTACTCACTGATCGACGGGGATACCGGCAAATGGAGCGGAAATCGCTACTTCACTGATCAAAGGGGATATCGGCAAATGGAGCGAATATCGCTACTCACTGATCGACGGGGATACCCACAAATGGAGCGAAATCGATACTTCACTGATCGACGGGGATAGCGGCAAATGGAGAGAATATCGCGACGATACTTCGAGAAAAAACATAATGATCGAATTCGCCCGAACGCCAAACAAAACAAAAAAACCGCCAGCAAGAGAATCGATCCCGATCCTTCTGCCGGCGGTTAGCCGAATATCGCATTTATTTTGCTTATTGCACAAGCCAGCGTACCGGCCTCTGTTTGACTACTCTTGCTTCTCGACCGTTTCCAGACGAGCAATCGCGCGCTGCAGCGCCAGTTCGGCGCGTATCGCGCTGATCTCCGCTTGCCTCTGAGCCAGACGGCGTTCCGCGCGCTCCTTCGCGAGACGGGCGCGGGAAACGTCGATATCCGCGCCGAGCTCGGCGGCATCGGCCAGAATCACGACTTTGTCTTTACGCACTTCCATGAAGCCGCCATGAACGGCAATACTCTCGTGCGTATTGCCGATCTTGACTTTCACCGGAGCCACTTTCAGCGGCGTAACCAGAGGAATATGATCGGGCAGAATGCCGAGCTCGCCGGATATGCCTTTGACGACGACCATATTCACGTCTTTCTCGTAAACCTTATGCTCCGGAGTGACGATCTCCAACCGTAAGGTACTCATATCGATCCCTCCAAACCGGCCGCCGGATTAAACCTCAGCAGCGAGCTTCTTCGCTTTCTCGACCGCTTCCTCGATAACGCCGACATTGTGGAAAGCCGGTTCCGGAAGATCGTCGTGCTTGCCTTCGAGGATTTCCTTAAAGCTGCGGATCGTTTCTTTGATCGGAGCATAGACGCCCGGGATGCCGTTGAACGCCTCTGCGACGTGCAGCGGTTGGGACAGGAACAGTTGAATGCGACGAGCGCGTTGAACGACCTGTTTGTCTTCATCGGACAACTCGTCCATCCCGAGGATGGCAATGATGTCTTGAAGCTCTTTGTAACGCTGCAGCAATTTCTTAACGCCTTGCGCTACGTTGTAGTGCTCTTCGCCGACGATTTCCGGAGCGAGAATCCGGGAGGAGGAAGCCAGCGGGTCAACCGCCGGGAAAATCCCCATCGCAGCGATGTTACGCTCCAGGTTGGTCGTTGCGTCCAAGTGGGCGAACGCCGTAGCCGGAGCCGGGTCGGTATAGTCATCCGCAGGAACGTAGATCGCCTGGATCGACGTTACGGAACCTTTTTTCGTAGAGGTGATGCGCTCTTGAAGCTGACCCATCTCGGTAGCCAGCGTCGGCTGGTAACCAACCGCGGAAGGCATACGGCCGAGAAGAGCCGATACTTCGGAGCCCGCTTGGGTAAAGCGGAAAATATTGTCGACGAACAGAAGAACGTCGCGGCCCTCTTGATCGCGGAAATACTCCGCCATCGTCAGACCCGTCAGAGCAACGCGCATACGCGCGCCCGGAGGCTCGTTCATCTGGCCGAACACCATCGCCAGCTTCGCGATAACGCCGGAATCCGTCATCTCGTGGTAGAGGTCGTTACCTTCACGGGTACGCTCCCCTACGCCGGCAAATACCGAAATACCGCCGTGCTCGGATGCGATGTTGTGGATAAGCTCTTGCATCAGAACTGTTTTGCCTACGCCCGCGCCGCCGAACAGACCGATTTTGCCGCCCTTGGTGTAAGGAGCGAGCAGGTCGACGACTTTAATGCCCGTCTCGAGCATTTCCGTCTGGGTCGTCAGCTCTTCGAACGACGGAGCCTGACGGTGGATCGGGTTCGTGTGCGTGCGATCGACTTCGCCCTTGCCGTCGATGGAATCGCCCAGCACGTTGAATACCCGTCCGAGTGTAGCGGGACCGACCGGAATCGTAATTGGAACGCCCAGATCCACGCCTTCCATCCCTCTGACCAGACCGTCCGTCGAGGACATGGCGACCGCGCGGACAAGGTTGTCGCCGAGGTGCGTCGCGACTTCTACCGTCAGGTTGATGGCGACGCCGCTATCGGTTGTTGCTTCGATTTTAATCGCATTGAGAATGTCCGGCAGGTGACCGTGGTCGAACTCGATGTCGACAACCGGCCCCAGGACCTGGACAACGCGCCCTTTGCTCATGGATTTACCTCCTAAAATGGTGCGATCAATTCATTATGCGCCTTCGCGTCTACGGTTGATCGTCACGGTGCAATTGCATTCTTGCCCCGACGGGCACGAAGGCAATCGCCACGATTGTTATTGCTGTGCGTTGGCTCCGGCGACGATCTCGGAGATCTCCTGCGTAATGGCCGCTTGACGTGCACGGTTGTAGTGCAGCGTCAGCTCGGCGATCATCTTCGTCGCGTTCTTCGTCGCGTTGCCCATCGCCGTCATCCGCGCTCCGAATTCGCTGGCTTTGCCCTCCAGCACTGCGCTGAAGACAAGCGTTTCCGCGTATTTCGGCAGCAGGACGTTAAGCACTTCTTCCGCGGACGGCTCGTACTCGTAATCGCCCTTGCCCACGCCCGACTCCATGTCGCCAAGAGGCAGCAGTCGCTTCAAGGTCGGCACTTGCACGATCGCGTTGCGGAATTCGTTGTAGGCCAGGTACAGCTCGTCGTACGATCCGGCTTCGAAGCCTCCGACCGCTTTGGCCGCGATTTCTTTGATGTCGTGGAATTTCGGCGAATCGGCCACTCCCGTTACTTCGTCCACCAACGGTATGCCGCGGCGCGTGAAGAAATCGCGACCTTTGCGACCGATGGCGAAGACTGCATACTCCTCCGGAGACTTGTGGTTCTCCTTGATCGTCTGCAGCACTTTGCGCAAAATGTTGGAGTTATACCCGCCGGCCAGTCCGCGGTCGGACGTGATGACCAAATACGCGGTCCGCTTGATCGGACGGCTCTGGAGCATCGGGTGTTTGCTGCCGCCCGAACCGGAAGCGATGCCGGAGACGACTTCCTTCAATTTATCCGTGTACGGACGAGCGGAGACGGCCGCCTCTTGGGCTCTTCTAAGCTTGGAGGCCGCAACCATCTCCATCGCCTTCGTAATTTGTTTCATGTTCTGCTTGCTTCGAATCGAGCGCTTGATTTCGCGCATCCCTTTAGCCAATCGTTTCACCACCTTATTGCCGGGACCGACTCGGGTCGGTCCGGCTCAAGCTTAATGTTGCGTTCCTTACCGGGCTATCGGCTCGGCGGCTTAGGCCGATACGTTAAAGCCTTTTTTGAATGCCGCGATCGTGTCGATCAGAGCTTGATCGGTTTCCGCCGTCAAGTCGTTCGTTTCACGGATCGACTGGAAGATTTCCGGACGGTTCGCATCCACGTACGTCAGGAATTCCGCTTCGAAACGACGAACGTCCTGTACCGGAATCGAGTCCAGATGGCCTTTGGTTACGATATAGAGAGAAACGACTTGGCGCTCGACCGGAAGCGGTTGGTTAACGCCTTGCTTCAAAATTTCCAGCGTGCGGATACCGCGGTCCAGACGCGACTTCGTCACTTTGTCGAGGTCGGAGCCGAACTGCGCGAACGCCGCCAATTCGCGGTATTGGGCAAGGTCGGTCTTGAGCGTGCCCGCAACCTTCTTCATCGCTTTGATCTGCGCGGAGCTGCCTACCCGGGATACGGAAATACCGACGTTAACCGCCGGACGTTGACCGGAGTAGAACAGATCCGATTCCAGGAAGATCTGACCGTCCGTAATCGAGATTACGTTGGTCGGGATATAGGCGGAGACGTCTCCTGCTTGCGTCTCGATGAACGGCAATGCGGTAATCGAGCCGCCGCCCTTCTCGTCGCTCAGCTTGGCTGCGCGCTCAAGAAGACGGGAGTGCAGATAGAAGACGTCGCCCGGATAAGCTTCCCGGCCCGGAGGACGGCGAAGCAAGAGGGAAAGTTCGCGGTATGCCGCGGCTTGCTTGGTCAAGTCGTCATAGACGATCAGAACGTGCTTGCCGTTGTACATAAACTCCTCGGCCATCGATACGCCGGTATAAGGAGCAAGATAGAGCAGCGGTGCAGGCTCGGAAGCGTTCGCCGTAACGACGATCGTGTAGTCGAGCGCGCCGTGCTTGCGAAGCGTTTCGACCAAGCCGCGCACGGTCGATTGCTTCTGGCCGATCGCAACGTAGATACAGATAACTCCGTTGCCTTTTTGGTTCACGATCGTATCGACGGCGATCGTCGTTTTACCGGTTTGGCGGTCGCCGATGATCAGTTCCCGCTGGCCGCGGCCGATCGGGATCATCGCGTCGATTGCTTTGATACCGGTCTGCATCGGCTCGTGAACGGATTTACGGTCCATAACGCCCGGAGCCGGGGATTCGATCGGACGGGTTTTCGTCGTGTTCACGGGACCGTTGCCGTCAACCGGCTGGCCCAGCGAGTTAACGACGCGGCCGAGCAGCTGCTCGCCGACCGGCACTTGCATGATGCGGCCGGTTCTCTTCACTTGGTCGCCTTCGCGGATCGTCGTGTAAGGACCCATGATGACGACGCCGACATTGTCTTCCTCCAGGTTAAGAGCCATGCCGACAACGCCGCCCTCGAACTCGAGCAGTTCCCCTGCCATACACTTCTCCAATCCGTGTACGCGAGCGATTCCGTCACCGACTTGGATAACGGTGCCGACGTCGACGACTTGAATATCGGATTGGTACTGCTCGATTTGTTGCTTGATCAGACTGCTGATTTCCTCGGGCCTAATACTCAATTCGTTCACCCCTGTCTCCATTGCTTGCAAATGGTAAATGGTATGGTTTATTCGTTAGATCACTGCCGATTGCAGCGTTTTGTCCAGACGTTCGAGTTTGCCCTTGAGGCTTCCGTCGTACAGCGTGTCGCCGATGCGAACGGTCAGTCCTCCGAGCAGTTCGGGGTTCACGCTGTTCGTGACCCGTACCTTCTTGCCGAGCAGCGCTCCGAACTTGTCGGCGAGCTTGGCCTGCTCTTCGTCGCTGAGCGGAGCCGGCGACGCGACATGCGCGTCCGCGCGGCCGAGCGCTTCGCCGGCCACCTGCAAATAGGCAGCCAGAACGGAGGCGAGTTCGCCTTCGCGGCCGCGTTCGATCAGCAGGCTGATCGTATTGAGGACAAGCGGCGACGCTTCCGCGCCGAAGGCTTGGAAAAGCGTCTGCTTCTTCGTCTCAAGCGTAATGTTGGGAGCGACGAGGAATGCGCGAAACTCGGGGTTGATCTGCAGGACGTCGACGATCAGCTGCAGCTGCGTCTCCGTCTCGGCTACGAGCCCTTTTTGCTGGGCGGCGGAAAACAGCGCTTTCGCGTACCGCTTAGCCACTACCGTGCCGCGGCTCATGATTTATTCCCTACATTCTGCAAATATTGATCGACCAGTTCCTTCTGGGATTGCTCGTCGACTTGTTTCTCGATAATTTTGGATGCGATCAGGACGGACAAACCGCTGACTTGCGCCTTAAGCGCGGCAACCGCCTTGTTCTTCTCCGTTTCGATTTCTTGAAGCGCGTCTTCTTTGATTCGGGTAGACTCGTTGCGAGCCGTCTGAACGATATCGTCCGCTTGCTTGGAGCTCGTCACTCTAGCCTGTTCAATAATATCGTAGGCTTCTTTGCGAGCCTGCTGCAACGCTTGCTTCTGCTCTTCTATGAATTGATCGGCTTCCGCGCGGTTTTTCTCGGCGCTGTTCAACTGCTCCTGAATCATCTCGCGACGCTTCTCCATGATGCCGAACAACGGACCGAATGCGTACCTGTTGAGAAGCCAGTACAAAATGCCGAACGCGACGATCGCGAATACGAACGATTCCCATCTAAAATCCATGGTTGCACTCCTTTCCGTAATCTGTCCCTATCTGATTAAAAAACGATGGCGTGGAGGGCTTTGGCCTTCCCCGCCATATTCCGTTTTGCTATGCAATTAGCTGAAGAATGCCAAGAAGCCGATAACGACGCCGATGATCGGAACGACCTCGACGATACCGACGCCGATAAACATCGTCGTCTGCAGCTTGCTTGCGGCTTCCGGCTGACGAGCGATACCTTCAACCGTCTTGCTTACGATCAGACCGTTACCTACGCCTGCGCCGATAGCGCCCAAGCCTACTGCGATTGCTGCTGCCAATACGTTGTAATCCATACTGTGTAAATCCTCCTCGAAAATTGGGTTTTAATTTCATTATCCTGTCATCCGCGCGCGCCTTCTACCGAAGCCGGAGAGCGAAGTCAGTGAGCATGCTCGTGTTCGTCGTGAATTGCCGCTTGCGAGATATAAACCATCGTAAGGATCGTGAACAGGAACGCTTGGATCGCTCCGACGAAAATACTGAAGCCCTGCCAGACGATCATGAACGGCGTTCCGATGGCTCCCAGCATGAGAATCGTCGAGATGAGCACCTCGCCCGCGAAAATATTCGCGTAAAGCCGCAATGCCAGCGTAACCGGCTTCGCGATGGTCTCGATCAGATTCAGCGGGAAGAAGACCCCGTACGGCTGGAAATAGTGTTTGAGATAATGCTTGCGGTTCATCTTAAGCCCCAGGAAATGAACCAGTACGAATACGACTGCGGCCAGGCCGGCCGTCACGTTAAGATCCGCCGTCGGCGACTTCCACCAGGCCAGCTCGACATGGCCGCCATGCTCGTCCAGCATCTCTTTGGTTATGCCCAGCGTCTCGTTGACGTGATGAGTCTCGGTTACGATCCCGAAAGGCAGTCCAAGGAGATTGGAAATAAAGATGAACATGATTAAAGTCATGCCTAGCGCCACGAAAGGCTTGATCCGCCGAAGCGGCATCGTGCTGGCAATCGTGGACTGGACGAACTCGACGACCCACTCCAGAAAGTTCTGCAGCTTGGACGGGTTCTCTACGGACAGGTTGCGCACCGCCAGCTTCGCCAGCACGAAAGTAATAATAGCGGAGACGATAATCGCCAGAAAGGTCGAAATATCGATATGCAATCCTCCGACCTCTAGCACGGGAAATTCATGCATGCTGTTATGTCCCCCTCCTTTCCGTCAGGATGAACGTCTGTTGTTAAGAAAAGCAAAGAACAACGAAACGACAGGCATAAAGAAACAAGAGTACAAGACAGAAGGCAGATGAAAACGATCGGGGAAACGATACGCCAGCATAGTCGCCAGCAGCACCATAGCCAGACGGCTTGCCAGCCCCAAGCCGACCTTGCGCGGAGGGTTGGGGTTGTCCTTGTATAAGGTACCGATCCATGCGACTCTCTTCCGCAACAAAAAAGCGTTTACCAAGCTGGCCGACACGCCGAGGGCAACGCCTGCGGAATAGATCCGCCATTCCGGCAAGACCGCCCAACACATCAGGCAGATCGCAAGGAACCAACACGCCGTTCGAGTCGATCTCGTTAATATTTCATCCATCTTTGTTCTCCAGAGCCCGCTTGACGTGCAGAATCGCAATCAAGAGCCCGATGCCCAGACCCATGAAAACGCCCGCCATCTTCCATCCGGAAGAGGTCGGGCCGATCCAACCGCCAATCAAGTAACCCGCTACCGTGCACGCGCCCACCTCGAAGCCAAGGGCTCCGACCAAGCCTAACGCACGCCATGGATTGTCCTCATTGTCCTTCTTTATCATCATGTGTACCTCTGTCGACCTTCATACATTTTATCGAAGTCCAAGAAGGTTTGTCAATTCGAAGAAATTCAAAATTTGTGTGAACATCATTCAGGAAAACCTTATAACCATGCGGTTTTCTGCCAGACCTAACCATACAGTTGAACTGTACACTGTACAGAAGGGGGCCAAAAAATTTGTCATATCCCCGTTCGGAACGGCTCCGGACGTTCGCCATGGCCGAAATGATGGAGTATCGCTTCGACAATTCTCTTGGATGCTCGCCCGTCTCCGTAAGGATTGGAAGCTTCGCTCATCCGCTTGTACAGCTCCGCGTCGCTCAGCAGCGCCCTCGTCCGTTCAAATACCCGTTCCTCGTCCGTTCCGACAAGCTCCAGCGTGCCCGCTTCGATGCCTTCCGGCCGTTCCGTCGTATCCCGCAGCACCAACGTCGGCACTCCGAACGAAGGCGCCTCCTCCTGGATTCCGCCGGAATCGGTCAGGATCAGATGCGCATGCGGATAGAAATTGTTCATTTCGACGACGTCCAGCGGCTCGATCAGCCGAATCCGGGGATGATCCCCCAGAATTTCCCGGGCCGGCTCGATGACGGCCGGGTTCAGATGCACCGGATAGACGATCGCGACGTCTTCGAACTCGTCCGCGATCCGCTTCACCGCGCGGAAAATTTGCCGATGGGGTTCGCCCAGGGATTCGCGGCGATGCGCCGTCATCAGAATCATTCTCTTGCCTGCGGCCCAGTCCAGAACGGGATGGGTATAATCCGGTTTGACCGTATATTGGAAAACGTCTGTCACCGTATTGCCGGTGACGTAGATCGTATCCCGGTTCTTATTCTCCTTGATCAGATTGTCCGCCGACCAGGAGGTAGGGGAGAAATGCAAGTCGGCCAGCACGCCGGTGAGCTGCCGGTTCATCTCCTCCGGATACGGGGACAGCTTGTTCCATGTCCGCAACCCGGCCTCGACGTGACCCACCTTGATCTGCTGCAGGAAGGCCGCGTAGCTGGCCAGGAACGACGTCAGCGTGTCGCCGTGGACGAGCACGATATCCGGTTTCGCTTCCTTCAGCACGGGCTCCAAGCCTTGCAGGACGCGAATCGTGATCTCGTTCAGCGTCTGGCTCGCCTGCATGATGTCCAGATCGTAATCGGGCCGGATGCCGAACACCTCGAGCACCTGGTCAAGCATCTGGCGATGCTGCGCGGTGACGCATACGACGGACTCGATCCGCTCCGGGTATTTCTCCAGCTCCAGAATAAGCGGCGCCATCTTGATCGCTTCCGGCCGCACTCCGAATATGGTCATCACTTTAATCCTATTGCTCATGTCTCTCTTCTCTCCCTCTCCGCGCCGAGAGCTTTATTTCGTGCCGTACAAGCGGTCTCCCGCGTCGCCCAGCCCCGGAACGATATAGCCGTGCTCGTTCAGCTTCTCGTCCAGCGCGGCCAAATAAATATCGATGTCCGGATGCTTCTCCTGCACCGCCTTCACGCCTTCCGGCGCCGCGATCAGGCACATCAGCTTCGTCGGCCGGCAATCGCGGGCCTTCAGCATATCGATGGCCGCGTTCGCGGAGCCTCCCGTCGCCAGCATCGGATCGATGACGAGCAGTTCGCGCTCCTTCACGTCGGACGGCAGGCTGCAGTAATATTCCACCGGCTGCAGCGTCTCGTGGTCGCGATACAGGCCGATATGGCCGACCTTGGCGGACGGAATGATTTTCAGCACGCCGTCGACCATGCCGAGACCCGCGCGCAGAATCGGAATCAGCCCCATCATGCGCCCGGCGATCACTTTCCCTTCGGCGGACTGGACCGGCGTATCGACCCGCACGGTGGACAGCGGAAAGTCCCGCGTCAGCTCGTAAGCCATCAGCATGGCCACTTCGTCGACCAGTTCCCGGAATTGCTTCGTATTTGTCATTTTGTCACGAATAAACGTGATTTTGTGCTGGATCAGCGGATGATCGCAAATGACGAGTCGTCCCATTATGTTCTACCCTTTCTTAGACGGCCCCCGCAAGCGCGCTCGGCGCTCCCGGCCGTGCTCCTATGTAGCTTGCCCCGTACATTATATCATTGTCTCCGAACGGGTGCATAACATCCTTCGCGGGCAGCGCGGATTTCGTCGAAAAAACTTCGGCTCCGCATGAAAATCGCGCTTCCCGAATGCAAAAGAGCCTCTCCGGTCGGAGAGGTTCTTGCGTGCGCGTTGCCGCGAATCAATAGGCCAGATCAGGGTACAACGGATATTTCGCGGTCAGATCGGCGACCATCTTGCGGGCCTGATCCAGAGTCGCCTCGTCCTTCGTGTTTCTCAGCGTCAAGGCGATCACCTTGGCAATCGTCTTCATCGCTTCGACGTCCATGCCGCGCGTCGTGACGGCCGGCGTGCCGAGGCGAATGCCGCTCGTGATGAACGGGCTCGTCGGATCAAACGGAATCGCGTTCTTGTTGACCGTGATCGCGACGGAATCGAGCACGTGCTCGGCTTCTTTGCCCGTAATGTTCAGGTTGCGGGTGTCGATCAGCATCAAATGGTTGTCCGTGCCGCCGGAAACGATGTTCAGCCCTTCCGCGACGAGCGCTTCGGCCAGAGCCTTAGCGTTGACGACAACGTTGCGCGCGTATTCCTTGAACGAAGGCTGCAGCGCTTCGCCGAGCGCCACCGCTTTGGCCGCGATAATGTGCATCAGCGGACCGCCTTGCGTGCCCGGGAACACCGCTTTGTCGATCGCGGCCGCCCAAGCTTTGCGGCAGAGGATCAAGCCGCCGCGAGGACCGCGGAGCGTCTTGTGCGTCGTCGTCGTGACGAAGTGCGCGTACGGAACCGGATTCTGGTGCTCGTCGCCGGCCACGAGGCCCGCGATGTGCGCCATGTCGACCATGAACAGCGCGCCTACGTCATTGGCGATCTGGCCGATTTTCTCGAAATCGATCGCGCGCGGATAAGCGGAAGCGCCCGCCACGATCAGGCGAGGACGGTGCTTAAACGCCGCTTTGCGCAGCTCTTCGTAATCGATCGTGAACGTCTGGTCGTTAACGCCGTAAGCGACGAAGTTGTACAGCAATCCCGACGCGTTAGCCGGATTTCCGTGCGTCAAGTGGCCGCCGTGCGCCAGGTTCATGCCCAGCACCGTGTCGCCCGGCTTCAGAACGGCCAGATAGACGGCCAGGTTCGCCTGGGCGCCGGAGTGAGGCTGCACGTTCGCGTGCTCGGCTCCGAACAATTCCTTGGCGCGCTCGCGGGCGATCTGCTCCGGAATGTCGACGTATTCGCAGCCGCCGTAGTAACGCTTGCCCGGATAGCCTTCCGCGTATTTGTTCGTCAGCACCGTCCCCATCGTTTCGAGAACCGCTTGGCTGACGATATTTTCGGAAGCGATCAGTTCGATGTTGTCGCGTTGACGCTTCAGCTCCAAATTCAAAGCGTCGACGATTTCCGGATCTTGCTTGCGCAGGTTTTCCAACATAATAATTATTCCTCCCGTTGATTGTCTTGTTTGCCGCTCGTTAATCGCAAGCGTTCGAAGCGCCGCTGCCGCCGAGGCTGCCGTCAACGTTCGCTCGCCCTTCCCATTCGTACACGGCTCTTGCGCCCCCGATCAGCTTCGGCCGGGTCGCGGCCATGTTCACTCTCGCCTGCCCGACCTCGCGAATGGACGGCCTCAGCGGAACGGCGACCGGACGCAGATGCATCCCGATCAGCGTCTCGCCAATATCGATGCCCGCGTGAACCTGCACCGCCTCGACAAGGCAGGGCTCCTCCATCCGGCGGTAGGCCCAGGCGGCCATCGATCCGCCCGCTTTCGGGACGGGGACCGCCGCCACCTCGGTCCAGCCTTGGTCGTCGGCCAGCCGCCGCTCGGCGACGAGCGCCCGGTTCAGGTGCTCGCAGCATTGCCAGACGACGTGCACGCCGGCGCGCTCCCTCGCTCGCTCAACGCCCTCATAGATTTCGCTCGCGACCTCTTCCGCCCCGGACGTCCCGATGCGCTGCCCTCTCACTTCGCTCGTACTGACTCCCAGCACGACGATCTGGCCCGGACGGACGTTGCCCGTCTTCACCAATTCGTCCATCAACGCTTCCACCTGGCCGGCTATCGAACGAGTCTCCGCAGCCATCCCCCGCAACCTCCTCACCGCTCTGTCGTTTCCACAGAAGATAATAAAGGTATTATACCTGAATCCAACCGGCTCAACACGGGCGGGTGTCGAACCGTGCCGCGGAACGCCGTCTCATGGCGCCCCCCGGCCAGCTTCAAGCGGAAAAAAGACAAAAAAGAGCTAGCGCGCATTCCGCACGCTGCTCTTCGCCCAGGCGACCGGCCGTCATTCCGATGCTCCACCGTGGTATGCTCCACTTGTCGTCGCCAGTTACATCGGAACCTTGAAGTTATACGAACATCATACCGAAGCTCGGCGGAAAAATCAATCTCCGTTCTTGCGATCTCCGCTCCGATTTTCATCCCATTTGTCGATCAGTGTCAGCAAAACATCCTCGATCTCGTCGGCCGTCTGCTCGTAGAGCGCCAGCGGGCCGCCGAACGGATCGGCGATATCGAAGTCCGGAATCCTCCGCTGCAGCTCGAACAGACGCGACTTCTCCTCGTCCGACATCGGCTCTCCGAGCAGCTGCTTGACCTGCCATTCCGAATACAGCCGCTCCGCCTCCGCCACGTCGTCCATGACCGGGTCGCCGCGCAGGGCGTATTCTTTCAGCGTATAGGTTTTGGACAGCGCTTCGGGATATCGTTCCAGAATCGCCCTCTTATGCCCCGCCGTCATCGTAAGAATAAGGTTGGCCCACAGCACCTCTTCCGAGGTCAGCAAAGTCGAAGGTCCGGGCAGCTCCAGCTTGCGTTTCCTCAAGGCTTCGGCCGCGTTCGGCGAAATCGGCGAACCGCTCGGGGCGGATATTCCTGCGGAGCGGATCTCGAGCGGCTTGCCGCTGCGCGCCGCCAAATCCTTGAAGATCGCTTCGGCCATCGGACTGCGGCAAGTGTTGCCCGTGCATACGATCAAAACCCGATTCATGGTCTCCCCCTGCTTGCATAGTTGATGTAGAAGTTCTTATATAAGAAATAATAGACCAAATCCGAATAAAATAACACCGCCGAGCGCCTCGCCGTATCCTCCCAGGCTCCGGCTGACCCTTCTTCCCAGCATGAGGCCCATCACGCTCATCAAGCCTCCGAACAGGCCGAACAGCAGCACGGTCAGCCACACGTGAGCCGAGAACATGCCCAAGGATACGCCTACGGAAAAGGAATCGATGCTCACGCTGAACGCGAATACGAGCATCCCCCACAACGTGCGGTGATTGATCGAATCGATCGCTTCACCGCGCAGGGAGCTGTACACCATATGTCCGCCCAGCAAGAGCAGCAGCGCGCCGGCCGCGGTAGTCGCGACTCCGCCCAGAATCTCGCTTACGTATTGCCCCGTATACATGCCGCCGAGCGGCATCAGCACGTGAAATATGCCGATCAGCGTGCTCAGCTTCATAACGTCGTACAAGCGCACGCCCTTCAACCCGATTCCGATTCCGAGCGAGAACGCGTCCATGCCCAAAGCGACCGCCATTACCAGAACGGTCAGCGCCTGACCGGTGGCCGCAGACACGTCATACATGCTTGTCCCCCCTTGCATTCCGGCCGGCGCGACGAACGAACGTATCGCAGGCTTGCCGCCTTGTCCTTCTCCACAACATATGCGGACAGGGCGTCGATCATGCAAGGGTTGCGGCGGGGAAGCGCGTCAGGGGACGAAAATTTCCCGTCCGCCCGCGGCTTTGCGCAGACGATTCATCAGCGCGGCGCCGATTCCGTCCTCCGAATAGCCTTCGGCGACGATATAATCGACGCCCTTCTCGTCGCATTCGCGAAGCGCCGCATACAGCGTTTGCGCCGCCTTCTCCGGCTCTCCGCGGGGACCGCAGTCGAACACGGCGTCCGCCGTGTAGCCGGCGGCATGCTCGGAGCAGCTCAGCACGGCCACCCGCCGCCCCGCGTCCGCAGCTTGACTCGCCAGCTTCCGGACGGCCTCCCGGAGCGGATCGCCTTCGCCGTTAACGAGCAGCATCTCTCCTCGCGGCGCGTAATGCGTATACTTAACCCCCGGCGAGCGCGGCGCTTCGGTTCCCACTGGATAGGCTGCGTTCGCCTCGGTTCCCGCTGGGCGGACTGCATTCGCTTCGGTCCCCGTTAGGCGGGCCGCGTTTGCTCCGATGCTCAGGGAGCCGGGCGCCCCAGCTCCAATTCGCACTCCCGCATCCGCAGCTCCGGTCCGGCGGTCCCCCTCCTTCGTCTCTTCCGCCACGACCGCCAGCCCGCCAACCGCCTCGCGCAGCTTCTCCCGCGTCACGCCGCCCGGCCGCAAAATATAAATCGTGCCGTCCACGACCCGCACGACCGTCGATTCCAGCCCGACCCCAGTCGCTCCGCCGTCCAGCACGCCGTCGATTCTCCCGTCCAAATCCTCCAGCACGTGCCGCGCCCGCGTCGGGCTCGGACGGCCGGAGCGATTGGCGCTCGGCGCCGCAACGGGGCAGCCCGCCCGCTCGATCAATTCCCGGGCCAGTTCGTGCGCCGGAACCCGCACCGCGACCGTGTCCAACCCCGCGGTCACGAGCGGCGACACCGCCCCCTCCCGCACCGGCAGCACCAGCGTGAGCGGCCCCGGCCAGAACGCCTCCATCAGCGCCGCTTCGACGGCGCCCACCTCCTTGGCCAGGCCGGCCACACTTGCGCCGCGCGCCAGATGCACGATCAGCGGATTGTCGGACGGGCGGCCCTTGGCCGCGAATATCCTCCCTACCGCTTCCGTGCTCCTTGCGTCCCCGCCGAGCCCATACACGGTCTCGGTCGGGAACGCGACAACGCCGCCGGCGGCGATCGCCGCGGCGGCTTCCTCGATGCCGGCCCGCGACAGCTCCGCGGGCCAGTATTTCGTCTCTATGGTCATGATGCCGATCATCCTTGTCTCACCCATTTTCCCGCTATTATAGCACACCGCGCCGGGTAGGGTTAGCCGAACAAGGAACCGAGGAACGCGAACAGCTTCTCCAGCAGCTCCCACAGAAAAAACTTCGCTTTGGGCTCCCCGTCCCCGTCGTCCGACGCCGCGGACGAGCCTCCGGCGGACGATACCGTCCGGACTTCCGAGGCGGCGCCCGCATCGTCCTTCGCGGTAGCCGCGGTCAGGCAGAGCGGCGGAAACAGCACGCACCACCAATTCGCTCCGTCCCCCTTGCCCAGCGTAATCCGCAGCGCTTCGTATGTCCCCGCCTCGTAGGACTCCCCGCCGAACGTTTTCTCGGGAAACGGCACCTCCCCCAGCTCCGCGATGCCCTTATAGGAAACGCCGAGCTCGACCAGCTTGTCGTCCACGATCTCCTGAATACCGGCAAGATGGCTTTTAATGAGCGCATAAGCCTCGTCATGATTGTCGGGCATGCCGCCCCACGCTGCGATATATGTCGCGACCTCGTCACGCACTTTATTTTTGACGGATTGGTCCGTCTTCTTGTCGGAATTGGCGATAATGCGAATGCGGATGGCGTCCTCGGGGATCGATCCCTCCGCGTTCGCGACGGCAAAGCGTCCAACCAAGCCAAGCAACCCGAAACTTACAGCGACAAACAACAGAACGACTCTCATTACCGACCGAACAGAAAAAATATGATGGCTAATACGCATAGTTCCCGCTCCTTGTCGCACCCGTCGGTGCAGCGCTATGCGTTCCGGAACGTCTTAGCCATCAGTATGTCCGGAATTGAAATCTATAAACCTAGCAATCCGGCTTTTCATTGAAATCTATTTTATTGCACCGGCTTCGCCCACCGCTTCATAGATTCGAGCGTCAGCTCCCCCGCAATCGTCCGGTTCATCCCGTTTGCGACCAGCTTCCGTAAGCCCGCGACCGTCGCCGCCGACGCCGGCTCACAGCCGATGCCGCTCCGGTCGATCAGCCGCTTTGCCTCCAAAATCTCGCCGTCCGTCACCGAACAGGTCGTCCCTCTCCCGCCTGCGAGCAAATCGCGCGCCTTTTTCCAGCTTGGAGGAGGCCCGATATTCATCGCCTCAGGCTGGCCAACCCGATCAGCCTGTATACAAGAAAAGAACCTTTGTCCGCTCTCGCGGCAAGGTTCCTGGAATCGCTGTCTATCGAGCATCGCTAAGACTCATGTCCTCATCTTATATGGATGATCGCATTGACTTCTAATTGATGTTTTTGGGACAATTAGAAATATCTTCTGCAGGGAGGGACTAGTCATTTGGCGTCTTTCGAAATCCAGCTAATGGACGAAAAAATCCTCTTTGACGACATTATAGACCTAACGCCTAAACAAATCGCACTAATCTTAAAAGAATCTCCGAAAAAGACACAAAAGCAATGGTTTTCCGAAGATTCGAAAGGCATCAAAATCCCATTATCAGATAAGCAAAGAACGGACGTCTTGAATCATCGTAAAAAACTCGTTTCCGGACAAACCAAGGAGCAGTTGGTTGCAAACAAACGAGTTCGGCTAACGGAGCATTTTATCAGACGAGTAGCCCTCCGAATTGACGGCAGCAAAGCGTTTCCTTCGAAAGAATCATTGTATGGAATGATCGAGATTGCAATCAACTCGAAAAAGTTGGCCAAAAACGCTGAATGGAAGGGATATGGCGGTTTGAGCTATAACTTTAAGGGTGCACACAGGGGCGAAGAATGTACGGTGTCCGTGACTTTCGAGAATCAAATGATACTTATCACAGTCTTCACAAAGGAACCTACGCCTCAAACAACTCAACTAGGCAACCATATTTCAGCCGAGAAGCTTGCGCAAATTCGCGCAATTGCCACCCAACACCGCAAACTCCTCGGCAACGGAAAGAGCAAAAATAAGCCACAACCCTAAAGATATTAAAAGGATCAGGTGGCAATCTAAAAATTAGCAATGTATAATATCAAGACAAGATGCAATAAACTGGGGAGGTAGGGCTTATGAAGGCAATGATCGAAAGGGCGATAGCCGTGGAAACCGAAATGATTCGCGATGTTCAATTCGGTCCGTTTCATATTCTAGGCGTCCCTCACATTGAATTAACCAAACCGACTCCAACAGGCGAGTTCTACATCCGCGAAGCGCATGTCGATCTTAAACTAGCCGAAATTTGCGAATATCTCGAAGCAGCCAATAAACGCATCGCGCAATACGATGAATTTTAAGCCGCCAATTGGCGGCTTTTTATTTCCACTCGTATGTCTAAAAGCTCACCGAACCGCCACAACGTGCCGCTCGATGCCGGCGTAATCCGTGACGAAGCGGATCTCGGCCCAATCTGCCGCCGCGCTCAGCAGCTCGGCGACCTCCCGGGCTTGGCCTGCTCCGACTTCCCAGGCGACGATCCGCGGAAGCTTGGGCAGCTCCTTAAGCTGACGCGCCATCGTCCGGTACGGATTCAGCCCGTCTTCGCCGCCGTCCAGCGCCAAGCGCGGCTCGTGGTCGCGCACCTCGCGCTGCAGCCCGGGAATGTCCAACGACGGAATATACGGCGGATTGGACACGAGGATATCGACTTGAAGCCCGCCGTCGGCAGCGGACCGCACGAACGGCTGCAGCAAATCCCCCTGGACGAACGAGATCCTCCCGTCCGCTCCATGCTTGCGCGCGTTGCCGCGGGCCACCTGCAGCGCCGCCTCCGACAAGTCGGACGCCGTCACCCGCCAGAGCGGCCGCTCCGCCGCCAGCGTGACCGCCAGCGCCCCGCTTCCCGTGCCGACGTCCAGCACAACCGGGGCAAATGGAGAGGCTTCCCGTCCGCCAACTTGCCCCTCCGTGGCGGTACCTGCCTCATGCCCTTCCACTCCGGAGATTGCCGACTGCCCCTTCGCAGCCGATCCGGCCCCGCGGCCGCTCTCCGGCGGCCAGATCCGGTCCCCGGCCTGCAGCACGGCTTCGGCCAACAGCTCCGTCTCCGGGCGCGGAATAAGCACCGCCGACGTCACCTCGAATGCCCGCCCGTAAAAAAACTGCTCCCCGACCGCATACTGAACCGGAACCCCCGTCGCCCGTCGCTCCAGCAGCTCCAGCCAAGCTTTATTTTTCCCCTCCGGAAAAGGCTCCCGCAAATCCCGCAGAAGCTCCGCCTTCCCAATGCCCAGCGCATAAAGAAGAAGAAGCTCCGCGTCCGCGTTCGCTTCCTCGACCCCCGCTTGCTCCAGTCGATCCGCGCCCGCTCGCCAGGCTTCTCCCAACGTCGGCGGGCGGCCAGAATTCCGTTCCAAGCTCACGCCCAGCCCTCCATTTATTGCCTCATCTGCTCGCGCTCGAGAATTTCGGCCTGCTCGGCCAGCGTCAGCGCCTGGACAATCTCGTCCATGTCGCCGTTCAGCACGTACTCCAGACGGTGCATGGTCAAGCCGATGCGGTGATCCGTCACCCGGCTCTGCGGAAAATTGTACGTCCGAATCCGCTCGCTGCGGTCGCCCGTTCCGATCTTCTCCCGGCGTTCTCCGGAATATTTGGCCTCTTCTTCCTGGCGCCTGACGTCCATGATCCGCGTCCGCAGCACCTGCAGCGCCTTGTCCTTGTTGTCGTTCTGCGATTTGCCGTCCTGACAGGTCGCCACGATGCCCGTAGGCATATGGGTCACGCGCACGGCCGATTTCGTCGTGTTGACGGATTGGCCGCCCGCCCCGCTGGAACAGAACGTATCGACGCGAATGTCTTTGTCGTGAATGACGATATCCAGCTCTTCGGCCTCGGGCATGACGACGACCGTGGAAGTGGACGTATGAATGCGTCCGCCCGATTCCGTCTCCGGAACCCGCTGCACGCGGTGCGCTCCGCTCTCGTATTTCATCTTGCGGTAGGCCGCCGGTCCGCTGACCGAGAAAATAACTTCCTTGAAACCGCCAAGATCGCTTACGCTTGCTTCCAATACTTCCGTGCGCCAGCCTTGGCTGTCCGCGTATTTCGCGTACATGCGATACAGCTCCGCGGCGAACAGGTTCGCCTCTTCCCCTCCGGCGGCGCCGCGAATTTCCACGATGATGTCCTTGCCGTCGTTCGGGTCCTTCGGCAGCAGCAGGAAGCGGATGCTCTCTTCCAATTGGCTGCGGCGTTCGTCCAGCTCTTCGATCTCCAGCTTGACCATTTCGCGAAGCTCGTCGTCCAATTTATCTTCCAGCATCGCCTTCGCGTCCTGAAGCTGCGTCAGCACCTGCTTGTATTCTTCGTAAGCGCGATACGCTTCCTCGAGCCCGGCTTGCTCCTTGGCGTAAGTTCTTAGCCGCGCCGAGTCGTTAACCACATCCGGGTCGCTCAACAGTTCGTTCAGCTTCTCGTATCGGTCCGCCAAAACTTGCAGACGGTCTAGCACTATCCTCATCCTCCGCTCGCTTGCAGTGTTTACGTCACCCCTTATTATAGCACATGAACGCAATGGCGTGCGGGAATGGATCAACCGCTATTAATGACATAGCTTTAAAGAAACAAAACTCTTTGGAGCTATATTTAAATTTAATTTTTTTGTTTTACAATGGGAACTTTGAAGTGCATTTGTTGTCTGTTTGTATGAGGGGAGGGAAATGAAGTTGGATGATAGTTATCTCGTTAATGCAATTCAAATTGAATTACCCGATATGGACGATATTGTTCGTTCATATTGGAAAGATATATGGAATTATGCCTTTTTCTTAACAAAGAAATACGATGCGGCAGATGATATCGCTCAAGAAACTTTTATTTCGGCATTTCGTTCAATTGATCATTTTCGAGGACAGTGCACGCTCAAAACCTGGTTACTTAAAATCTGTCAAAATCGAGCGATGAATTATCGAAGATCTGCCTTCTTTCGGAAAATCGTGCCCGTCCCGTTGGTTCGGAAGACAGGGCAGCAGGTTTCGGCAGAAACGGATTATTTTGCAGGATTAAAATTAGAAAATGCCCTACAGTATCTTCTCTCCCTGCCTCTCAAGTACAGGGAAATATTGTTGCTGGAGATTCGTCACGAACTGTCGATGGAGGAAATATCCAACCTCCTCGGTATCCCTCAAGGAACCGTAAAATCACGTTTACACAGAGCCAGGCAGCTTATGCAAAAAAAGGTAGAGGAGGACGCTACGCTATGACACGAAATTGGGCGGGTTGGGAGTTAAGCCTAAAAAAATCCTTCGAGGAAATTGCCGCAGCCCCTACTCCAGATCAGTTGAATCACATTAAACAAAAGGTATCCCAATCCCGACAGCGCAGAAAAAAAACGAAAATACTTGCAGCTTCGACTGCAGCGCTTCTCATGGCCTTGTTAGTTATAGGCGTTCAATTGTTCAATCAGCAAAATGAACGAGGTCTCAACGTACCCGATGGACAACGACTTGCACTGCCACAAACACAGGAGACCCGTGGGCCATCCGATTGTACTTTTCTGGATAAGCCTTCTTCGGTGAATACCCCGCTGTCGGATCAACAACTGCTCGCCCAACTTCATACGCTGGGCATCGCCGAGTCTTCCTCTGACTGTGTTTTGTATCAGCAAAAATGGGGAGAAGACGGAATACTTGTGTTCTCCAGCACACTGAATGAAGACCACAAAGGGATGGTTTGGAAGGCGAATTTTCTCAGCAGAATAGAAGACGAATGGACGCGGATTAGCGGAGGTACTTTAGACATTGACTTTCCATCGAAAGACGAAGTAAAACGCGGGGTAGCCACTGCTATGATGTTCGTGCCGTCCCAAGAGAACTTTTCCCCTGCCCTTATTTATGGGAATACATTGAATCCATGGGTGTCTAGTATCGTGATTACCGATCAAAATGGTCTAGAACAATCCGCAACCTATTTTAGAGGAATATGGGGTGGCCATTCTTTATGGTTTGCCATTCCTTCCAATTTATCCAGCCCAGAATATATGATACAGGAATTGGACAGCAACGGACATACAATTGAAACTTATTCATTTTCGGAAAATAAAACGGCTCATGGCCAGAAATAGCCATGAGCCTATCTCGCCTTATTTTAATAGAACTTAATAGTAAACATAATATGTTCCTGTTAGCCACGAATAATTTTGATTCTCTACTTTTACCGAGTGATATCCATTACACGAAAAAGAAGTGTTATCTGGGTTAAAGGCATCTAGAAAATCATAATCTACAAATACTGAGTTTGAGGGATCTTCATCAAATAGTTGGACATAGAGATAGTTATTTTCATCATCATCTTCAGTATTCGATCCTGGGTAGGTATATACATCAAGCGATCCCGAAGAATAAATATCTGTTGATTGCTGATTAAAGCTATATGAGAGGCTCCCCAGTAAAGATACTTTATGACTCTTTTCAGTTTTTACAACATAATAACCTTCGTTTTCTCCAACAAGCTCTTGCTGATTAAAATAATTCAAGAGTTGGTGTTTCTCAAGTATTGTTTTCGCCCTTAAAACTTCTTTAGGATAAATAACTACAGAAGTATTATCAAATTTCCATTCCCCATCTTCTAGTACGACGTCATAGGGAATCCGAGGATACTCTATGCCGGAAACTATTTGATCGATAAGAACTTCATACTTTTTAGTATTTATTTTGTTGACTTCTATTACTTTATAGTCGATATCCATCTTTTTATTTTCTTGTTGAAAGAAATCTCTATTTTTTTTCTCGGATTCAATAATTGAATTCAAATAGAGATCGCTATTGTTATTTTTCAAACTTTGGAAAAAATCATGAGTAACTCTTTCAACTTGTGCAATCTCATTATTTATTTCTTTTGGGTACGAAAAACCGGAAAGTATTACGAATGCACACAAAGAAAAGATGATGGTTTTTATTTTCATAATAATATATCGCTCCTTTGTTGTCTATTAATGGATGGCCATCCACTTTCATCTTAATATTTAAAATAATACAAATAAATACTTAATAACCAAATTAATTATAAATATCCAAAAATAAGAGCAAATTATGTATGTAGCTTCTTAATCAGGCACCTTCTTTCACACACTTCTAAAACGGAAAACAATACAACAAAAAAACGCAAGTTCTGAGAGAAATCCCCCTCAAACTTGCGCTTTTCGTCAAAAAAACATACTTTTGTTGTCCGATTGTAGAAAAATTACTTTGGGACAGCTCGTACTGCTACAACTTCCCCAATTACTTCCGCGGAAGAACTCCAAGGAACATTTTCGACTCCGGATCGAAAATCATCGAGATCGGACCGATAAGAGCGTTCTGATCCGTGTCGTACACGACGGAGATCAGCTTGCCGTTTGCGGCCTGGATTTCTTCCAGCCGTTTCTTCTGCGCGTCCGTCGCCAGCATTACGCTGATGTTCCCGGAATCGACTTCCTCGACTAGGGCGTCTTCCTTCTTCGTCGTCAGGTGCGACTTTTGATCCTCCGGCATGTTTTTCCAGCTAAGCTCTTGATATTCCTTGATCGTCGCCGGAGCCAGCTGAGCGACGTCGGACATCACGACAAGATAGTGCAGCGGGCTTATCGGAGGCAGGCTCTTCGTCATGATCGGGCCGTAGTAGGCGCGAACCTTGTCTCCTGCTTTCAGATTGGCGAACGGAACGTCGATGCCTTCCGACGTAATGACGCCCGTTTCCTTGCCTGCGTTCAGAATAATCGAAGTCGTCGTTTGTCCGTCCTTCGTCTCGCCGAACTTCACCTGCCAGCCGTCATCCGTTTTCTCGACCGATTGGATGACGTCTTCCTTGACGAGCGATTCTCCGTTAACGACGATTTTATGCGCCTGAGACTGACCCAGATAACTCAACGCTATGACCGGACCGAACTCCGCCATGATTCGCGTTCCCGCCTTCAAGTCGGCAACGTTGATCGCTTTGCCGTTTTCGTCCGCCAGCTCGGTATCCTTGTCGATGTTGAGAATCATCCAGCGCTGGTCTCCATGTCCGAGCAGCTCGACCCGATACTGCCCTTCCCTGTCGGTCGGCGAAATATCGACGATCACGCCCAGCATTCTTAAGTATTCCACCGCTTGCTCTTCCTTCGAGTTGATTTGGATTTCCTTCGTCTTCGAATTCCAGTTCAGGACGTAGCCGAGCTCGGTCGCCGTTTCTCGCGCCGGTAGATACGCTTTGCCGTTGATGTAAACCGGATTCAGCGAAGTTTTGTCCCCGTTGACGGAAACGACGATATCTTTATGGAAGATCCCGGTGACTTTACCGACCAGTCCGCTCGCTCCTGCGGCCGCAGCGGCGCTTGTGCCCAGCAGTCCGACAGCGGTCAATACGACTAACAGTTTTTTCTTTTGCATCATGAATTCTCCTTTCGGAAATCGGTTGAAGCTTATTGACGGCACGCGGCCATCCTTGCTTCAAACTCACAGACGCGCTTGCATTCTCAAATGTTTCATTAGAAAAATTAACTTATTGACTTGGCCCGGGAACTTTAGCTTGTCTCTGTTGTCTGTTTGTATGATGGGAGGAGGAAAGCGGAAGTAGATAATGGTTATCTGGTTCATGCGGTGAGAATCAAATTTTCTTCTTCACCAGTCCCCCCCTGTCGCCATCCTGCGCGCCCAATCTTCTATTCTCTCCCGGTTTACCCGCCGTAGCTCCGTCCTACGTGCTTATTCCCGAATTTCCCACTTCTCCCACGCTCATAGAACCATCCCACGTGCTTATTTCCCATTTTTTCGCTCCTCCAACACTCATAAGACCGTCCGGCGTGCTTATCCGATGGCAGCCCTCCGACGTCAAACAGACCGGCCGGAGCTTCCGCTCCAAAACCGGTCTGTACGTGTCTAGGATTGAACTGGGGTCTCGTATCAACAGGTTACGTTGGATGATGCCTTCCCCGGGAGAGCCTATAGACAGACGCCCTCTCAGGCCTCGCCGTTCGGGTACACGATTACCTTCAGGCTTTCCGCCTTGTTCCGCATCGCCCTTTCCATCGCTTCCTGCGTTTGCTCCAGCGGATAGCGGTCCGTAATCAGGCTTTGCACGTCGACCGATCCCGAGGCGAGGAAAGCGATCCCCTGCGGGTACGTGTTCGCATAGCGGAAAATACCGTAGACGTCGATCTCGTTGTCGCAGAGGAACGGCACGTTAAAGCCGATTTCCGCCTGCTGCGGCAGGCCGACGATGGAGAGCTTGCCGCCTCTGCGCAGACTGGCGGTCGCCGTCTTCAGCGCGACCGGGTGACCGGCCGTCTCCAGCGCAACGTGAACGCCCTGCCCTTCCGTCAGCCTTCTGATCTCCCCCGCCGCGTCGCCGGCGCGTCCGTCGACGATGTCGGTCGCGCCAAGCTGCAGCGCCGCCCGCAGGCGGTTCTCCTCCAGATCGCTGGCGAAGATGCGCCGTGCCCCGAACGCCCGGGCGGCCGCGACCGCCATCAGACCGACCGGCCCCAAGCCGATCACAGCGACGTCCCATCCCGGCTTCATGCCGGCGCGATTCAGCGCGTGAATGCCTACGGAGAACGGCTCGTTCATCGCCGCCTCCTCGAAGGACAGATGATCCGGGATCGGGAACAGGAAGTCCTCCCGGTGTTTGATATACTGCACGAACGCGCCGTCGACCGGCGGTGTCGCCAGAAACTGGACCTCGGGGCACAGGTTGTAGCGTCCTTCCTTGCACGCCTCGCATCGTCCGCACGTAATGCCCGGCTCTATCGCGACCCGGTCTCCCGGAGAGAAGCGGTTCGCTTCGCTTCCGCAGGCGACGACGATCCCCGCGCATTCGTGGCCGAGAATAATCGGCTTCTTGACGACGTAAGGGCCGATGCGTCCGTGCTCGAAATAGTGAACGTCCGAGCCGCAGACGCCGACCGCCATCACCTTGACGAGCACCTCGTCCGGACCGACGTCCGGCACGGGAATCTCTTCGATCTCAATATGCAGAGGCGATTTCATAATCGCCGCCCGCATCGTCGCGGGCAGCTCCGGAAGCCGGCGCGCTCCGTGCGACGGCATTTCTTCGCTTTTCGTCATCCCTTATTCCTCCCCATTATCGCGGATAACCCCGGAAGAGGCTTTCCCATAAATCTTTGGAGGGGCACCCAGTAAAATGATCGATTTATTCCATGGGGGATATATCTCCTTCCGCTGCTGATACGACCATGAAATTAGGAATGGATTAACCCATAACAAGGTAATTTCATGGCCGTATGAGGCAGGCGCTTCGCTCTACAGGAGACATATCCCCATTCTTTTTGCAATCATTTTAGTTGCCCTGGTTTGCTTATGGGCCAGCCTAATTCCCACCTTCGTCATCCCTCACTCCTTCTATTTTTACGGCTAGCTGCAAGCCTGTCAATGAAGAAACGACGTTAGCTGGTTTCCCGTCCAAGAAAGCCGCAAGATTGCCGATTACGGCCCAAAGCCCATCTACCGCTCAAGAAACGACATTGGCCGGTTTCCCGTCCAAGAAAGCCGCAAGGTTGTCGGTTACGGTTTGCAGCAGCCGGGTTCTGGCCTCGTGCGTGGCCCAGGCCAGGTGGGGCGTAACGATGCAGTTCGCCGCGGTCAGCAGCGGGTTGTCCGACGCCGGGGGTTCGGAGGAGAGCACGTCCACCGCCGCTCCCGCGATGCCTCCCGCGTTCAGGCAGTCGGCCAGCGCCCGCTCGTCGACCAGCCCGCCCCTGGCCGTATTGATCAGGAAGGCGGATTTCTTCATCCGGGCGAGGCTCGACCGATTGACCAGGCCGGCCGTCTCCGAAGTCAGCGGACAGTGCAGGCTGACGACGTCCGACGTCTCCCACAGCTCGTCGAGCCCGACCCAGGAGAAGCGGTCGAACGGCGGCTCTCCGCCCGGAGAACGCCGGTAAGCCGCCACCTTCAGGCCGAACGCATGGGCGATCCGGCCCACCTGCTCTCCGATGCTTCCGTAGCCCACGATGCCGATCGTTTTGCCGTGCAGCTCCACGAGCGGCTTGTTCCAATAGCACCAATCGGCGCTCCGGCTCCAGTCCCCGTCCTTAACCGAACGGTCGTGCAGCCCCGCGTGCTGGCACAGCTCCAGCAGCAGCGCGAACACCAGTTGGGCGACCGATTGCGTCCCGTAGCCCGGAACGTTGGCGACGACGATGCCCCTCTCCCGCGCGGCCGCGATGTCTATGACATCGTACCCGGTTGCCAGCACCCCGATATATTTCAGCTTGGGAAGCTGCCGCAGCGCGTCGGCCGGCAGACGGGTCTTGTTCGTCAGCACGGCATCCGCATCCGCGGCGCGCTCCGCCACCCGCTCCGGCGGGGTCCGGTCGTACACCGTCACCTCGCCGAGGCGTTCCAATCCGGACCAGCTCAAATCTCCGGGATTTAACGCATGGCCGTCCAATACTACGATTTTCATCGGTCTTCAGCCTCCTTTAACGCTGCGATTTTCAAAGTCTCTCAGGCTCCCTCAACACTACGATTCCCATAGGTCTTCAGCCTCCTCAGCTGGCCGAAATGTTCGCCAACCGCCACGCTTCGAGCAGCGTCCTCTTGGACTGCGCCAGCACGACCTCCGGCTCCTCTCCCGGCAGCGGCTTCACCTCGAAAGCAACGATATTGGCGCCTCCCTCGTAAATGTAGCCGATCTCGAACAGCTCGCGCAAATATTCGGCCAGCTCCGGCGCGCCGTTCTCCCCGCCCGGATAAGCGAACCGGGGGTGCAGATCCCCGTATGCGATATCGCTCTCGTCCTTCATGTAGCAGTTGCCCATATGCGCGTGGGTGATCGCTTCCCGCGTCAAGCGCACCGCATCGCGAGTCGACTCGTGCTGCAGCGGAAAATGGCTCAAATCGACCATCAGCCCGAAGGAAGGATCGATTTCGCGCACGCGCCGGGCGACTTCAAGGCACAGGGCGTTCGGCCCCAGCAGGCGGCGTTTGTCCACGTCGAAGTCGAACGTCTCCAGCACGATTTGCAGATTTCCTCCGGCCCGCGCGTACGCGCACAGCTCGATCAGCGATTCGACCGCCTTGTCGACCGCCCGCGCTCTCAGCGCTTCCCCCGGGTCGGGGCCGCTGACGACGGCCAGCCGGATCGCGCCCAGCTCGTACGCCTCGTCGACCGCCTGCCGCAGCAGCTTCAAGGCGAACTCCCGGTCCTCTTCGTTCAGCGCGTTCAAATTCGCCTGCCGCCCCAATATTAACGGCTGCGCGGCATAGCAGACGACCAGCCCGCTGCTGTCCAGCAGCTGCTTGACCCGGCCTCTCTCCTCCCCGTCCGGAATGCCGGTAATTTCCACCGAGCCGAAGAACGCGTCTTTGGCTACCGTAAGCAGCGTATTGTAAATTTCCCCTTTCTCCCCGATCGCCCGGGGGAAAGCCATCGGATGCACGAGACCGACCGTCATGTAACGATGAAGCTCGGAATGCATACGGCGTTCCTCCTCTCGAAATCTTTCCCTTGGATTGCGTTATCCTTTCACCGCGCCGGCGGCAATGCCTTCGACGATATTTTTCTGCAGGAAGAAATAGGCCGCGACAAGAGGCAGCATCGACAGCAGATAGGACGCGAACGCCAGATTCCACTGCGTGCCGTAAGAGCCGTAGAAGACATATTGCGCCAGCGGGATCGTTCTCTTGTCGGGCAGATGCAGCGTAAGCAGCGGGAACAGAAAATCGTTCCAGATCCACAGCGCGTTCAGAATGATCGAAGTGGATGTAATGTGCTTGAGCATCGGAAAATAAATCGACCAGTACAGCCGGTTCGGCGAGCACCCGTCCATAACCGCCGATTCGGCGATCTCCCCGGGAATGTTGCGGATAAAGCCCACGTACAGAAATACGGTAAACGGAATGCCCCTGCCGACATAAGCCAGAGCCAGGCCGGTCAGGTTGTCCATCAGGTTCAAATCCTTCATCAGCTTGATCAGCGGACTAAGCGTCATGTAGAACGGAATAAGCAGACCGCAGACGATCGCGTAGTATAAAATGCCGTAGCCCCTCGTATTCCTTCGCGCGATCGCGAAGGAGCACATGCCCGACACGATGGCGATTCCGACTACGCTGAGGAAGGTCAAATAGAACGTATTCCAGAGCACTTTATCGAATTTCATCAAGTTCCAGACTTGAACGATGTTGTCCCAGTACAAGGTAGACGGCAGCCGGAGCGGATAGTGCAGCGTCTCGGGCGCCGTCTTGAACGCCTGGGTGATCATAATATAGAACGGGAACAGATAGACCAGAATCAGCAGGAACAGCCCGATCTCGAAGCCGGCCAGCCGGAATTTCCGGAAGCTGAACGAACGGGTCCGTATGCTCTTAGCGCGCATTGTCCTCCCCCTTCCTCAGCAATCTCAGCTGCACGAGCGTAATCGCCACGATGATCAGGAACAGGACGACGCCGAGCGTCGCGCCGTAGCCGGCCCGCAAATATTCGAACGTCTCGTGGTAGATCGTCAGGGACAGAATTTCGCTGGAATTGCCCGGTCCTCCGGTCGTCAGGGAAAACAGCAGATCGAACTCCTTGAAGCCCCGTTCCATCGTAATGACGATGTTCACGGTGAAGGCCGGAATAATCATCGGGCACGTCACGTACAGAAATTTTCTCCATCCCACCGCTCCGTCCATGTCGGCCGCCTCGTACAGCTCCCGCGAGACGCCCTGCAGAGCCGCGATATAAATGACCATCGTCCAGCCCACCATGCGCCACGCGTTGACGAAGATCGCCGCGTAGAGAGACGTTTTCGGATTGCCCAGAAAATTGTTGGCCATCGTCTCGAGATGGAGCCAGCGCCCCAGCTCGGCGATCGGATCGGTGAACAGATAGTTCCACAAGTATCCGACCATCAGCGGGCTGAGCAGGACGGGGATGAACAGCATCGTCCGCATCATATTCTTCGTGCGGAGCCGGCCGTGCAGAAGCACGGCCAGCAGCAGCGAAGCGACGTTCTGGACGATGGTGAGCAGGATGGCGAACACGAACGAGTTCCGCAGCGGAACAAGGACGGCAAAATCGTGCAAAAACGTCTTGTAGTTGTCCAGGCCGATAAAGTTATAGTGCGGCGACGAGCCGTTCCAGTCCGTCAAGCTGTAATAGACGCCGCCGAACACGGGATACACCATGAAGACGGCAAACAGCGCGACGGCCGGCACGGTCATGCCCAAATATTGAAACGACTCTTTTCTGTCTTTCTTCTTCATCCGCGTCTGGCTCATCTTTCACCTCGCCGTTTGTGACTTGTGCGCGCTTCGTTATTGCGAGTTGAACTGTTCCAGATAGTCCGTCTTGAAGTCCGGCGACGCCTTCAGCAGCCGCTGATGCTCCGCCTCCAGCGAGTCGAGCGTCGTGCGGATGTCCGTGCCGCCCATCCACTGCTGGGTCGCCTTCTTCATCAGCTCTTTAATGCCGGGAATCCACTCGCGCTCGGAGAAGCCGACGTATTTTCCGCTGTTCAGCAGCGGCATTTGATTTTCCAGAATCGGGTCGCCGCTCACTTGCGTGTCCTTGACCGCGGAAATCGTGCTCATATTTTGGGCGAACAGCTCTCCGCTCTCGACCGTGAACATCTCGTCCAGGAAAGCGAGCGCCGCTTCCGGGTATTTGGATTTGCTGGAGATCGAGATGCCGGTGTCGAAGTCGGCGATCGTCTTGTAGTCGCTCTCGTCCGACAGGAACGGATCGGGAATGATCATGAAGTTCAAGTCCGGGTTGAGCTGGCGCAGGGCGACGCTTTCCGCCGTTCCGCCCATATAGAAGACGGCCTCCTCTTTGACGAAACGCCTTCTCGCTCCGTCCGGGTCGAGTCCGAGCAAATCTTTGTTGGCGTAATTCAGCACCTGCGAATAGGCGTTGAACAAGCCTTCGAATTCCGGACCGTTCCAATGCCGCGTGCCTTCGACCGTCTCCCTGTAGAAATCGGGGTTTTGGCCGGCGACGATCAGGTGGAGATAACCGAAGTTAAAGGCGGTCGCGCCGCTTCCGTCCTTGCCCGGAATGACTACCGGAGCTTCCAGTCCGTTCTTCCTCAGCGTCTCGCATGCGGCGAGGAACTGCTCGAACGTCTTCGGATACTTGGTCACGCCGTACTTGGCGGCGACGTCGGTGTTGAAGTACATGCCGAAGATCGCCTGCGAGATCGGATACGCGTACGTCTTTCCTTTGTACACGTTGATATTTTTCGGAATCGGCTTGAACCGCTCCCCGAGTCCCGAATCCGACAGGTCGAGCAGGTTGCCTCCCTTGGCGTACAGTTGAATCTGCGTGCCCCATTGGTAGATCATCAGGTCAGGCGGGTCTCCGGCCGCCAGCTTGGCCGCCATCGCGGCGTTAAACTCGGCCACTCCCGGAATGACGGTCACGTCGACCGCGTAGCCGGGATTTTTCTGCGAGAAGCTTTCGGCATAGGCGTTCAAGGTATCCACGCTCTCCGCCTGCAGCGTCATCAGCTGCAGCCGCTTGACCGGACCGGACGAAGCCGCGCCCTCGCCTCCCGTCTCCGAACTGCCGCTCTCGTTGCCGCTCTTGGAGCAGGCCGTCGCCGCGGTCAAAACCAGGATCAGCGCGAGCGCCAGCAACATCATTTTTTTGCTCATCTGTTGTCCCTTCCCCTCAGTGTTGAAATTGATAACGGTTTCATTGTAAGGGCTTTCTCCGCTTGAAAACAGATAAGCGCTCTTGCGAAAAACGCTACCGAAACTTTGGGTTCCGTCCTCCGAATCGCCGATCCGCTTCCCAAAAGTTCAATCTTTTTGGCCCTTCCGCAACAAACAAAAATGTCCGGACGAATGAGCCGGACACGACGGAAGGAACGAGGGCGGATCAGGAATGGAACGCTTTGACGAATTCTTTGGGCGTGACTCCCTTGGCTTTCTTGAACACGGTGCTGAAATAGTGCGGATTTTTGAAGCCGGTCATCCGCGCGATATCCTTGACCTTGTGCTTGCCGGAGAGCAGCATGCTCTGGGCGTTGTCCATCCGTACCTTCAGCAGGTAGTCCTGAAAATTAATATTCATCACTTCCTTGAAAACGATGCTGAGATAGCTGGCGTTGTAGTGCTGGATTTCCGCGATATCCTCCAGCTTGACGTCCTCCGCGTAGTGGGTGTCGATATAAGCCTTCAGGCTCTGGATCACCTTTTCCTTGGAATGGCGGCTGCTGTTGGAGATGTTGATGATCGTCGTGAACAGCTCCTGCAGCCAGTCGAACATATCTCTCAGCGAGTGAAAATAGTAGACCTCCTGGCGAAACGGCTGAAAATGGACGCTCGGATCGATGTTGAAGTCCTCCAGCGCGGTCGTCAGAAAATGGTTGTACAGGTTTTGCGCGCAATGATAGGCGGGGAGCGCTTCGGAGACCTCGGTGCGCATCTCGTTCAGGACCGCGACAACGCTGCGCAAATCGTTGGATTCGGTGTAATGCTTAAGCGTCATGAACTTGTGCAGCGGAATTTTGTACAGCTGCTTGTATGGCTCGGCATCCATGGGAGCGATGCGATGATTGTCCTCGATAAACAGACGGTGCTTCATGCAGTGCACCGCTTCCCGGTAGCTGTCGGCCAGCCGCTCGTGCATCCCGCTGGTGCCGATCGTGAACTGAAAATGATTGCGCCGCAGCAGCTCGTCCTGCAGGCGGGCCAGCGCCCGGTCCACCGCCTCGGCGAACGGTTCCCTGCCGGACGGCTCGGCCAGGCAGAAGAACAGGGCGAACTCGCTCGGACTCGCTTCGAACAGCGCCAGATTGTCGCCGTAGCTCCACTCCCCGTCCCGGGTGAGCGCCTCTCCCAGCATATCGGCGTCCCAGGCTCGCGCCTGGGGGTCCGCCAGCAAATAAGCGGCCTGGAACAGCGAATCCGGCCGACCGGCCCGGAAAATCTCCGCGGGGTCGCAATCCTCGAATTCGATTCGCGCCAGCTTGCTTCTGAGCTCCCTGGCGCTTTCCTGCATGGACCATTGCTCCAGACTCCGCTGCTCCTGCTCCTCCTTCTCGATCATTTCGAAGCAGCGCGCGAGCGCCTGGTACAGCGTCGACTTGTCGATCGGCTTCAGCAAATAATCGACGACGCCCAGCTTGAGCGCGCGCGAAGCGTATTCGAATTCGCTGTATCCGCTGATGATGATCATCTTCGTCCGCGGATATTTTCGCGACAGCGTGCGGATCATCTCCAGCCCGTCCATCTCCTCCATGCGAATGTCGCACAGCACGATATGCGGACGAAGCTCCTCCATCCGTTTAAGCCCCTGCTCGGCGCTGGCCGCTTCTTCGATCCGCGACCAGGCGAAGCCGCCTTTTTTCAGCTTGCTGATCAAGCCCTCCCGGATAATTTCCTCATCATCGACAACCAAAATGTTGTACATGCTCCCACCCCGTTGTCTCAAATTTCGGCGATCGGCTGCGTCAGAACGACGACCGTTCCCTTGTTCCCGGCGCTGTCGATCCGGAGACCGCATGGTGCGCCGTAATAGTTGACCAGACGCTTGTGCACGTTGAAAATGCCGACCCATTCGTTCGTCGCTCCGCCGCCGCGGTTTGCGCTGATTTCCCGCAGCTTGGCGTTCAAATAATGCAGCTTGCCCGCTTCGATGCCGACTCCATTGTCGGCGACCCGGATTTCCAGGAACCCGTCCTTCTCCTCCGCTTCGATCGTGATGACGCCGGCCCGTCCCAGATTGCGGAAGCCGTGCAGCACGCAGTTTTCCACAATCGGCTGCAAAATGAATTTGAGCACTCTGCACTTCTCCAGAAGCTCCGGCTCCACCCGGAACGAGTAATCCAGCTTGTCCCGGAAACGGATTTTCTCGATCTCGAAATACGTCCCGACATGGTCCAGCTCCTCCCGGAACGTCACGATATGGTTGCCCCGGATGTTGTACTGGAACAGCCTGCCGAGCGATTGCGCGATCGTCTGGATTTCCGGCACGTCCCGCACCTCGCCCAGCGCCTCCATCGTTTGCAGCGTATTGTACAGGAAATGCGGATTGATCTGGAATTGCAGCGCGTCCATCTGCGCCGACTTGAGCACGATCTGGTCATTGTAGATTTTCTGAATCAGCTTCTTGATTTCCGATACCATCATATTGAATCCGCCGTATAGCTGCTTGACCTCGTAGTCCAATCCTTCCTCGCTCAGCTCGATGTCGAAATTGCCCTTGCGGACGATCCGCATCGATTGGATCATTTTCCGAATCGGCCGCAGCACGTGCGAGGACAGCAGTACGACGAGCAGCAAGGAGCCGACCAGCACAAGCGAGGTCAGCAGCAGCAGATGGTTGCGCAGACTGCGCGCGTCCAGCAGCGCGTTCTTGAAATTGCCCCGCACGGTGATGACTGTCGTCCAGTCCGTCACGTCGGAGCGGTGGGTGATCACCTGCGCGGGCGACTCGGCCAGCTCGTACGTCCGCCCCTCCGTCTCTCCGTTGGAATCGAGCAGCACAGTGCCGTCCGGCCCCACGATCTCGATCTGCATTTCGTCCTTGGAGAACAGCCTGTTTTCATCCAGAATATTCTGTAAAATTTGCGTGTCCGACGTAATCGTAATGTATCCGACCGGAATATTGTCGTCGATCGGAATGAGGCTTCGAATGACTCCGAACAACTGCACCGGCAGCCCGCGATCGATGCGGTTGGGCGGCACAATGTACAGATCGCGCGCGTCGATGCTGCCGCGGTTTTCTCGAATCCACGGATTGTCCCGCAGCTTCACGCTGCTCTCGAAGTTGAGAAAGCGATGCGGACCGGAGAAAAAGAACTCCATATCACGGTCGTAGAAATTGATGATCATGTTATCCCGAACCGAGGTGAAGCTGATCACCAGGCTGGTCATTTCGTTATAGTCGTTCAGTCTCTGCAGCGGACTGTAGTCGGGAGACTGGCTCTCCTCGATGTACCGCTGAACGTCGGCGTTGCCCAGCAGAATTTTGCTGATCCGGTTCATCTCTTCCACGTAGCGGTTCATCTCATTGCTGACGTTCGTCGCCACGTTGCCGGCGTACTGCACGTTCTGCCGGTCGATATAGCTCTTGCTTTGATAGTACGAGATCATCCCCATGGCGATCATCGCCGCGGTAATGATGACCAGGAAGGTGACGATCACCTTCATCGTCAAGGACAGCGTGCGAGGAGCGCCTTTTAATGCGGCAAACGCTTTGTTGAGCGGCATAGGTCCTCCTTTAAGCCCGTCTTATGCTGTTTTGTAAGCGCACACATTCATCTTAGTTTAGCCCTCCCGTTTTGTCCACGACTCCAAGGCAATTGGACAAATTTGCCCATAATCGCAAACCCGTCTCCGCTGAGGGCGCCGCGAGAGCGTCAAACCTAAGCCAATGAAACCGTTTTTGCCAAAAAAGACGATGTTTGTTTCCCGTTATAATGAGTGCGAACAGGCCCGTTCCCCGGAACTCGGCCCACCTCATCAGCCAAAGGAGATTTGCCCAATGGAGAAGCAAGCCCCGCTCGCGGACCAACCGCGCAGCGAACGTCAGGTGCATTTCGGAGCCGTGTATTTCAGGAAAACAAATCCGCCCCGGCAGGATTGGGAGCGCGATTACGGCGTAGCCGCCGAGGACGGCCATACGATGTTCCGGCAGTGGTTTCCGTGGGGAGCCATCGAGATCGCTCCTGGCGTCTACGATTGGGAAGATTATGATATCCATCTGGATCTCGCCGCCAAGAACGGCATCGACACGATCATCGCCGAGATGATCACGGACGTTCCCGAGTGGCTCTACCACCGCTACCCGCACGCCCGGCGCGAGATGATGGACGGACGCCGCCGCACCAGCGAGATGCATGTGAGCTGCGTGACGGGCGGACACCATGCGATGTGCCTCGACAATCCGGAGGTTTCGGAGCCGGCGGGGCGATTCCTGCAGGAGCTCGCCCAACGCTATCGCAATCATCCCGGGCTGTACGGCTACGACATTTGGAACGAGTGCTCGAACTACCACCCCGATCTCAACTGCTACTGCCCGGCCACGCAGGCCCGCTTCCGCGAATGGCTGAAGCAGAAGTACGGGGATCTCGCCTCGCTGGCGAAAGCTTGGCTGCGCTACAGCTTCACCTCGTGGGAGGAGGTCGAGCTGCCGCGGAAGGTCGGACCTTATCCGGACGTTATCGACGCTATCGCTTTCCAGAATGACAACGCTTTCTATTGGATGAAGTGGCGGGCGGACATTTTGCGCGGAGCGGACCCGGCGCACCCGGTCGTCGCCCACGGCAACGCCAAGAGCTTCTGCGACATCGCCCCGGCCAGCGGCGACGATTGGCGGGCGGGCGAGCTTGTCGATATTTTCGGCTATACGTATTGGTACGCCAACGAATGCCACTCGCTGCTGGCCGGCGACATGATCCGTTCGGCTTCCGGGGACAAGGAGTTCTGGAGAGCCGAAGCGATCGGCGATTCCGATTGGGAGGACCGCCGGGCCGAGCGTTCGCCGGAGACGCACAAGGACGAGATGGCCGATCCGCTGAACATCCGTCTGGACTGCATGCTTTCGCTGACGGCGGGCGCGCGCGGCTTCATCAATCCACGCTGGCGGCCGCTGCTGGACGGCCCGCTGTACGGCGCTTACGGCTGGTACGGCATGGACGGACGGCGGACGGAGCGCTCGGACATGGTCGCCTCGCTCGCGACATGGGCGAACCGTCCGGTCAACGAAGCGCTGTGGAAGTCCCGGCCCGTCCGGGGAGAGGCGGCCGTGCTGCTGCTCGAGGAAGCGCAGGCCTACTGCTATGCGCGCTACGGCAACACGGACTACTACTCGCTCTCGATTCAAGGGGCGTACGAGGCGTTCCTGCACGCCAACGTCCAATGCGACATGATCAAGCTTGAGCAGATTCACGACTACTCTTTCGTCTATGTCGTCTATCCGGTCGCCTTGAAGGATTCGACCGTCTCTACTTTGCTGCAATGGGTGAACAACGGAGGAACGCTCGTCGGCGAAGCCGGCTTCGGCTACTTCACCGAGCATGCGCACGCGCTGCCCGAGCAGCCTAGCCGCGGACTGGAAGCGCTGTTCGGCTGCCGGGAGAAGCGCGTATCATTCGGCGCGGACCGCTGGAACGAGCTGGCCGTGCAAATTCCGGGCGGCCGGCTGGCCGGCGGACTGTACCGCCAAGCCTACGAGCTGGCCGGCGGCGAAGCGGCCGGCTGGTTCGACGACGGCGAGATCGCGATCGTCGATCACCGCTACGGGCAAGGGCGCGCGCGGCTCATCGGCACCATGCTCGGCTACGGCTACAAGCGGCGGCCGGAACCGGCGGCGAGCAGCTGGTTCGCGGCCCTGCTGGGCCTCGGCGGGCAGCAGCCCGGAGTCCGCGTCGACAAGCCGGACATCGTCGCGCGGCTGTCCCGGCTCGACGACCGCTATTTCCTGTGGGTCGTCAACCAGGGCGAGGACGCCAAGCAGGTCGCCGTATCCATCGACGACGGCATCGTCACGATCGGCGAAGCGACCGCGCTTAGAGGCTCCGCCGCCCAGCGGCGGTCGCCCAACACCCTTGTCGTCGACGTCGCTGGCCGGGACGCGAGCATTTTCAGCTTGAACTGACGCGGCCAATCGTCGCTGGCAGCCGTCGACCGCTGCCAGCGGCAAAGCGCCGCAAAGGGGATGCCCCGGAAGGTCTGAAACAAGACCTTCCGGGGCATCCCCTTTTTACGGTCTCGCGGACCGTTAGACCGGCGGTTCCGCCGACGGTCGGCCCGTTAACGGTCCCGCAGAACGTTAGACGGCGGTTCCGCCGACATTCGGCCCGTTAACGGTCCCGCAGAACGTTAGACCGGCGCTTCCGCCGACGTTCGGCCCTTTAACGGTCCCGCAGAACGTTAGACCGGCGTTTCCGCAACAATCGATTGGACCATAAATGGGCGGCTCCGACCGATTTTGGCACTCGAAAAGCGAGGATATGAGAATGACACTTGTTAGACCGGGCAAGTCGGATCCTTACAAAGTGTTTTATCGTTATAGCCAGGATGTGCTCGAAATTTTCTTGATTCGCCATTCTTATCACAAGTCATTGCTGTAAACCGACGGGCAAGTGCTGAGAGTTCCCCACTCAGCACTTGCCCGTTTTTCAATTGATCACTTCCTCCGAGCTGGCATATGCTCCACCGGACTATACTTCCGATGCTGCTCCTTCACCTCATTGCTGAAAGGTCGCACATACATCTGCACCGAATCCAGCGAGGAGTGGCCAAGTATTTGCTGCAATGAAAACGGGCCGCTTCCATTTCGGATATTTGTTTCCGGCCGTTCCCGACCCATACCGTTTCCAATTCGAACTTGGCCGGGAAATTGCCGGATTTGCTCCGCTTGCGCCGGAAAGGCGCTCCATCCGCTGGCAACAGGACGGATTTGAGTTTGCCGTTCGCGGCGATGCGCCGCTTACCGATTTGGAAGCTGTCGCCGAAGGCTTGATGGGCGGATCGCTCGATATTCCGTCGCATGAAGACGTTTCGGACGGAGTTCCGCAAATCGAAGTGCCGTCGTACGATATCGCTGTGGAACGTAACGACCAGCAGAGCGTCGATGCCGGAAGTTCGCCGTGGGACTCGATCCGGTATTCACGGCTCATGTGTTCGCCAGCCTATTGATGTCTCCGGAAGGCATTGTCGGGGAGGGATCGCTCGGCATCGGCAAACTGGAACTTGTCCATAAAAACGGTACGACGGCGATGATCGACGTTCACGACGACAGCGCTCCGGTTGCCCAAGTTTATTTGGAACGTCTCGTCCGGCAAAACGATACGGGCATATGGACGGTCGTCGGTTACGATCCGAATACGTTAGAGAAGAGTTGTCGGACGAACTCCGTGCAGTATGCCGGGGCTATATGATATCTAAATCTTTCTCAGACGGTCCAATGGACCGTCTGAGTTGTCGTTTCCTCAATTTGTGCGATCCCAAACGGCCGATTTGATCATCTCGCGCCATCTGCCTGGAAGGGTGAATCCAGCATGATTCATATTTTGTCTGATGAGCAACAGGCAGTTATGGCATCCGGCTCATTTTCCGCCTTTGTTTTCTAGTTTATCATTTTTTCGACGGACGGGCCGAATCCGCAAGCCGAACCGTATATTTCCTTCCTGACGAATTACAAATTCACCCCTGCCGATTCAATTCGTAAATTTGCTGCGATGCGGAGATCGGAGTCCGGCCGCGTCCCCAGCCAACCGTTTCCCTGTAACTCCCGAGAAGCCCTTCTTTCTCGAGCTCTTCCTCCTTCAACGACATGGGCCGGTCCGGCTGAACCGCTACGTACAACGCGTCTACAGGACAATACAACTCGCACATAAAGCAAGTTTGACAATCTTGCTGCCGGGCGATCACCGGCACGCCGTCGTCCCCTTTGTCGAATACGTTGGTCGGGCATACGGCTACGCACTGGTTGCAGCCAATGCATCTGGTCGCACTGACGATTTCAATCATCGACCTTTCCCCCGTCCTTAAGCGGCTTTGCCCATATGCGATCGAGACCGCCGCTGACAATGCGATGCTGGTACCGGGCATCGGTCGCCGGATAGTCCTCCCGCCGGTGCATGCCTCTGGATTCGGTACGCAGCAGCGCGGAAGCATACATCCATCGGGCCGTCGCGCTCATGGCTTCGGCTTGCCTCATCTGCATGCTGAACTCGTCTTCCGCCGACACTTGCCGCCACGTGCGATGCAGAATATCCAGGGAACGTTTCAACTTGTCACCGGACCGAAACAAATTCAACTCGTAGGGAGCGACCTGTTGCTGGACGGCGTTGACATGATCGCGCCAGCGTTGGTTTACTCCCTGCTTATCCACGCTCATCGCTCTGTCAGTTCTCGCGCTGTTCGCTCCCCGCAGTACGCGCAAGTGTTTGCGTTGCCCCAGTCCCATGCCGTATGATGCCGCCGCTTTGCCTGCAAATACGCCGGACGACATCGCCCATGCGGAGTTATGGCTGCCCCCGCCGGTCGCCGCGCCGCAGAACAGTTCGCGCGTCGCCGCGTCGCCGGCGGCATACAATCCCGGAACCCGGGTCTCGCAGCGCTCATTCAGAATGTCCAGGCCGCCGGTTCCCCGCACGGTCCCCTCGAAGCGCAAAGTAATCGGGAACAATTCGGTGAACGGATCGATGCCCATTCTTTCGAAAGGCAGGAAAAAGATGCTTTGCGAATAGCGAAGCAACGGTTTTAAATGCTCGGGCGCCCGGTCAAGTCTGCAATAAACGGGCTCTTGCAGCAACGTCCTGGCGATTATGCTCTTGCCTCTCATCGCGTCGGCCCCTTCGATCGGCGTCCCGTCGCCCCGGTAAAAAGTCGCATAACGATAAAAAGCGCCCTTCGTCACCGAAGAGAACGTAGGGCAGATGTAGTAGGCGTTGGAAAATTCCATTCCCGACATGTCCGCGCCGGCTTCGGCGCCAAGCAAATAGCCGTCGCCGGTCAATACGTTGCTGCCAAGCGCATTGCTTAGAAACGCGCAACCGCCGGTCGCTATAACTACCGCCCCGGCTTCGACCCGCCAATCGTCTCCTTCCTGCAGACGCACGCCGGCGGCGCCGCCGACTCCCTCTTCGTCGACCAGCAACTCCAGCGCCGGACTATGATCGAGAATGCGAACGCCGGCTTTTTTGACTCTTTTTCTCATCAGACGCATGTATTCCGGACCTTGCAAGCTTTTCAAATAAGGAAGCTGCCCGTCGCCAACCGGACAAGGGTACCCCCACTCTACCAACTGATGCATGTTATCGTGCGTCTGTTCCAGCACGCGCATGGAAAGTTCGGGATCGGACAAACCGCCGCCAAGCGTATAACGGCTTTGTATCGCCTGGCTTCGCGTCTCCGGATCGGGTTTCGTGTAGATGATTCCCGAACCGGAAGCCGCAGCCGCGCCGCTCGATCCGCAATACCCCTTGTCGGCCAGCGCTACGCTCGCTCCCGCCGCAGCCGCCGTTATCGCCGCCCAAGCGCCCGCAGGTCCGCCGCCGATTACCAGCACATCGCTTTTCAATATCATGTCGGTCCCCTTCTCTCCGTTATCGCAATGTGAGTTTATCCTTTATAACTGTCGCGCCATCGAAGCAGCGTTCGTTCCAGAAGTTGGACCAAAGCATCGGTAATTACGCCGATCAGGGCGAAGACGGCGACGCCGGCAAACAGGCCGGGCGCGTCCGAAATTTGCTGCGCATGCAAAATAATGAATCCCAGTCCGGAGTTGGAGCCGATCAGTTCGGCGATAAGAACGCAAATCCACGCCAAGCCGAAAGCGACTCGGACGCCGAGCAAAATATTCGGCAGCGCCGAGGGCAGCACAAGCCGCACCGCCTGCTGAAAACGGCTGAATTCCAACGCCCTGGCAACCTCGAACAGTTGCCGGTCCGCGCTGCGAATACCCAGGTACGTATTAATGTACAGCGGAAAAAAAGTACCTTTGGCGATAATCAGAATTTTCGATGTCTCCGTAAAACCGAACCACAAAATAATAAGCGGCGCGATAGCCAAATGGGGAATCATGCGAATCATCTGCACGGTCGGATCGACCGCTTGCTCCACTTTCCGGAACATGCCCACCGCCACTCCGAATGCCAACCCGAGACTGCCGCCAAGCGCAAATCCGATCAACACCCGGTTGAAGCTGACCCGCATGTCCGTATAAAACCCGCCCGAAAAGATCAGTTCCGCGAACGACCCGATGATCGTCAGCGGCGAAGGCAGGAAATCGTCGGACACCCATCGCAACTGGACGACCAACTGCCACAGCAGCAGGGCGGCTACGGGAATAACAGCCGCCTGCGCCACCGTGCGCCAGCCGCGATTCGAACCCGTCTTCTGTCGGCCGCTTACCGTTCGTACTCCCGTTTCTGCACGGCTGTTCAACTTTACTCCCCCTTCCGTCGAATTAAATGCCCGCTCCCTGTATTTGCTCCAATTGCTCGATTTGTTCAAATTCGCTCAAAATAGTCGAACGCAATTGTTGAAATTCGGGACTGGACTTCTTGAGCGGAAAAGGAAGCGGGACAGGAACGATCTTATGGATGCTGCCCGGACGCGGACGAAGAATAACGACCCGGTGGGCCAGAAAAACCGCTTCGTCTATATCGTGCGTCACGAAAATCATCGGCGTCCGGTTGCCGTTCAATATATCCAGCAGCGATTCCTGCATATGCGCGCGCGTAAAGGCGTCAAGCGCGCCGAACGGCTCGTCGAGCAGCAATATGCGCGGATCGCGAAGCAATGCGCGGGCAATCGCGACGCGCTGCGCCATGCCTCCCGACAATTCCTTCGGATAAGCGGCGGCAAACCCGCGCAGACGCACAAGTTCGATCAGAGTATCCACTCGCTTGCGCACCTGCGGATTGCGAAGGGAGAGATTCGCGGCAATGTTCTTCTCTACCGTCAGCCACGGGAACAGGCGCGGCTCCTGGAAGATCACGCCCTTGTCTATTCCCGGCTTCAATACGGGACTGCCGCCGAGTTCCACGCTGCCGGTGTGATCGGTATCCAGACCGGCAACGATTTTTAACAAAGTGCTTTTGCCGCATCCGCTCGGACCGATAACCGTTACGAACTCTCCTTCCCGAACGCTCAGGTGAATATTCTGCAACGCCGTAATCGGCCCTTTTGCCGAGTGGAAGGTTTTGCTTACGTCCGCAATGGATAACCAACTGGTCACGTTATCGCTTCCTTTCGAAAGTACCGCGCTTATCGCGCTATCCAATCTTCGACGGAGAAATTGTCGGTAATCAGTTGCTCGTCAAGCAGAAATTGCTTGACTTCTTCCAGTTGCTGCAAGCTTAGTTCGGTGAAAGCCGATTCGGAGATGTTTTCAATCGGGTCCGTTTTCTTCACGATCTCCAACGGCTGTCCCGTCAGATCGGACAAATATTGATAATACTCCTCGGGTTTGGTTTTCAGATCCGCCAACGACGCTTCCCGTAATTCGTTCCAGATGCGCGGCAATTCCGGGAACTTCTTCAGATAGGATTCCGTCACGACCGTTGCCAGCGAACCGGACAGCGAAGGAGAATCCGAGGATTTGGCCAGAAGCGGATACCCTTTGTCCAGCACGGCCAATGCCGTCCCGCCGTTCAAGGAACCCGCCGCGATATCGCCGCGCGCAAGCGCCGCTTCGACGTCGCTGGCGTTCAGTTGAATCAGATTGGCCGACTCGGCTACCCCTTCCTGTTTCAGAATGCCTGCCGTAAACCGGTGCAGCACCGATCCTTTTTGCGTCGCGACCTGTTGATCCTTCAGATCGGCAACCGTTTGCGGTCCGTCTTTTTTACCGATCAAATAAATGATAATGCTGCTGGAAGGCTGTCCAATCAGCTTGGTCGGCGCGCCTTTCGCATGCGACGTGATGGCCGGCGTATCGCCGTATATGCCGACGTCCACCCTGCCCGCGATCAACGATTCGTTCAGATCCGGTCCGCCGGTAAATCCGACAAACGTAATTTCTTCCACGCCGAGTTCCTTGAACGCTTCCGTTATTTGTCCTTTATAGAACCCCCAGCCTTCCGCCCCGCCGGGAAAATTAAGCTTGTTGTTGCCGATGTAGCCGACCCGCAGCGCGGACGGAGCTTTTACTTGCGGAGATTCGGCCTGTTCGCTGCCTTCCGGAGCCGACGACGAGGCGGGAGCCGACGATGAAGCAGGCGCGGAATTGTTGCCGCCGCAGGCTTGCAGGACAAGCACCAACAGAAGCGCAAATACCGTAATCAGAAAACTTTTCTTAGAGTTTGTTCGTGTCATGTTGTTTCTCTCCTCATGGATAAAATATCTTTTGCTGCCGGATCGCCGTGTTTAACCTTGATAGTTGTCGCGCCATTTCAACGTTTTTCTTTCCAGCCAGCGAACGAGCGAATCCGTCATTTTGCCCACCAGAGCAAAGACGATAATGCCGACGAAAACGATCGGCGTATCCGAAAACAACCGCGCATCCATCATCAAATAGCCGATGCCCGACGTGGGGCCGATCAGTTCCGCCACAATCAGCGACAACCACGACACGCCGAGAGAGAGCCGCAAGCCCATCAGAATATGGGGAGAAGCGGCCGGCAAAATCACCGTGAACACACGCTGCAGCCAACTGTATTCAAGTACGCGCGACACTTCGAACAACCGGTTATCCAGGCTTCGCACGCCCAGAAACACATTCAGATATAAAGGAAAAAACGCGCTGGTCGCAATCAGCAAAATTTTGGCCGTCTCTTCGAAACCGAACCATAAAACAAATAGCGGGGTTATCGCCAGCGTCGGAATCATTCTCAACATTTGCAGCGTCGGGTTCAATGTTTTCTCCGTCTGCCGAAACAAACCTACCAGCAACCCGGTCGCTATCCCGAGACTTCCCCCCAGCAGAAAACCAAGCACGCAGCGGGTCACGCTAATTTGCAAATGCGGCAGCAACACTCCGTTCGCGATCAACTTCGCTCCCACTTCCACTATGTCCAGCGGGGGCGGGAACAACAAAACCGAAATAACGCCATATTGACTCAACAATTGCCATGCCGCAAGAATACAAAGCGGGAACGCGGCGGCAATCCCGAACTGCCGGATCGAGCGAAGAAAAGCGGTTTTGAATAAAGTAAACTTGTAGGATTTATCGGATTTATAGGCATCCGACCGCACAGGCAGACCCCCTCTCTCGTATTCCGGCGCACAAAAAGAGACTGCACCGGTTATTGATGCAGTCTCCATTGTAATGGTCGACTAAGTTCGAAAATACGCCCATCATCCATCCGTGATCGGATATAAATGCTACGGTTCGACAATTTTCGATATATTCCTCGCTTAGTTTCCCATTCTAATTCACAGTAAACATATGTGTCAAGTATATTATTCTGCGGCTCCAGGAGGCCATATCCTGCGCATCCGCGAACCGACCGGCTTTATCTTCGCTCGACGTGTCCAGCTTCATCAATCGGGCGATCACGACGGCAGCCTCCTCGCGCGTTATGGACGCTTCCGGATGAAACAGACCGCTGCCGTCCCCTTGCATATACCCTGCCGCTTGCGCCTTCGCGACGTCCGCGGCATACCACTTCGCGGCAGTCACATCGGCGAAAACGGCGGCCTTCCCGGACGGAGCTTGGACCGGATTCGACGGGGATGCACCGCCCGCCGCTTCCTGCGTATCCCGGAAGGCCCGGTTGATCATCGCGGCGAACTGCGCGCGGACGACTTGATCGTTCGGATGGAAGCTCCCGTCGGGAAACCCGCTCACCACGCCCTCCTGCAGATCGGCCCTGATCGCGGCTTCCGCCCAGTGGCCGTCGATGTCCGACTTCGCGGCCGACGGACCTGCCGCCGAATTCGCTGCCGCCGCGAGGATATCCGCCATTTCCAACGCGGCGGCCGACGCTCCGCGCGGCTGCCCCGGAGTCGGGACAAGCTGGACAACCATCGCCAAAACAAACAGACAGACGATAAATCGCCGTCCCCGTATTTTCAATGCCTTTTTCATTAATCCGCCGCCTCTCGCTTGCATGCTCGCTGCCGCTCCCGCACGAAATTCCGTTCAACCGGCTCCCCCCTGGAAACGACACGTTTTTCTTCAGCATACAAGCATGCGGTAAAATATCGGTAAAATGACTGGCGTTTATTACAAAAAAGTCGATTTCTTTGTATCGCAATATCTTCGCCGAGACATCCTCCGGCGATGGACGAAACAGTCGGCGCCCCCAAACGCTCGCAGAAGGCATCCCCATCCCCCCTGCGCCTGCACACACAAAAAATAGCGGTGCGGGGAGAGCCTCCCGCACACCGCTATTGCGGCTTACTTATTAAACTTGGCCATTTCGGCGGTCACTTCTTCGATCGCCTGGTTCAATCCCTTGCTTTCGTAGCCCTTCAGCACGGTTTTCCACATCTCGACCGGATCGTCGTTGCCGAGGATGACCCGCGTGAAGTCGTCGTCGAAGTTGATCGTCGACAGCTTGTCCTTGGCCGGCGTGCTCATCGTGTAAATTTCGAAGGCGGTCGGGATCGGCTGCGTGTTGTCCTCCATCCATTTCAGCTCGTTCTTGACGAACTCCACCGAATCGTCGCCGAACGCCGCGCGGTTTGCCTCGTTGTCTTCCAGAATGGCGGCGTTCCGCCATGCCGCCAGCTGCGAGATGATGTCCATCGAAGGATAGTATTTTTTCAGATCGATGAACTGGTCGCCGTCCATCGGACGGGTAATCGTATACGTGCCGTCGGCGTTCTTCGTGTAATCCTTGCCCTCGATGCCGTAATCGAACAATTCCTTCCCTTCGGAAGACAGCAGCCAATCGTAGATGCGCAAAATGCGATCCAGCTTCTTGTCGTCGACCTCGGCGTTGATCATGCTCTCCGACCACCACGGGCTGTTGACGTTGCGATATTTGACGCCGTTCTCGTCGGCCCACGGGTGCAAAATTTTAACGTGATCGTAGAAGTTCAGGCCCGGGTTGTTTTTCTCCCACTCCGCCTTGACGCCGCTGGCGCCGAATACGCCGTTGGTCGTCAGCGCGAGCGCGCCGGCCTTGTTCTGGTAGAACTGCTGGTTCCGTTCGCCGGCTTTGGCCACCGCGAAGTCCGGGTCCAGCGCCTTCTCCTTGTACAGCGCGCGAGCCTGGCGCAGCACCTCGTCCATCTTGGAGGAAGCGTAGAACGGAATCCACTTGCCGTCCTCCTTCAGCCAGCCCTTGTTGCCGAATTCCGGGAACGTGGCCGAGAAGACGTTTTTGAAATAGCCGAACGTATTCATGACGATGCCCTGCGTGTCGTTCTTGCTGTTGCCGTCCGGGTCCTGCTCGACGAACGCCTTCAGCATCGCCTTGAACTCGTCGAAGCTTTGCGGGTCCTCGATGCCGAGCTTCTCCATCCAGTCCTTGCGGACGTAGACGGCTCCGTCGACCGCCCACACCGCCCACATCCGGTCGGTCGGGAATGTCATGCGGGGAATCGCGTACAGCTTGCCGTCGCGCCGAATGCTCTCGACGCCTTCGATCTCGAACACCTTGCTCAGATTCGGATAGGCGCTCATATCGTCCGGAAGCGCGTGGATCAGCTGCTGGCTGACCCACTCGTTGTAGATCGCCGGAGTGTCGCTGGTGATGCTGTGCGTAATAATATCGGGCAGTTGGCCCGCCGCCGCCCATACCTGCGACTTCTCCTTGTAGTTGTCCCAACCGATGTCGACCGGCTTGAACGTCACGTTGAAATCGTTCTCAAGCTTCTGCAGCACTTCGTCGCGAGGCTCGAAGCCGACCCCGATTCCCCACCAGGAGACCGAGATGTCCATATGCTCCGCCAGCGGATCGGCCGGGCCGGAAGCGGACGACCCCGCCGCGGACGGAGAGGAGGCCGCGTTCCCTCCCGATTTCGCGCCGCCCGAACAGCCCGATAGAATAGACAGGAAGAGAGCCGCGGACAAGCCGATTAATGCGAGAAACTTCGTTCTTTTCATTTCTCATATCCCCTTAGTCTTGAAGTATATAATAAAAGCGGGTTGCTTCTATTATCCCTTAATCGAACCGATCATAACGCCCTTGGAAAAATACTTCTGCATGAACGGGTAGAGCAGCACGATCGGCAGCACGCTGACAATGAGCACGGCCATCTTGAGCATCTCCGGATGCAGGCCGGTGTTCTGCACGATAACGCTCGCGGCGATGCTGGACAGCACCTGCTGATAGTTGGTCAGCAGCTCTCGCAGAAGCGCCTGCAGCGGCAGCAGATTGACGTTCGTCATGAACAGCACCCCGTGCCACCATTCGTTCCACCTGTCGACCGCGTAGAACAGGGCGATCGTCGCCAGCATCGGCTTGGAGACGGGCAGCACGATTTTGTACAAAATCTGAATCTCGTTGGCGCCGTCGATTTTGGCCGATTCCTCGAGCCCCGCCGGCAAAGTGCGGAAGAAGGAAAGACAGATGATCATATAAAACGTATTGATCGCCACCGGCAAAATCATGACGAGCAGATTGTTGATCAAGCCCAGGTTTTTCATCGTCAGATAGAACGGAATGAGTCCGCCGTTGAAGAACATCGTGAAGATGATTCCCGACATGACGAGCCTGCGGCCCGGAAACCCGCTCTTGGACAGCACGTACGCCCCGGTCAGCGTGCCCAGCAGGTTCAGCGACGTCCCGGCGACCGTCACGAACGCGGTGACGAGGAACGCCTTCAGGAAGCGCGGCTCGTGAAGGATGTAGCTGTAGGCCGAGAAGTCGAATACGGTAGGAACCAAATAGACGGCCTGCTTGGCGATCGCCGCCGAATTGCTGAACGACATCAGGAGCACGTTGTAAAAAGGAAACACGGTGCACACGGTCAGGAAAATCAGCACGGCGTGGATGAGCATGTCGGCGATGCTCCATTTTCTCCTCCGGACGAAGGAAGGCAGCGAAGCTTCCGCCTCCTTGCGAACGGTCGCGTTCGTCGTTGTCATCTATACCAGCCCCTCTCCGCCCAGTCTTCTAACGATAAAGTTCGCGAAATACAGCAGCGCGAAGTTCAGCACCGCCTTGAACAGGCCGACGGCGGTCGTGACGCCGAAGCTCGTTCCGTCGGCGAACGCCGAGCGGTAGACGTACGTATCGATAATGTCCCCGGTGCTGTACACGCCCGCGTTGTACAGGTTGAAAATTTGGTCGAACCCGCCGTTCATCGTATTGCCGACCGCCAGAATGAGCAGAATCGCCGCCGTCCCGCGAATGGACGGCCAAGTGATCGCGCGAAGCTGCTGGAAGCGATTGGCTCCGTCCACGTGCGCGGCTTCGTACAGCTCCGGGTTGATGCCGGCGATCGCCGCCAAATAAATGATCGCGCTCCAGCCGACCTCCTTCCAGATGTTCGACAGGAAGACAATCGGCCGAAACAGGTCCGGATTCGTCAGGAACGCCTGCTTCTCGTAGCCGATAAAGGACAGAATCTGATTAAACACGCCGTCGCTGCCCAGGAAGTTGAACATAATGCCGCTAACGATGACCCACGAGATAAAATGCGGAAACGTGTAGACGGTCTGGTACAGCCGTTTCAGCTTCTGGCGGGCGACTTCGTTGATCAGCAGCGCCAGCACGATCGCGGCCGGAAACTCCAGCGCGATGCGCCCAACGCTGATGATGAGCGTATTGCGGACGGCCCTCCAGAAATCGCTCTGGGCGACCAGGTCCTCGAAATTGCGCCAGCCGACCCAAGGACTGCCCAGGATTCCTTCCCGAATATGAAACTCCTTAAAGGCCAGCACGATGCCGTACATCGGCAAATACTGAAAGATCGCAAAGTACAGCACCGTCGGCAGGAGCAAAACGTATAAGTATTTGTTTTTGTAGATTTCCTTGCCCAGCTTTCCAAACGTCATTCTCGTCCAACCCCCTGCTACACCCAAGCTGCCGTTCTTACGGATCATTATCCTCGCAATCCGCCGGGCGAGGTATACACGCGTTTTATAGAAAATCATTGAATCCTGCAAGCAGGCGCAAAAAAAAGAAACCTTCTGCGAAGGTTTCCTAAAAATCGTCCATATTCCTCTAAAAATAAACCCTCGACTTAAGGGCGAAGTTCGCGGTATTGCGTCGGGGTCAGGCCGGTCAGCTTCTTGAACAGTCTCGTGAAATAAAAGTAATCCCGGTAGCCGACCTTCTCGGCGATTTCCTGAATCGTGTCGTCCCCGCGCTCCAGCAGCTCCCGAGCCTGGGAGACGCGGAGCCGGGCCACGTAACCCGTGAACGTCTCGCCGACCTCCTTCTTGAACAGCTGGCTGATATAGCTCGGATTCATGTAGAACTGCTCCGACAGCTCCTGCAGCGACAGATCGCGGCGGAAATTGTCGGTGACGAAATGCAGGATCGCGTTAAACGTCTGGTTGCGGGTTTCCGGAGCGATGGAGGCCGCTTGTCTGAGATGGCGATCGGCCGCCGTCTTCAGCTCCGCGATCATCCCTGCCGCGTCCTCGAACGAGCGGACGAGCTGCTCGTAGCTGTACAGCATCGTCTCCCTTCGCTCCAGGCCGTACAGCCAGGAAATCGTCATCGTGTACACCTGGAAGGCGTGCCGGATCGTCAGCTCGCCCGCCGCGAACAGCGCCCCGATGCGGTCTAGCGTCTCCGCGACGGCCGGGCCGTTGCGGTCGGCGATGTCCGCCCGCGCCTTGACCATCAGCTCGTCCAGCGCGGGGACGCTCTCCTCCCGAAGCCCGAATACGCCCGGCGCTCCCGCGACGAAAAACTGATACGCCGCCGAATCCGCCTGCTCGAGCGCCTCCCGCAGCTCCTGCCAGTCGTTCGCCCTGGCTCCGACACCGATTCCGGACAAGCCCGGCGGCATCGCGACGAGCCAGCTCTCCAGCGCCGCCGGCACGAGCGATTCGGCCAGCAAATACGCCGTCTTGGCGGCGCCCGTCTTCAGCCTGATCTCCCGGCCCCCCGGGCGGGGCAAGTCGGCCGTCCCGACGGCGACGACCGGCACGATCCCCTGCCGAATCCAGTCGAGCGCGCCCCGCTTGCGCAGCGCCTCCAGCCATCGCTCCCGATCGGACGCCTCCGGATCGTCCAGCAGCCGCAGCAGCAGCTCGGCGTCCGTCCCCCGCTCGTTGTCCAACTCGTCCTTCAGCTTCGCCAGCACGCCCTGGATTTCCATTTCGTCGAAGGGCTTCAGGCAATAGGCCGAAGCGCCGTACAGCAGCGCCCGCTGCGCGTAGGCGAATTCCGCATAGCCGCTTACGACGACGAAGCGCATGTCCTCATACAGCGGCTTGCCGCGGCGAATCAGCTCCAGGCCGTTGATCTCGGGCATGCGGATGTCCGTGAACACGACGTCCGGCCGCTTCTCCCGCATCGCTTCCAGCGCCTCGACGCCGCCGGCGGCCAGGCCGACGACCTCGAAGCCGTATCGCTCCCACTCCACCAAATCCTTCAGGCTTTCCGCCACCCAGCTCTCGTCATCGACGATCAGCGCCTTGTACATCTCCTCCGTCCCTCCTTTGCCCGATTCTCAACCGAATGTGCGTACCCTGCCCGACGGCGCTGTCGATCCGAACGCCGTATTCGTCTCCGAACATCAGGCGGATACGGTTGTTCACGTTGACCAGCCCGATACTCTCCCAGCCGGCCGGACCGGCGTCGCCGACCGCGGGCTTGTCCAGCATGTTCCGCAGCTCGTCCAGCCGCGCGGGCTCGATGCCGATCCCGTCGTCCCGCACCTCGACGATCAGAGCGCCCTCCTCGTCGATCCGTCCGCCGATCTCCAAGCGGCAGCGTCTGAGCGTCGTTTCAATGCCGTGATGCACCGCGTTCTCTACCAGCGGCTGCAAAATCATTTTCGGCACGAGCCGGGCCAGCGCTTCGTCGGTAAAATCGTAATGGACGGTGAAGCGGTCGGTAAAGCGGATTTGCTGGATCTGCACGTACGACTGAATCATGCGGACCTCCTCGCCGAGCTCGACCTCGTCCGTCCCCTTAATGCTGTAGCGGAAAATGCTCGACAGCGAGCGCGCCATCCGCTTGACCCGCGCCTGTCCTTCGACGGCGGCGATGCCGGAGATCGCTTCAAGCGTGTTGTACAGAAAATGGGGATTGATCTGGCTGCGCAGGAACGCCAGCTCCGACTTCTTGCGTTCGAGCTCGGTTCCGTACAGTCTGGCGTTCGTCTCCAGCAGCTTCTGGGTCAGCCGCTCGATCTCGTCCAGCGTCGCGTTGAACTCGGAAGCCATAATGCTGATTTCCATATAGCCCTTAAGCGAAATTCTTTTGCCGAACCGCAGATCGTCCCCGCGCTGCAGCGACGTCATGAAGAAGATCATTTTCTTGATCGGGCGCAAAATGTTGTTGATGATGAAAATAAACGGAATGGCCAGAATCAGCAGGCCGATGCCCAGAATCACGAGCTCCTGCCGGCGAATGACGAGCAGTTCCTTGAGCAGCGCGTCCTTCGGCGCGGCGCTGAGAATGCCGCCGTCGATGGCGGGCAGATTTTCCGTCTGCACGACGAACGGCCGGTCCTGCCACTGCACCGTCTGATGATCGGCAGGAGAGCTTCCGGAATCGAAATCGGGAAGCCGGCTGCCGGTCTGCAGCGACGTATTGCTCGTTATGACGCGGCGGTCGCGGTCCAGCAAATAAATCTGCGTATTGGTCTGCTCCTCGTCGTACTCCTTCTCGCCGACAAGCGCCTTCGGATCGAGAATAAAAAACAGCGTGCCCAGCTTTTCGTTAAAGCGCTCACCCTGCTGCACGTGCGAGATCGTCGACGCGAACACGATTCCGGTAGCGGAGCCGTACAACGTGCCGAACTGCTCCATGCCGACGTAATAGGCGTTCACCTTGCCGGGAAGGCGATCCTTCAGCCGATCGGCGTAGCGGGCGCCCCCGTTGATATCCACCGAATAGCCGTTGTCGCCGGAGACGACAATATCCAGAATGCCGTCCTTCAGTTCCCGCTGGCTGGACAGCAGAACGTTAAGCTTCTTGAACCGCTCGAAGCGCGCGATCGCGTTCTGCTCGACCAGGTAGCTCTGCACCTCGTCGTCGTACGAGATCGTCTGCATCAGCCGGAACAGCACGTCCTTGTTCGAAGTCACGTTCCGCTTGATCTCCGCGATCGTCTGCTGAACGTATTCCTCGTGGCTGCGGGTCACCATCCCGGACACCGTAGAGTAGGTGTGATAGATCAGCACAAGGATGACGGCGATCGTCGAGACGGCCAATATGAGCAATTGCGAACGAATGGACAGCCTTCTTAGAAAAGCCATGGTCCCATCTCCAATGATCTCCCGACCTTAGCTCCATGTTAAGGATCGCCCGCCGCACTGTCAACGCGGCCCCGTCCGTTCTATTTCTTGCGGTATGCTCGCGTTTCGGCGGGCGGCGGCACGCCAACAAGACGCATGCCTCTCCCCGTGGAGACGTCATGCGCCCTGCCGCTTCCTTGCTATTCGGGTCGTTCGCCGGCCCCGGTTGCCGGTCGGATTCGCTCCGCCGCGCAGCCGATTTACACGTTAAACAAGAAATGCATCACGTCGCCGTCGGCGACGACGTACTCCTTGCCTTCCAGCCGCACGAGTCCCTTCTCCTTGGCCGCCTTCATCGAGCCGTTGGAGACCAGGTCCCCGTACGAGACAACCTCGGCGCGGATGAAGCCCCGCTCGAAATCGGTATGGATGACGCCCGCCGCCTGCGGCGCCTTCGTTCCTTGGCGAATCGTCCACGCCCGCACTTCCTGAACGCCCGCCGTAAAATACGTATACAGGCCGAGCAGCTTGTACGAAGCGCGAATGAGGCGGTTCAACCCCGACTCGGTCAGGCCGAGCTCCTCCAGGAACATCTCCTTGTCCTCGCCCTCGAGCTCGGCGATCTCCGACTCCACCTTCGCGCTGATATGCACGACCTCGGAGCCTTCCGCCGCCGCGTATTCGCGCACTCTCTGCACGTACTCGTTGCCGTCGGCGTTGGCCGCGTCGCTCTCGCTTACGTTCGTCGCGTACAGCACCGGCTTCATCGTGAGCAGATGAAGATCGCGAACGAGACGCGCTTCTTCCGCCGTCAGCTCCAGGCTTCTCGCCGGCTTCTCGGCCGTCAGCGTCGCGTGCATGCGCTCGAGCACCGCGAGCTCCTCGGCGACCTTCTTGTCGCCGCTCTTCAAGCCTTTGCGCGTGCGCTCCATCCGCTTCTCCACCGACTCGATATCCGTCAGAATCAACTCCAGGTTGATGACCTCGATATCGTTGAGCGGATCGATCTTGCCGGAGACGTGGGTGATGTTCTCGTCCTGGAAGCAGCGGACGACGTGAACGATCGCGTCCACCTCGCGAATGTTGGCCAGAAACTTGTTGCCCAGCCCTTCTCCGCGGCTCGCGCCCTTGACCAGGCCGGCGATATCGACGAATTCGAACGCGGTCGGCACGATCCGGTTCGGATTCACGATCTCCGCCAGCTTCTGCATCCGCTCGTCCGGCACTTCCACGACGCCGACGTTCGGATCGATCGTACAGAACGGATAGTTCGCCATCTCCGCCCCGGCCTGGGTAATTGCATTAAACAAGGTCGACTTTCCTACGTTCGGAAGGCCGACGATTCCGCACGACAATGCCATTTTATCCTAACACTCCTGACTTCTCGCGACCGCTTGCGCCGCTTGGCCGCAAACGCGTCGTCAAGCTGTTCAATTCTCACGCCATTATAACGGAACTGGGCGGCAACGTCTACTGTCCGCCCCGTTCCGCCCTCACGTCCCGAAATCGAGCAAATCCTCAAGCTCGGCCGGATCGGGAGCCTCCAGCGCTTCGGGCGGGACGACGATCGCCGCGGTCGCGTTCGGCTTGCTGTAGGTGCCGGCAAGCGTCATGGTGACCGGCGTTTTTTGCCCCGGCTCAAGCTCGACGGTCAGCTCCGTCTCGATCCGGTAGGACAGCGGCCAATGCTGCTCGTTGTCTACATAATAGGCGACCTTTAACCTCGATACCGCCAGTTCCTCCGCGATGACCTCTTCGGAATCGGTCAGCCCCAGCGTGCTTTTCATCAGCCCCGCCATAAACGTCTTCGCCTCCGGGCCGGCGCCTTCGTAGCGGACGGCCGTCGAATTTCCGCTTCGTTCGGCGCTTAATCCCTCCCCCAGCTGCCGGAAGCGCTCGATCGCCCGTTCCGGATTGATCTGGAAATCCGACAGCGTCTCCGCGTTCTCCTCGGCCACTTCCTTGGACAACCGGCTCCATTCCTCGTACTCGGGCAAATACATGAAGTATCCCTCCGGCGTCACGATCGAACGCAGCGTGGACGCTTCGCCGTCGATGACGCTCGTAATCGTCTGGTCCAGCTTCAGCGGCTCGCGCTCCGCCTTCCCCTGCATGTCGACGCGAACGTCGGAACGCTTCGAATCCCCGGCCGGGCCGAGCTCCTGGGTCATCTGCAATTCGAAGGCGTATTTCTTCATCGTTGCGGCGGCGGAGGCTGCCCGTTCCAGCCACTGCTCGGCGGGTGTAATCTTCCTTGCGGCCGTGGGGGGCGGCGTCTGCTCGGCTTCCTTTTTCCCTGCGCACGAGACGAGCAGCAGCGCCCCGACCGCACATGCCGCGCACAGGACAGCCGCCTTGCGCCGCATGCCCGGCTGCGAACTATTCCTCATGATTTTGCCAACCTCCCGATACGGATAACGCTCTGGCGGAATGCGCACAATGACCTCGAAGAGAGGAGGGAGCGCCCATGGAAAACCGGACGCATAAAGGAAACGATAAAGGAACGACGCATATGAAAGCGGAAAATCAGGATATGGCCTTCGTCAACGACACCTTGGAGAATACGAAATCCGTCGCCCCCGTGCCTAAAGCGAAGAAAAAAACCGATTGACCCGCAGCATCGTTTCCCGATTCGTCCCGAAGCCTACAGCCCGGACATCGGCATTCCGCCGCAAGGCGGCCGCCGGATGTCCGGGCTGTTGCGCATCCTTCTTCCCTTAGCTTATCCAGCGAAGCCGCAATCAACGCATAAGGCTTACCCCTTCACCCAAGCGTTCGTGTCGTAGCCGCGCTCCTCCCAATAGCCGATATGCTCCGAATCGATCAGCTCGATGGCGGAAAGCCATTTGACGGATTTATAAGCGTACATCTTGGGAACGATCAGACGAACCGGCCCGCCGTAATCGCGATGAATCGGCTTGCCGTCATGCATCAGGGCGAGCAGAATGTCGTCCATTCTCGCCTGCTCCAGCGTCAGCGCGTCGGTATACGTCCCGTCTCCCGAATAAAACTTTACGTATTTGGCGCTCGGCTTCACTCCGGCGGCCTCCAGCACGGCGGCTAGCGGAACGCCCTCCCATGTGTTGCCGTATACCGACCATCCCGTCACGCAGTGAAAGTCGCTGACCTGCACGGTGCGGGCCAACGCGAGAAACTGCCCCCAATTCCACTCGGCCGGCCGGTCCACAAGCCCGAAAATGCGGAAGCTCCACGTATCGGAGTCGAAGGTCGGAAGCCGCGTAACCGTATACATGCGAAAATGGCCTTGCGCCCCTCCCCCGATCACGTTAGCCGAATCGGGCAGCGGTGTCGGAGGCGGCAGCATCCGATTGGCGTCGGCACCGGGCGAGCCCGCCATCCCCTCCACGCCGGGCAACCCCATTCCGCCTCCCCCGGAGCTGGCCAGCCAGCGGACGAAGGAAGGCAGCGCAACCGCGGCGATAGCGGCCCCCGCCGTCCATTTCAGAAATTGCCGGCGATGGATGAGCGGCACCGGCTCGCCATACGGACTTCTCCCTCCGCCCGAGCCGGCCTCTTCCGTCTCCTCTTCGACCCGAATCGCCCGGCGCTCCGGCCGCCTCATCCATTTCAGGCGGGCGATGGAATGATAGACCAGATACGGTCCGCCGATCCATGTGAACAGGTCGTGCACGAGAAGAGCCCCGTTCGCCCAGGCCGGCGGAAAACTGCGAATTTGCCACAGGACGATTCCCGAGATCAGCCAGCCGGCAAGCAGCGCCAGAACGAAGATCAAATTCGCCTTCTGCTTCGGACGCCGCCGAATCTGCTTGAGATGCTTCGGCAGAAGCGGCAGATAGAACGCCAAGAGAATGCCGGACATGATCCCGAGCACGATGTGCAGCTGCTTGACCGGATTGCGAAAATAACCTTGAAGCCAGCCGCGCACAGGCTCCCATGCCAGCAGCAGCCCCGTTGCGGCCAGAACGACGACGATCCACCCGTTCCATCGATGAAGCTCGGTCAAGCGTTTGCCGATTCCCCGCTTGCGAACGTTCATTTTCACGCCTCCAGTCGGTTGCCAGAGTTTGGTTATTCCATTATAACAGGTCCGCGAGCGCTTCCGAACCTTCGTGCCCGGGGAAGAAAAATTCCCTATCCGCATTTTCCACCGGAACATCTCGGCGTTTTCTGCGTCTAAATAAATACTTGACTGCAAGGAGGAATAGACTATGCGAAGCAAGCCTCCGCTTCTGGCCGCGGTTCTTCTCGCTGTCCTATTGGCTGGCTGCGGAGCCGACAATAAGAACGGAGCAACCGATGCTCCGATTACATTTCCGCCCACATCATCCCTCGGGAGCGGGCCTGAAGCCAGCTCAAGCGGCGTGCCGTCCGCCGAGCCGAGCAACAACGCGCCGAACCCGTCCACCGATAAGGAACAGCCCTCCGACGCCCGGGTTAAGGAGCTTGCGCTCGAAACCGTCGGTTATTTAAGAGAGAGGGATCTCGGTTCCCTGGTCACCTTGATCGACCCGGAGCAAGGCTTGCGCTTCTCCCCGTACCCTTTCGTCAATGTAGATACCGATCTCTCGTTCAAGCCGGATGCTTTTCCAACCTTCAAGGACGAGAATAAGCTGAAGTGGGGCGAAGCCGACGGCAGCGGCGAGCCGATCGAGCTGACGTTCCGAGACTACTACGAGCAATTCGTGTATACGAAGGATTTCGCGGACGCTCCTCAGGTGAGCGTGAACAAGATCGTCGGCACGGGCAACGCGATATTCAACGTACCGGAAGTCTACCCCGGCGCCTCCTACGTGGAGTTTTATTTCCCGGGCTTCGACGAGGAACTGAACGGCATGGACTGGCAAAGCCTTGTGCTCGTATTCGCGCCCGGCGGAGACGACTGGCAGCTCGCCGGCATCGTTCACGGGCAGTGGACGATCTAAATTTATAAAGCTTGACCGCAGACAACATCAAAACAGGGTCCGGTATCTCCTTCAGCTTTCCTGAAGATACCGGACCCTGTCTTCGTTTACTGCCCACTCCGGCCAAACCCGGCTACCTAAGCAAAATGAACTTCCTTCGCCAAAGCTACTTTTCTGATGATTTCCTCGGCGCTCTCATAAGGGTTCCACATGCTCTCCGCGCATAACGCCGCTGGGAACCACATATACCGCTCCCATAGTCCATGCTCGACCAACGCCTCGGCGGCAATCCGTTTCGGGTTTTGCTCCACAATGACCTTCAGCGTATCCAACAGATTGTGCAGGTTTTTCATCCAGTAGGCTTGCTGATGTCTCCACTGCTTATAAGGTCGGGCTTTCTGACCGGACAGGCTGTCAATTAACGCTTCACCGGCTTGGCCGAGCACGATGACGCCTTTCTGATGCTCGAAAGCAAACCAGTTCAGGAACGTTCCACCCTTGATGACTAAGCCGAAATCCTCCTGCTCGCCTCGCAGCCCGCTGATGTTGGCCGTATACTGCATCGTTTCGGCTATCGACTGGTTATCGTTCGCATCGTAGCTGTACGGGAACGCCCCGGCGTCTTCCCAGGTCATGTTTACCCTTGGGTCCAGCTTCGCGAGCAGCGGATAATTCTCTTCGATCGACGTCGCATGGATGCCGAACTTGAGCCATAGCTCAGGGTGTCTCTCCAACAGCTTCCCGGCGATGTGGTTCACCCAGTCCACCACGACCTCCGCAATCAGCTTGCCGCCGATATGCTTATCCTTCGTTTCCGTGAACGTCTGAAAATAAATGCCGTCGCCGCCCAGATGAGCGTACTGCGTCTCGTAAGTGTCGAGCACGCGCTCCGTCCATTTGTTCAGCTCTTCCGGGTCGTTCGGATCGCAATCCTCGCCCCAGCTCCAGGAGAACGACCAGATGACTTTAATGCCCCGGGAATGCGCGTAATCGGTCACTTCCTTGGCGTTGATGGGAGCGAAATCGTTCCAGATCGTAATGAAATTCAACTTCCACTTGGCCATGTGGTCAATGTATTTGCGATAGTCGTAGATGACGTGCCCCCATGTCCAGAAGCCTCTCTCGGCAATGGCCGGAGCGCTGGAAGCTTCGTATTCCGGCATCGGTTCGGTAAAATTCTTTTTCTTCTCGTATAGATCGTCCTCGTTCGGGTCCAAATAATAGTGCTCGAAATCGTTCACGCCGTACAACGTCCCATTCCCGTCCGCGCCGGCGATCACGATCATCTGCCGCTCCGGGTTGAGCGGGCTGGCGAACACTTTAATGGCATACCCTTCCGCTTTCGGATTCGGCTGGATGTGACCTTGCTCCGCCAACTCCGCGATCCATGGATTGGAGCGGACGGTGCCCAGCACAATCAGGTTGTAGTCGCTCAAACTTTGCTTGTCCGTCGCATGCGAGTGCAGCGTCATCAAATACGGCACATGCGGCTGCACGATATTGTACAGCACGTCGAGCGCATGACGCTCCACTCCCTCATATTCTCCGTGAACGATCGTCCAACGGTTTCCTTCGTGTTTAACGTAATCCAAGTAAGGCTCCTCCTTGCTTCTGCTTAAATTACCGCTTCATTTGCTGCTTGAATCGACCGTTCTAGCTGGCTTGAATTTCGTTCACAACAAAATGGTTCCACAGCAGGTTTGCGCTGTTGATTTTAATGCGGATCGCCTGGATCCCGGTCACCGGAGCGAAGGTCACCGTCTTCGTCTCGATGGCGGCGCTATTGCTCGTATAGCTTAGCGTGCCGGAGGACCCTACCGTGCTCCAACTCGTGCCGTCCGTGGATACCTCCACGTCAAAGCTCGTAATGCCTTGCCCCTGACAAAAATCGCAGGTTATGCTCAGCTGCTGATAAGACTGCGGCTGGCTGTTGGTCAAGGTCAAATATTGCGGAAAAGTTGGATTATCCGCGCTGACGTAAGCCGTGCCTTGATCTCCGTCGATGGCACGCGAGGCCGGGAACGATCCGTTAACGCTTGTTGCGCTGGCGGTCGCCGTATTCGGAAAGCCGGCGCTATACGACGGGGTCATCTCATTCACCGCAAAATGATCCCACTGTATATTCGCGCTGTTGATTTGGATGCGAATGCCTGTAATTCCCGTTACTGCCGTGAAGTCCACGACGCTCGTCTCAATGGCCGCGCTATTGCCCGCATAGCTTACCGTGCCTGAGGACCCTACCGTGCTCCAATTCGCACCATCCGTTGTCACCTGTACGTCGTAGCTCGTAACGCCCTGCCCTTGGCAGAAATCGCAGGACACACTGAGTCGGTTAAACGTCTGCGGCTGATTGTAATAGAGGGTCAAATACTCCGGGAAAGCCTGAGAATCCGCGCTCACATAGGCCGTACCCTGGCTGCCGTCGATCGCGTTGGAGGCCGGGAACAGATTGTTGGCGTTCGTCGCCGCGGCGAATTTCTCCGCCGGAGACAGCTCGATTCTGACCGCCTGCTGCGAGGAATACGGAATCTTCCACGTTCCGTTGCCGTTATCCACGACAGCTATATTGCCTTGGCTAACCCAGTTACCGCTGCTGTCCATATAGCCGTAAGTGGCCGAAGCCGGATTTTCCTTGGTCGTAAAATAAACATTCGCGGAATTGGCCGTATCCGATACCGCATAGAAATAGCTTCCGTTATTGACGACCATGCCCACGGAACTGTCCGTCGAATAGAAGGCCATATCCTTGCCGGCTACCGACTTGAACGCATTGTAGGATGAGGTCGGATTGTCGCTCTCGATGTTGTAGCCCGCCATTCTCGACGGGTGCGCAGCCGCGATCAGGGAGCCGACTTTATTCATCGCATTGTTCAGATTTTTCATATCGGTCGCTTGCGCCGTAAACGGCGGCAGCGTCCCGAGCGTCCACGTATTGTACAGGGTCGCTCCCAACATCCCTTGGTTGGAGAAAGTCCACGAGTCGTTAAGCTGGTACACTTCGTAAAATCCGCCGTTTACGAGCGCCGTCAAGGTCAGCGAAGACGAGTTGCCGAAGTCGCCCGCATTCTCGGGAATGTAGGTCAAGCTGGAATTGCCGTGGTCGTTGATCGCGTTCATCACCGCAGTTACGTTCGACGAATAGAGATCGGGACCGTTAAAGTCGATGTGCGGGCTGCTGTTTTTAATATCCGGATCGCCGGTCGTATAGCCGGCCAGATTCACTCTCGTAGCCACAACGTAATCGGACAGCTTGACCTGCTCCGCCAGACTGTTCAGGACGCTGAGCCACTCCGTCTTGTTGGCCTCGTAATGGGCGGCCAGATTCGGCTCGTTGTTCACTTGGAAGAGAACCACTCTATGATTGGTGTCGTATACGGCCAAGTGATCGAACAATGCTCTGATCGCCTGTCTCTCCCAAGCGAACAGGTTGGCGGCATCCGTGCCTTGCGAAGGAAGGTGAGGCGTGTTGGCGCCTGAACCGACTCCGTCGCCGTTATTCCAATATTTGTTGTGATTCTGCAAATAAGGAGGCACATTCGTGTTCCAGCCGTAAGGGTATCCCGATAGCACGCCGCCTCCACCCACATTAGTGCCAAACCAGACAATGTCGATATACAGATCGTACTCGTTCGCCCAATCAACGTACTGATCGATGATCGTCCAGTCGTACACGCCCGGCGTATTCGTCAGCTCCAGATCGGACCAAGTCAACTGCTGTTGAACGACCTTGTAGCCGAGCGCCTGCGTTTTCTCATAGGCGTTCTCCAGCCAACTCAGCGGCATAGGCGTCGGGTACGGCGCGTAAGGAGGATTGTCGTTGGCGTACCTGCCTTTTAATTGGGTTGTGCCGGTATTTTGAATGCCGAGGTACAGAAACGGGCTGCCGTCTTTTTGCAAATAATACTTGCCTTCCGGGCTTTGCACGACTTGCGACACGATCGTTTGCGCAGAAGCTCTGGAAGAGCAGATCACGGCAATCACAAGTGCGAGCAAAGCCAAACCGGCATATTGAACCGTTCTTTTGAGCGTAAAACTGTACATTTTCAAATCACCTCTCAAGTGAATTGGACATGCCTCCGTTGCGGGTTATCCTTTTACCCCGGAGCTTGCTACGCTTTCTACGAACTGACGTTGAAAAATAAAGAACAGCAGCATAACCGGCGTCATCGCGATCACGCTGGCGGGAATCAGCGCGGAAATTTTGACCGAGTTGTCGGACGATTTCGCCAGGAAAGTAAGCGAGATCGGCAGCGTCCGCATCTGGTCGGAGAGAACCACAATGTTCGCCCAGGCATATTCATTCCAAATGAACGAGAACGCCATAATGCCCAGCGCGGCGATCGCGGATTTGAGCAGCGGCAGCGCGATCCGGAAGAAAATGCGGTACTCCGAGCAGCCGTCGATTCTGGCCGATTCGAGAATTTCATCCGGGATGGCGCGGGCGAATTGCATCATCAGAAAGACGCCGAAGCCGCTGTAGAAGAACGGAATCGCCAAGCCCAGATGGCTGTCTACCAGCCCGAACGACTTTACGAGATTGTAAACCGGCAGAAAAGTAATCTCCTGCGGCAGCATCAGCGTCGCCAGCACGAACACGATCATAAGGCTCTTAAATCTGAAGGAATACTTCACGATCACATATCCGCTGAACGCATTAAGGAACAGGTGGAACACAAGCATCAGCACGGATACGGACACGGAATTCCACAGCGCGCTCCCGACCTGTCCGACTTCCCAGGCGTTTTTGTAGTTGTCCAAAGAAATGTGCTGCGGAATCCACCGGAACGGAACCTTGAAAATTTCCCCGGGCCCCTGGAACGAAGCGGACACGAGCCAAATGACAGGGGACAGGAGTACAAAGGCGACCGCCGCCATCCCCAGCAAATAAACAAAGTCCAGCCAGCTTCTGCTCGCCTTCTGCGTATTCACGTCTTCATCCCCCCTGCTCGGAGAAAAATTTGGTCAATTTCAACTGCAGCAGGGATATGAACATCGTAATCAAGAAAATGACAATCCCCAACACCGAGGCGTAGCCTACGTTCCTCGATACAAACCCCTGATCGAACATATACATCAGAATCGTCTCCGTCGAGCGGTAGGGGCCGCCGTTCGTCAGAATGACGACCGAGGGATACGTCTTCAAGTAGATCGACACGGCGATAATCGAGGAGAAGATCATGACCGGCTTTAATTGCGGCAGCGTAATCCGGAAAAACAACTGCCGTTTGTTCGCCCCGTCCATCATGCCGGCTTCCAATTGCTGCGTGTCGATGCCGGAAATTCCCGCCAGGAAAATGACCATAAAATAGCCCATCAGCAGCCACACGCTCAGCATAATAATCGCAACCATCGCCCAGAACGGGTCGGTGAGCCAAGCTACCTTTTTCAGCCCAAGGCCGGTCAAAATGCTGTTCACGTAGCCGAGCTCGTCGTTGAACCACACCTTGAACGTGATAGCGGCCACAATCGTCGAGACGATGTAGGTGGAGAAGATCGCTCCCCGGATGACGGCCTTGCCCAGCTTCAAGTAAAACACGGCCATGGCCAGCGCCAAGGAGACGCCCAGCGTCAGCGGCGTGCTGACCAGTGTAATCACAAAGGTATTTTTGAGCGCTTTCCAGGCATACGGGTCATCGAAGAAATGCGCGATGTTTTTCAAACCGACAAATTTCGCACTATTCAGAAAATTATAGTCCGTGAACATCCAGACGACGTTCGTAAAGAACGGATAGTAGAAAAACAGCGCAAAGTACAAAACGGTCGGCGTCAGCACGGCATAGACGATTCCTTGCTTCGACAGCTTGCGTTTTCTCATCTTCGGCGCATTTGCTATAGCTGCTATACTTCTCACTCCCAAGCGCATCGGCCCGATCCGGCCTATCGCGACCGGGCCGATGTGTTCTATGTTCGGATATCGGGCTTACGTTAGGAATTCGACGCCTCTGCTATCCCTTTGTTGATTTGCTCGGCCGCTTCTTTCATCGTAGCCGTCACATCCGCTCCGCCGATCAAGATTTTTTCAAGCGCGGCGTTGTAGATTTTGGATGCGTCCGGGAACAGGAAAGGCGCTTCCAGGAAGTTATATTTCGTGTTTTGCAGCTGCACCTTCTCCGCCATGCGGCCTTCAAAGGTGCCGTCGGCCTTCCAGGTCGCCTGAAGCTCAGGATCGTCGTATAGCGCCAGGTCGGTGGTCAGCCCTTGCGTTTGCAACTGGAATTCCTTGGATACGAGAATTTCGATAAAATCGAGCGCTTCCTTCTTACGCTTCGACTGCTTGAATACCGCCCACTCCACGCCGCCGACGCTGGTTGTGTTTAGACCGGATGAGCCTTGCGGCATCGGCGCGTAGCCGGCGTTGATGTTCGCGTTGATCGTTGCAGGGATGTCCCAGTCGCCGCAAAACCATACCGCGACTTGACCGTTGAGCCAGAGCTGGTCGTAGCTTCCGTCGATTTTCGGCGCCCACCCGTTATTCACGAAGTCCTGCATAAATTGGTAGGCTTGGATCGATTCCGGCGAGTCGATCAGCGTCTTCGAATAGTCGTCCGTCATTTGCTTGCCGCCGTTGGCCCACAGCCAGTAATCGGTCGCCCAGTTGCCGCCCTCGAAGCTGGTCGCGTAGATCGGCTTGCCGTCCGCCGTCTGCAGGTTCGCTTCCTTGATTTTCTTGGCGATCGCTGCGAGGTCGTCGAGCGTTTTCGGCGCTTCGTTAAAGCCCGCTTGGGCTAAAATGTCTTTGTTATAGAACATGTAGACGGTGTTGCTGCTGAAGGTGACGCCGTACACTTTGCCATCCAGCGTCATTCTGTCCTTCTGCCCGTCGCTCAGGCGGTCGTAGACCTCCCAGCTTTTCACCGCGTCCGTAATCTCGTCGATGACGCCGGAGCGAAAAAACTCCTTGCCCCAGATCATTTTGCCGACGTCGGCCGACTCTCCGCCGCTTAGCAGAATCAGCTGCTTGTTGCGCAGATCCTGTCCGCCGCTGCCCCAGCCCCCCGTAACGACCTGCACTTCGGCGTTCGGATATTTCTGCTTGAACATTTCCGTCGCTACGTCCAGCCCGTCGCCCTTCAGGTCGGAAGCAACCACTTTCAACGTGAATTTATCGTTCGTGGAGTCCGACGGACTCGATTCCGCGCTGGCAGAGGAGCCGGATGGCGCCGGCGTTCCCGTTGAATCGCCATTATTACTGCTGCCGCATGCCGTCGTGATGCCGGCCAGCAAAATAGCCGAAGCCGCAATGCCGAACAACTTTTTCATTTGCTATGTCCCCCTCGTGGATGTGCAGTCGCAATGGCAGCGCTACCATGCATGTACCTAAATTCTACGTTGCGAGGGAGACGTCCTCAATAACGAGAAATACCGATTCATGTTCTAAAATCATGGATTTGCGTATCGCCGCTGTCGATACTCGGCTGGAGTGACGCCTACGGTCTGCTTAAACACTTTGCCGAAATGGCTCGTATTTTTGTAGCCGACCTCCTCCGCGATCTGATGCACCCCTTTTTCCGTCCTTTCCAGCCGGAGCTTGGCTTGCTCCATGCGAACATTCGTCAAATATTCGAGAAAGTTAACGCCCGTTTTCTGCTTGAATACGGCGCTAATATAGTTTTTGCTCAAATAAAGCCGTTCGGCCAGCAGATGCAGAGAAATGTCCTGCGCGTAGTTCTCCCGAATGTAGGCTTTGATTTTATGCACGACCCGCTCCGCATCCTCTACCTTTGCCGCCGGAGCGAGCGCGGCGAACAGCCGCTCGAAGAATGCGTCGATTTCGGACAGCGTTGAATAAGCCGCCAGCTCCGCAAGCCCCAGCTCCGCAAGCTGTTTCTTCACCGGCTCCGGCGCTTCCAGGCGCGGCAAATTGTGCTTGATCGCAGTCGCGAATTGATAATACTGCCGGTATACGGCATCCAGGTCCTCATCCTTGCGCCGCTCCAGCGTTTCCGTAAAGCCGCGGATCATCGTCCAGGCTTCGTCCAGCAAGCCCAGCTCCAGCTTCTCCGACAGCCGCTCAAATCCGCGCCGCTCCGTCAACGCATCCGGCTCGTCCCCTGCCGACGTCTTCCGCTCCGCAAATCGGTAATTAGGCGGCTTACCTGCTGCATCCCGGTAAAATAGAGCGGCCTTAGCTTGCCGGTAGGCAAGACGGATGTTCTCTTCTCCAGCAAACGGCGCGCTTATCCCGCATGGATGCTCTGCCGCTCCATCCTTCGTTAAGCGGGCCGCAAGCTCTTCGTCCGTCAGTTCCCGAGCAGTCCGATAGAGGAGAATCAGCTCGCCTTTGTAGGCAATGACAGCCGGGTCGCCGCTGCCTCCGATTCGCGAATCGACGCCGTCAGACGGCCTGACGACGACCAATCGCCCGCAGCCGTCCGAGAAATCCGGCATCCCTTCCGGACGCTCCGCGAACGCCGTCTCCTCTCCTGCAAGCAGACGCTCCAAGTAGCCCGTTTTTCGCAGCTCCGCCAATTGCCGCTTCGCAGTCTCCGCCTGCCGCTCCTCATCGATTTTCCGCCCGGCCTTGATCGTCATCTCGACCAGCTTTTTCTCGTCGATCGGCTTGACCAGATAGCCGAATGCCCCGTATTCGATCGCCCTCGCCGCATAATCGAAATCGCGATAGGCGGTCAGAATAATCGTCATTACCGCCAAATTCCTCTCTTGCAATCGCTGCAGCAAATCAAAACCGTTCATCAGCGGCATCCGAACGTCGAGGAACAAAATGTCCGCCCGCGTCCGTTCCAGCTCGCTCAGCGCCTCGATGCCGTTGCCGGCCTCTCCGACGACAACGACCTCCAGCTCGTTGCGGATCAACAGCTTTTTGAGCGCCTGTCGGATCAGAGGTTCATCGTCGATAATGAGTACTCGTTTCATGATTACCACCCGCTATTTTAGAATGGGGATGACCAGCTCGACCTTCGTCCCCTTCCGATATACGGAATGAAAATTCATCCCGTATTGGGGGCCGTATTCGATCTTGATCCGCTGCTGGACATTCGAAAGGCCGATGCTCCTCTCGGATGCCGCCTCATTATTATCCAGTCGGGCGACGACGGCTTGCAGCTCCCGCTCCGTCATGCCGATGCCGTTATCCTCGACCGTAAAATGAATTTGACCGTCTGCGGCAAAGCCCCTGATTCGCAATATTTTCTCGTCCGCCACCTTGTCCAATCCGTGGAACACCGCATTCTCCACGATCGGCTGCAGCAGAAGCTTGGAAATATAGCACAGCTTGACCTGCTCCTCCACCTCGATGTCGACCTGAATCGCGTGATCGTAGCGAATGTTCTGTATTTTCAAGTAGTCCTCGATATAGTTAAGCTCCTTGAAAATCAGCACCCGCTTCTCCTTCTCGTAGAGGGAATATTCCAGCAGATTACCGAGCGCGGTGACGACCTGCTCAATATCCCGGCTCCGCTCCAAAACGGCGAGCGAATGGATCACCTGCAGCGTATTGTTCAGAAAATGCGGGTGGATGTTCGATTCCAGCGCTTTGAACTCCGCTTCTCTTTGCTTGATTTTCCCCGCATACACCTCGTCGAACAGTACATTGATTTTATTGGTCATCAGGTTAAAGCCGCTGCTTAAAATTTTGAACTCCAGATGCTTGTCGTCTTCGGGAATGCGGATCGAGAAGTTGCCTCGTCCTACCTCTCGCATATGGTTCATCAGTTCCATCATCGGCTTCGCGTTTTTGCGCGAGATCACGACCGAGAGCAGAATGCTGAAGACGATGACCCCCAGCAGCAGATAAGAGGTAATGACGTAGGTTTGGTTGACGTTCTTTTGAATTTCCGCCGTTTTGCTTAAATATACGAGCTTCCAGCCCGTCACTTGCGAGGTGGAATAGGTGACCAGCAGCTTCTCCTCTTGAAACTCGGTGCTGTAGTAACCGCCCCCGCTCTGGAAAATCGGCCCGACGTCCAAACCCTCCGTGATGTCGCTGCCGGCTTGAAAGCCCGTGTCGGTTGAATAGATCACACTCCCGGAATCCGTCAGCAGAATGATGCGGTCGCTTTGTCCCAGCTTGGAATGCTCGATAATCTGCGTGATTTTCTCGAAGTTGAAATCGATAAAGCAAATCGCGAGATTTTCCGTCCCATAGTGCATAATGTCCCGGATCGGATAGCTCATGCTGACCACTTTATGATTCGTGAATGCCGAATTGTAATAGTCCGGCACGTGCGTGGAGTAGAAGATCGGCTTCATATGCGGCGGAGCCTGCTCGGCTTCCTTCCAGACGTTCTTCAGAAACGGGGAATTGACGTTAACGGACTTCGTAATCGTCGGCTTGATAAAAAAATCCGGTCGGAAAATAAAAATCTCGCTAATGTCCGGCTTTAGCGATTTGATGTTTTGCAGCATTTGGATGATCTGCTGGGCATTCGTATAGTTCGTGTAGCTGGAATTCGTATCGTAATCGGACAGGCTCGACAGGACAAACGGATGCGTCGCGACCATCTCGAGCGAGGTGACGATCTCGTTAAAATAATTGTCCAGGCTCATATTCGTCTGATTGGAAATTTTCTGCGCATGGGTCAGCATGTCCGACTTCATCGTTCTGGAGAACAACGAGAACATAATGCCGCCGAACAGCGCAAAAGGAAACAACGTAATCAACGAGTAATAGAGCACCATCTTGGCAAATAACGACTCGATGGGCTTCCACCATTTTCGAACCTTGAGTCCTGGCATGCGCCCGCTCCACTCTCCGATTAGAATGCATTTCGGCTTGCTGCAAATTTCCACAAAATCGGCGTTATTTTGTGTCTGATACTAAAGGACGCCGTGCGGGAAGTCAATCCTCGCTATTGACGACCGGATCGCGCTTCCGGGGGAATGGCAATCGCCAAGCAAAAACGCCGTTAGCGTCCCTGTACAGGGACGCTAACGGCGCTCTTCATTCCGCATTACAGCTGGTTTTGGATTCTCGCTTTCAGCGCTTCCTTGCTTTGCAGGCCGACCAGCTTGTCGACCGGTTGTCCGTCCTTGAACAGAATCAGCGTCGGAATGCTCATCACGCCGAATTGGCTGGCCAGCTCGGGCTCTTCGTCCACGTTGACCTTGGCGATCGTCGCCGTTCCTTTCAATTCCTCGGACAGCTCCTCCACGATCGGAAGCTGCATTTTGCAAGGTCCGCACCACGGCGCCCAGAAATCAAGCAAGGATACGCCTTGCGCTACGTTCTCGCTGAAGTTGTCTTTCGTAATCGCAACTGTCATAAGACATCTCTCCTATCCTCAATGTATAAAGTGGAAAATACACCTATGATGATCGGGCCTCTGAATGACCCGCTCCATCCTCGTCGAACCGTCGGACTAAGCCTTCGCCATCGCAGTCAGCCTGGACAGCATTTGTCCGATCGTAATCGATTCCAGATACCTTTCGAGCTGCTGATCCGCGCCGCAGAACACCTCGTTCATCACCTCGCCCATATTCGATCCGACCATGCAGTCGGACTCCGGGTCCCCGCTGCACCATTTCGGCGCCAGAGAACCCGCGGCAAGGGCGCGATACACATCGGCCAGCGTCATGTCTCCCGGATCCCGCGACAGCCTGTAACCGCCGCCCGAGCCTTCCCGGGTATCCACAAAGCCGTTCTTGCGCAAACAGCTCATCACCTTGCGAACGCGCACCGGATTGGTGCAGACGTTGGTCGCGATCTCTTCGCTGGACGCCATCCCGTCGGGTCGATGCGCCAAGAGGACCAAGCTGTGGACAGCTATGATAAACTCACTGTTCATTCGTTCAGCCTCCCCGGTGATTACTGTAATAATAACAGTTACAGTTGAGGCTGTCAATAGCCGGTCACTCTCGGTATTATCTCCCGCAGCATCGTGCTTCTATGCTGGAAGCGCGTGTTCGCGGCGCCTAGAAGTCGACATGGTCCGGGTCCTTGCCGAAGCGGCGGTTCTCGTTCAGCCCGTCGATGGCCACGATGTCTTCCGGCTCCAGCTCGAAGTCGAACACGTCGGCATTTTCGCGGATGCGCTCCGCTCTCGACGACTTGGGAATCGTGACGACTCCCAGCTGAAGCTGCCAGCGAATGAGAATTTGCGCCGGCGTTTTGCCGTATTTCCCGGCAAGTCCGGCGATCAGCGGCTGATCCAGCCGCCCCTGCATGAGCGGCCTCCACGATTCCAACTGAATGCCCTCCTTGCGGCAAAAGGCGAACAGCCTTTTCTGCGTGAGCAGCGGGTGCATCTCCACCTGGTTCACCATCGGCTTGACACGGCAGCTTCCCATCAGGTCCTCCAGGTGGGAAATATTGAAATTGCTGACCCCGATCGCCCGGACGAGCCCTTGCTCGTACAGATCCTCCAGCGCGCGATAGGTTTCTTTATATTTTCCGACGACAGGCCAATGAACGAGGTACAGATCGGCGTAATCCGTATCCAGCCTCTCCAGACTCCTCTTGAACGCGGCAATCGTGCTATCGTAGCCCTGCTCGTCGTTCCACACCTTGGTCGTGACGAACACTTTTTCCCGGGGAACGCCCGAAGCCCGAATCGCGCGCCCGACGCTTGACTCGTTCCCGTACAGCGACGCCGTATCGACGCTGCGGTAGCCCGCCTGCAGCGCGGCCAGCACCGCGTTTTCCGTTTCCTCGCCGTCCTGCGTCCTCCAGACGCCCAGCCCGAGCCGCGGCATCTCCGTTCCGTTCAACAGCTCGACCGTCGAATCGATCGTCAGTTTCATTCCTCGTCCTCCTTGTTGCGCCGGCCCGCCCGTCATCGCAACTTAAGTTCGGTCAAGCGGGAACCGTTAGTCCGATCACGAGGGAACCGTTGCTGTCTTTTTCTATATTATCATGTTACCTTTCGAACCGTACATTGAATCCGGCCGTACCGTCTGCCATACTAGGGGAAACAGACTCATTCCAATCCGAAGAGGTGGCCGCGATGAAAATAGACGTATATTCCGACATGGTATGTCCGTGGTGCAGAATCGGCAAGAAGAACATGAACGATGCGATCGACGCCTGGCAGGAGCAGACGGGACAGGGGGTCGAGGTCAGCTATCACGCCTACCAGCTCGATCCGTCGGTGCCGGCAGAGGGACTGCCCTTCGACAGCGTTATGGAGAAAAAGATGGGCGGAGCCGACCGGCTGGGTCCGATGCTGCAGCGTGTGACGGAGGCCGGGGCCAACGTAGGCGTAACCTTCCGCTTCGACAAGGTGGAGCGGATGCCGAATACGGTGCTGGCGCACCGGATCACCGCCCTGCTCCCCCAAGAGGACGAGCCGACCTGGATCGAAGCGGTCATGAAGGCCTATTTCGAGGACGGCCGGGACATCGCCAAGCTGGACGTTCTGCTCGCCGTCGCCTCCGAGCTCGGCCTCGACGCCGAGGAAGCCCGGCGCTTGCTCGATAACGGGGAAGGTCAAGCGGACGTCGAGCAGGATATGGCCGCCGCGCAGGCGATCGGCATCTCCGGCGTGCCCTTCTTTATTATCGACAACAAATACGCCCTGTCCGGCGCCTACCCTTCGGCCCAGTTCCTGGAGGCGTTCAAGAAAATTTCCGAAGCCGTCTGACCGGTTGATTGCCGCGATTGCCGGTCTCCAGCATCAATAGGGCATCTGCGGACCGTTAGCGATTGCGGGCGTCCTCGGCCGGCATTTCGTCGGTTACACCGCGAAGCGTCTCCAGGAACGCTTCCACCGTTCTCGTCCGCAGGTCGCCCCGGCGATACAAAATATGAAAGCTTCGCCTGAAGGGAAGCCCTTCGGCGCGAAGATTCTTCAAGGAGCCGAGCCCGAGCTCTTTGCGCAGCGCCCAGCGCGACAGCAGAGAGATGCCGAGCCCGGCTTCTACCGTCTCTTTGATCGATTGCGTGCTGCCGAGCTCGATCATCCGCGCAGGATGAATGCCCAGAGATGCAAACAATTTGTCCGCGGCAGCCCGTGTGCCCGAGCCCTGTTCCCGGACAAGCCAGGTTTGCCGCTCCAACTGCGCGGGGTCGACTCGTGTAGAATCGACAAGCGGATGGTTCGCGGCAGCCGCGATATACATCTCGTCCTCCGCCAGCCGCTCCGCTTCCAATCCCGAACCGATATCCTCGCCTTCCACGATGCCGACGTCCAGAACGCGGGTCCGCACCTTCTCCGCAATATCCGCCGTATTTCCGATCGTTACGCTTGGCCGGATATCGGGATATTTTTCATGCAGCTTCGCCAGCGCTCGCGGAAGCACGTATTCCCCGAACGTGTAGCTGGCACCCGCCGATAGCGGCCCCGCCGCGCGTCCGGTCAGTTCGCCGACCATCTCCTCCATCCGGCGATGCAGCTCTCCAATTTCCCGGGCGTGGTGGAGCACGATTTCTCCGGCTTTCGTCAGAGAAACCGATTTGTTGCTGCGAACGAGCAGACGCGCGTTCAAGCGCTCCTCCAGCGCCCGGATGTGCTGGCTTACCGCCGGCTGGGTCATGTGCAGCCGCTCCGCCGCCCGAGAGAAGTTCCGCGCTTCGGCCACTGCGATGAACACCGTCAAGGATTGCTCCATCTTCAACCCCCTTTCATAAGTCTAATCTTATAATAAAATAATAATAATTAATTTTCCTTATTATAAATTCAAGCGTATGCTGATGGCAACAGAATCGACAACGGAGGTTCAGCCATCATGATCGTCAACCCCATCCGCCCCATCGCCGCCTTGCCGTCGAATCATCCGCGTCTGGCCGGTGTTCTGCTTACGCTGTCGCTTGCGCTGATCGGGTGGGCCATCTCGCTCATTCCCGGCCCGGCCAAGCTCGGCCCGCTCGCCTGCACGCTGCTGCTCGCGGCCGCTTACCGTCATCGCTTCGGCTATCCGCACGCACTGGGCGCGGGAATCCGCTTCTCCTCCGGAACGCTGCTGCGCGCCGCCATCGTCCTGTTCGGCCTGAAGCTCGACATCGTCGAGGTGCTGCGGCAGGGCCTGCCACTGCTGCTTAGAAGCGGCGGAACGGTCGTCTTCTCGCTGGCCGCCGTGTTCGCGATCGGCCGCCTGCTCCGCGCCGACCGCAAGCTGATCGCCTTGCTGGCGATCGGCACCGCGATTTGCGGAGCGGCGGCGATTGCGGCCGCAGCGCCGCTGCTCCGCTCCAAAGACGAAGACACGGCCATCAGCGCGGGGCTGATAGCCGTGATCGGCACCGTATTCGCGACATTTTATACGCTCATGCTGCCTTGGCTGCCGCTCTCCCCGGAGAGCTACGGCATCTGGTCCGGCCTGACGCTCCATGAGGTCGCGCATGTCGCCATGGCCGCCGCCCCGGGCGGGCCGGACGCGTTGGCGGACGGCCTGCTCGCCAAGCTGAGCCGCGTCGCCTTGCTCGCGCCGCTGTGCCTGGTCATCGCGGGAGCCTCCAAGCTCCACGGTCGCCGGGGCGGGGAAGACGACGAGGTCCAAACCGCCGAAAGCACCGGCTTTAAGTTCCCCTGGTTCCTCGTCGGCTTCATCGCCGTGAGCCTGTTCGGCAGCTATGCCTTACCGACCCTGCTGCCCAACCCCGAGCCTTTGCTGCACGAGCTGTCCTATGCGACAACTTTGCTCCTTGGAATGGCCATGGCCGGACTGGGCCTGAACGTCGGCCTGCGCGACCTGCGCAGCCGCGCCCTTCGGCCGCTTACAGCCATGTTCGTCGCTTCCATGCTTCTATCCGCGCTCACTTACTGGTCGCTGTAACGGTTGTGACAGCGAGAGGTGCGCCGGTCGACCGACCGCCGTCATGCAGCGTACACCGCGCGCAAGGAGCCGCGCGGTGCGAAATCCGGACGTGGCGCGGCTGCGTCGGGCATCTCCGAGAGTTCCGAGGCTCCGGGATTCGAGGCACTTTCTTGGCCTCGCCCCCGCCGTCTACTCCCCGTCACCGTTCCCCGGGGCACTCTCTTGGCCTTGGACTCGCCGCTCGCTCCCCGTCACCATTCCCCGAGGCACTTTCTTGGCCTTGGAGCCAGACACCAACCCCCGAGCCCCTCGCCTGCCGCTACTGCGCCAAACGCTCCGAAATCGCGCGCGCGATCCAGACACCCGCCGCTCCCGCTTGAGCCAGACCGCGCGTCACGCCCGCGCCGTCGCCGCCACAGTAAAGGCCGGCGATCTCCGTCTCGAGCGTATCGCTCAGCCTCGGGCGCGCCGAGTAGAACTTCGCCTCCACGCCGTAGAACAGCGTGTGCTCGGACGCGATGCCCGGCGTCACTTTGTCCAGCGCCTCCACCATCTCGATCAGGGATTTCATCGTATTATACGGAAGCACGAGTCCCAAGTCGCCCGGCACCGCCTCGTGCAAGGTCGGCTCGATAAAACCTTCCTTGATCCGGCTCCCCGTCGACCGCCGTCCGCGCCTGATGTCGCCGAACTTCTGCACGATAACTCCGCCGCTCGACAGATCATTGGCCCGTTTGCAGATTTCCCGCGCGTATTCGTTCGGCTTGTCGAACGGCTCGGTGAACTTATGCGAGACGAGCAGCGCGAAGTTCGTATTCGCCGAGCCGAGCGCCGGGTCCTTGAACGCGTGGCCGTTGGCCGCCATGACGCCGCTGTGGTTTTCCACGACGACGTGTCCCGAAGGGTTGCTGCAGAACGTCCTCACTCGCGTGCCCACGGACGTATTAAACACAAATTTCCCCTCGTACAAATGCTCGTTGATTTCCCGCATCACCACATCCGACGTTTCCACGCGCACGCCGACGTCCACCTGGTTGTTGACCATCCCCAGGCGCCGTCTCTTCATTACCTCGGCCAGCCAGCCCGATCCGTCCCTTCCCGGAGCAATGACGACCGTTCCCGCCTCGATCTCTTCCCCGTTCTTCAGCACAATGCCCCGCGCGCGGTGCTTGCCGTCCTCCTTCTCCGTCAGAATATCGGCGACCTCCGTCTTGAACCTCATCTCGATCCGACTGTCCAAATAATCGTAGATCGATTTCAGAATCTCCAGGTTCTGCTCCGTTCCCAGATGGCGCACTTGCGCCCGCAGCAGCTTCAGACCGGCGGCGTACCCTCTGCGCTCGATATCCCGGACCGTTTCCGTCGTCGGATCGGTCACATTGGTCGTCGCCCCATGCTCCAGATTGATCTCGTCCACGTAGCGGATCAGGTCCAGCACCCGCGAATGCGGCAAATAATCGGTCAGCCAACCCCCGAATTCCGTCGTAATGTTGAACTTGCCGTCGCTGTATGCGCCAGCTCCTCCGAATCCGGCCGTAATCGAACAGGCGGGCAGGCAGCCCGCGTATTCTTTTTTCCCGGCGGGAGGCGGGCACAGCTCGATTTTATTTTCCAGAATCGGACAGTGGCGGCGTTTAATTTCGTGTCCTTTGTCCACCAAAAGCACCTTAAGATGCGGAGCGGTTCTCGTCAATTCGTAACATGCGAAAATTCCCGTCGGACCGGCGCCTACCACAATGACGTCGTAACCCATTCGCAGCCTTCTCCTTCCGGTTTGTCCCTTGCGGCCGTCCGGACGGCATAAAAAAATCCCGACCGCCGAAAGGTGTGGGTATCCCACATCCTTCGTAGTCAGGAATTTAAGGCTCCTGGTAGAGACCCTCGGCCCGTATCGCCAAGGATATACGAATGGACGAACAGTTCATGCCTTGTTCTGTTTCCATTACGTAGATTACCCGATCGATCCGTACAAGTCAAGTCGGTTTTCGCCCAATTATTCGCCAATGGATCATATTATCCTCGTTATTCGGACGAGATCCACTCTTTAGCGGATATTTTCCGAACATTCATCCTATAAAAACGATGGAATAACGGTCTTCTGGACCGTTATTTGTGCGGATTCCACCTGGGCACTTTGATTAACGGTCCAACAGGCCGCTAAATGCGCGAAATCCACCCAGTACTTTGATTAACGGTCCAACAGGCCGCTAAATGCGCGAAATCCACCCAGTACTTTGATTAACGGTCCAGCAGGCCGCTAAATGCGCGAAACCCACCCAGTACTTTGATTAACGGTCCAACAGGCCGCTAAATGCGCGAAATCCGCCCAGTACTTTGATTAACGGTCCAGCAGGCCGCTAAATGCGCGAAATCCACCCAGTACCTTGATTAACGGTCCAGCAGGCCGTTAAATGTGTGAAATGCCCCTAGGCACTTTGATTAACGGTCCGTTAGACCATTAAAGTAAGAAGGAGCGGGAATCCGTAACGGATTAGTTGTAGGCGGTTGATCAATTCGAGACTGAAATTGGATAAAAGCATTATATTTTTAACCATTTATGGTATAATGTTTGAAAAAGCGTGTGAAGCACACCGCTCTGGTTCCCGATCCGGGACTAGGGCGGTTATTTTTTCATAAGGAGAGTGTGGAGGTATGGAGAATCAATTTGAAACGGAGTATCACACGTGGCTGAACCGGCATATTAGCGAAAGTCGCGGGGAACGCCGTCGTAGAATTAAGAAGCGTCATGGATTCGGGGAAAGAGTTTTTCTGGAGCATACTTGGTGGCCGGTTGTAGGCAATTTCGATCATCTATATCCTGAGTATGAATTTATTGATGCCGGAGGTAAGCGCTGCTATATGGACTACGGCTATATTCGGTTTCCGGAACCGACTTGTATAGAGTGCGACGGGTTCGGTTCTCATGCGCGCGATATAGATCGCTACACATTCACGCGCGGTTTGGACAGGCAGAATGAAATTGTCCTTGCGAATTGGAACATTCTACGGTTCTCTGTTGACAAGTTAAAAGAGAATCCGATCGATTGTCAGAAGTATATCCGAAGAATGATGGAAGAGTGGTACGGGGAAACGCGACATGAGCTGCTTGAGCTTCCGATCTATCAGAGGGAGATCGTTCGTCTCGCAATTCGCTCGTTGGGCACGTTCACTATCGAAATGGCTTGCGTCTGCTTAGGGAGAAAGGAAAAGTTCGTAAGAAGCGAACTGAGACAACTTATAGAAAAACGGATTTTGGAAAGCGCATCCGGAACGATGCGGATCCATTCCTACCGATTGGCCAATCGGAGCTTCATGCACTAATTTGGGATAGCGTGGATGCGGTCAGGCAGACGGTTAAACGGTCAGGCTTCACCCAGGAACTCGGATAACAGTTTGCCAGACTGTTAAATGGCGAAAATCGCCCAAGCGATCCAAGGAGCGGTCCGTGAGACCGTTCCCGGGCGGATCGACGTCAAAAGCGGCTGGCTAACGGTGCGTCAGACCGTTAACCCCACGCTCCTGCCCAATCCCCACCATTTAACGGTCCATCGCACCGTTAACCTCACACTCCAGACCAACCCCACCATTTAACGGTCTACCGCACCGTTAATCCCACGCTCCAGCCCATCACCCTCCGTTTAACGGACTACCGCACCGTTAATCCCACGCTCCAGGCCAACCTCCATCGTTTAACGGTCCATCGCACCGTTAATCCCGCGTTCCAGACCAACCCCACCATTTAACGGCCTACCGCACCGTTAACCTCACGCTCCAGACAAACTTCCACCGTTTAACGGTCTACCGCACCGTTAATCCCACTCCATCTCACCCCGTCTCCGCCAACTGAACGTCCACCGTGACGTGCAGCGACTGGCCGGACGTGCCTCTGTAGATTCCTTTGACCGGGACAATGTCGGGGTAATCGCGGCCATGCCCCAGCTTGACGTAGCGCCAGTCGACCAGATTGTCGTTCGTCGGATCGATGCCCTGCCAGCCGACGCCGGGCACGTACGCTTCGACCCAGGCATGCGAAGCCTGCTCGAAATCCGCGTCCCGTCCCTGCAAATCCCCGACAAAATGGTACCCGCTCACATAGCGCGCCGGCACTCCCCTCAGACGGCACACCGCAATCAGCAAATGCGCGAAATCCTGACAGACGCCGGACCCGATCTCAAGCAGTTCCTCCGCCTTCGTGTGCACCCCGGTCGACTGCGGCTTGTACTGAAAATCGCCGTAAACCGCGTGAGCCGCGCGGCGCACGAAGCCGAAGACTCCCTCGTCTTCTCCCCCGATCCCGGCGGCATACGCCTCCACCGAAGGATGGAACGACGCATACGCCGTCGGCAGCAAATATTCCGCGTTCGCATCGATAAACTCCAGGCTTCTCACCCTGTGCCACGACTCCTCCGGCCCCCAGGCGGCCTTCCACAGCACGTCGCGATCCCGCGTCACCACCGTCGAATGGGCCGTGATGACCAGCTCCGAATGGGGTGCGTTAGCCGTAAACGAGTGAACCCGATTGCCGAAGAAATCCTCGTAAGACTGCAGCTGCACGTTAGGCTCGACCACAAGCCTGTGCTGATAGCATGCCTGGCGCTCGTCGGTCCGGGGGGTCAGGCGGATTTCATTGACACTGTCCGTCACCGGCAAATCGTAGCGGTATTTCGTGACGTGGCAAATCTCGAGCCTCATGCCGTAACCTCCCGTTCCGGGGAAAAAAAGGTGCCCGCGACCGCCTCGCCCAACTGGCGATTCGTCTCCAGCAGCTGCTGCAGCACGGAGTTCAGCGTATCGAAGGTAATGTCGTCCCGGTCGAGCCAGCCGAGCTCCGACCGTGCCTTGCCCGCAAGCCGGATCGTCCGATCAAGAGCGGGGACCGATTTGCCGGATTCCCGTCTCATGTCCTTCAGATGACGTTCGAACGCGGCCAGCGAGAAATGCGCCGTCCGCGGAAAAGCCTCTTGCAGCACAAGGAATCTCGACACCCCCTCCAGCGTAAGATCGTCCTGCCCCAGACGGCGGAACGCCTCGTAGCCTCCGACCGACTTGAGCAGCGCGACCGTATAGCCGTAAGCGCCCTTCCGCCGCTCCGGCGCAATTCTCCCGACGGATCGGAGCAGTCGAACGACATTTTCCGACCGCTCCAGATAACGCCCGCTTTCGAGCATATGCCACGACTCGTCTCTCAGCGCGATGGACACGGCCATCCCCTGGAACGCCGCCAACCGCTCCTTCAACCCCTGAAAAAAGCCGTGCGGCGACATCTGCGAGATCTCCTCCGTACGCACGCCCTTCAACCACAAATAGAAGCCGTTCAGCAAATTCCACAGCTCGGCCGGAAGCTGCTCCCTGATCTTCTTCAGGTTGTTGCGCGCCTGCTCCACGCAGGACAGAATCGAATTCGGCTGCGTCCAATCCAGCGTCAGGAAGAACAGGACGTCGTTCTCCCGGTACGCCTCGTACCGTTCCTCGTACAAGGCACAATCGCCGATCGCCTCGGCGATTCTTCTCCACGTCGCCTCGGCCTCCTCGCCGTCCTCTTCGCGCAAGTGATAGTAGACGTCGAGCAGCCTGGCGTGATTTTCCGCCCGTTCGGTGTATCTCCCGATCCAGAACAGGCATTCCGCGATCCGATCCAACATAGAGACCCTCTCCTTAAGGACGAATTATCGAGACAGCACCCAGGTGTCCTTGACGCCTCCGCCCTGGGACGAATTGACGACGAGCGAGCCTTCTTTCATCGCCACTCTCGTCAGTCCTCCGGGCAGCACATGGGTGTCCGCTCCGTTCGCGACGGCGAACACCCGCAGATCGATGTGACGATGCGCGAGATTGCCCTCCAGATTGATCGGCGAGGTGGACAGCTTAATCGTCGGCTGGGCGATGTAGTTGTCGGGATTTTCCCGGATTTTCGCGGCGAACAGCTCCCGCTCCCTCTCCGTCGAAGCGGGACCGACCAGCATGCCGTATCCGCCCGACAGCGAGGTTTCCTTGACAACCATTTCCTCCAGGCGGCCGAGCACGTGCTCCCTTTCCTCCGGGCGGCTCATCAGATACGTCGGCACATTGTTCAGGATCGGACGCTCGTTCAGGTAATAGCGGATCATCTCCGGCACGAACGTATAGATGGCTTTGTCGTCTGCGACGCCCGTCCCCGGAGCGTTGGCGATCGTAATATTGCCGTAGCGGTAAGCGTTCATCAGCCCGGCCACGCCGAGCAGAGAATCCGGACGGAACGCGAGCGGGTCGAGGTAATCGTCGTCGAGGCGCCGGTACAGCACATCGACCTGCTTCAGCCCCGAAAGACCGCGAATGTAGATTTTATGGTCCTTGCAGACGAGGTCCCCGCTTTCGACCAGCTCGATTCCCATCTGCTGCGCCAGAAAGACGTGCTCGAAATACGCGGAATTGAAGCTTCCCGGAGTCAGCAGAGCGACGACCGGCTCGGCTTTGTCGACAGGAGAAAGCGCGCGCAAGGACGATCTGAAATGCTGCAGAAAACGATCGATGTCTCTGACGGGATGAGAGAACATCAGCTCGGGAAAATCGTGCGTCATAATCGAGCGGCTCTTGAACACGTAGGAGAAGCCCGAGGGGGAACGAAGATTGTCCTCGAGAACGTAGTAATCCCCCTTCTCGTCGCGGATGAGATCGATGCCCGACGCGGTAACATAGGTGCCTCCGGGCACTGCAAGACGCATCATCTCGGTGCGGAAATAACGGTTGCCCACCACCATCCGCCGCGGCACGAGTCCATCCTTCAGAATGCATTGTTCATGGTAGATGTCCGCCAGAAAAGCATTCAGCGCCCTTACCCGCTGCTTCGTTCCCCGTTCGATCGTCTCCCACTCCTCCGGCGGAATAATGCGGGGGATCAGATCGAACGGGATCGTCCGTTCCAGAGCGTCCGACTGCCCCGCCCCGGACAGCGTAAACGTAATGCCTTCCTCGAGCAGCCTTCCGTTCATCTTCGTCTGCCTGGCGGCGCGTTCATGGGGCGTCATTCGCGCGAGCGACTCGTGGACCTTGCCGTAATGCGCCCGAACCTGCGAGCCGTCGTACATCTCGTTGTAAAACAGGGAAGAAAGCAAAGATACCGGCGTTCTGTTCGTTGTTCCCATGGTCAACGGCTCCTTCTCCCCGCTGGGTTTTACAGTAATCATATTCCTCCGGTATATTTATGTCAATAATAGTTACATTAAAGATTTAATCCTTATCAATAACTAACATATATATTACATAAAATGAAAACAAAACGTCATTGCCTCGGGGATTTTTATCGTTCGCATAAGCAAGGAGAATATGATAGAATAGAATGGTTATTCGATTAAAATCCGTCTCGGCATTGAGGAGAGGACGGTTTTACTTATGCAGCCTTATCGCCCGCCGATTTATCCATATTCCGAAACAAGCTTCCAGCCCTCGTGCCGGAAGCTTGTTTTTATTTTTGCGCGGAGCAAACAATCTTAGAAGGGGCAATCTTTGTGGCAAGAGGGCATCATTCCGGCTTATTGGCCATCTGGATCAGTCTGATCAGCAACGTCGTCCTGACCGTCCTGAAGGTGGCGGCGGGTCTTCTCCTGTCCAGTCCCGTGCTGCTCGCGGACGGCGTGCATAACGCCGGCGACATCATCGCGACGATCGCGGCGCTTACCTCCTCCATGATCTCGAACAAGCCGGCCGACGAGGACCACCCTTACGGCCACGGCAAAGCCGAAGTCGTCGCCTCGGCTTTCGTCGCCGTCATTATGGCGCTTGCGGCCCTGTGGATCGGCTATCAGTCGATCGGCGCCCTGTTCCGGCCGGCGGGCGGAGAGAACTGGCTCGCTCTTGGCGCGGCCTTCCTGTCCCTCGTATGGAAGCAGGGACTGTACCTCTACACCGTTCGCGTGGGCAAAGCGACGAACAGCAAAAGCGTGCTCGCCACCGCCTACGATCATCTTGCGGACGTATACGCCTCGCTTGCCGCCGTCGTCGGCATCGGCCTGGGGCTGCTGGGAGAAAAATTTCATTGGGGATGGGCCGCCTACGGCGACCCGCTTGCCGGGATTATCGTCTCCTTGCTCGTCCTTAAGCTCGCGGTCGAGATGGGGCGCGAATCCGTGGACATTCTGATGGAGCATAACGTCAGTCCGGAGAAGCTGGCGCATTATGAAGCGCTGCTTAGAACCGACGATCACGTGAAGCGGATCGACCGGGTCCGGGCGCGCGAGCACGGCCATTACATTATCGTGGACGTCCGCGTCGGCATCCCGCACGACTACACGATCCAGCAAGGACACGACATCAGCCGCAAGCTGAAACGGCTCATTATGGAGTTCGATCCCGACGTCATCGAGGTCATGATCCATTTGAATCCTTGGGAGGCGGGCGAACCCGTCGCGAATTAGCCCCCTCCCCTTCGCAGTCCAGCCAGAGCGATCCATAGCTCGGCGATACGTAAAGACGCCACAGCCTTCCGTTCGCCGCTATTGCTCCTCCCCGACACGACGGACCAGTCTCGCGGAAATTTCTCCGTTACGGTCGGACAGCCACCCTCGCGCCTTGCCTCCTTGTCTCATACGATGAGGAGGGGAGGGATGCCGATATGCCAAGCGCTGCGACCGCTCATCGCGTAAGCCAGCTTACCTCGTTCATCAACTATGCGGAGGGGCTGTGGTTTTCCGTCCGGGATTCCGCTTCCGACGGTCAGTCGTTCAGCTTTAACGGAGACGAATACCGCTGTCTGCCCGACCGCTTCGGAAGCCGCGAGAAGATCGAAGCTTACTTCGGCCGCTGCTGGAGCAAGGAGCTCAGCCGAATCATGCTCTGCAATCTCGATCCGATCAATTATCAGGGCAAGCGCTACGTGCTCGCCGACGCTCCCGGACCCGCTCCCCGCAAAGTGGAGAGCCTGCGCATTGTGAGCCGGAACGCGTCCCGCATCCGCGTCAGCGCCGTCCTCTCCGGCGGCGGAGGCGGCAACAAAACGATCCGGTATACGCTGGCCAGGACGGGAGAACGGCTGACCATCATCGCCCGCACGGACCGCTCGAACGACTATCGCTATGCCCGGTGCACCTCATGACGAAAAGCCGCCTCCCGATTCTTCCGGGACAGCGGCTTTTCGTCATGCGCGCTTTTCCAGCGCCTCGACCAGCCGATGGCCGGCGTAATCGAAGCGCCGCCCCTCCAGCATACCCGACAGCACGGTCGTTCTGCGGATTTCCAGGGCATTGCGCCCCTCCTGAAGAATGGAGGTTTTGCCGTTCCATACGTAGGGCTTCCAGCAGCGCGTCCCGAGCGAATGTCCGTTGACGAACACTTCCGCGCAATCGCTAAAATCCGGATCGAGACCCGCGAAAGAAAGCTCGAAAGCCGCTTCCTCCGGCAGCTTCGTTACGGTCAACTCCCCTTCATAGACGAGTTCGCCCGCATAGTTTTCATAGCCCTCGGGAATGCCGCTTTCGAAGACGGCTGTGCCGTTGTGCCGCCTCAGCACCAACTCGCCGCCGTCGATCCCGATCGCGAAAGAGCCGGACACGTACAGCGCATCGGTCAGCCCGTCCCAATCCCGCCTCGCCGTCAACGCGACGGCAACGACATTTCTCCCCGGGCGAATCAGATGCTTCACGGAGCAGGCCAGATTGCCGCAATCGTATCCGCGCGTTGGCTGCAGTTCGTCCCTGGGGATCGGCCGACCGTTCAGATACAGGCGATACTCTCCGGAGATCGCCCGCTCGTCCAGCAGCAGTTCGCACTCCTCCGGCACATCGTCGACCCGGAAGGATGCCGTATATATGCACTCCATCGGATACTTCAGCCGATAACGCATCGGCATGCCAAATCTTTGATCGAACTTCAGCGGGAACGTCTCGTCCGCGGACAAGCCGGAGAGTTGATCGATGATCGTCCTCACCTCGACGGTCTCTCCCTCGCCGCTCTCCTCCGCCGCAGCGCCGCTCAGCAGCTTGTCGCGAAGTTCGCCGGACGGCTCGAGCGTCAGCCGGAACTTGTCCAGGCGCAGCGCATTCGGCTGAAGAGCCCGCACCGCGAAGCGTTGTCCGGCGTCCGCCTGCAGCTTGCCCGGAGCAGGCAGGTCCACGGCCACCGCAGCGGAATCCGCGCTCTCCTCGCGGAAGTACAGCAGCGCCGATTCGTACGGGCCCAGCCGCTGCTCGAGTCGGCCATACCGACGGCGTCGAACCGCCGCGTTCGCCGATCCCATACCCGTTGCATCCGCATCCGCTGTGCCCGTATCCGACGCACCCGTGTCGATCGCACTCGCATTTACCGCATCTGTGCCCGCCACAACCGCACCCGGCTCACCTATCCCCACATCCGCACCGGCCGCTTCCCGCGCCTCCGTCAATTCGAGCGCCACAGGAAGCGCCTCGCCGGTTTCCAGGCTGACGCGCTCCACAGCCCAAGGCGCACCGGATGGCGACAGCGCCAGCGATAGCTGCAGCTCGACCTCTTCCCCCTCCTGATTCGAGACGAAAACCGCATAACCGCCCCCGGACAGCCTCCTGCCCTGCATGAGCAGCGCCTCCCGCTTCCCGTGAATGACCTGAAGCCGAAGCGCGGAAGGAGCGGCGGCGGCAATGCGCCCGAACAATCGCCCGTTCGTACCGGAGCGCTCCAGACTGCCGACGCTTGGAATGAAGTACGCCTCATACCGCCCCTTGAACACCCCCTCGGACAACTTCCCGGACCGTTCTTCGGCCCCCGAAGAAACGCCGACGTCCCTCCAGTAATTCGACCGGGGCGATTCGGCCGCGCCGAACCAGTCCAGCATCTCCGCTTCGATCTCCGGGTGCCCGTCGATATCCTCATAGGGAAGCAGCCCGTTCGCCACGACCGTTCCTCCCGCCTGCAGGAACGCTTGCAGCTTCCGCCATGCCGCATGCTCCAGATTGCACATCGGAGGCAGCGCGACGACGGCATAGGAGGCCCGCCCGATGACCAGCCGCCCGTTTCGCACCTCCGCTTCCGCCAGCAGCTCGGGGTCGAGATGGTCGTAATCGATCTGCTCCTTCAGCAGCCCGTTGCACAGATGCGCCCAGTCCTTCTTCAGCCGCTCCATTCTGGCCGCTTCCCGTTCCTCGACGCCGCCGTAGGCGAACCGATGCAGCGGGTTGGCCATATGCGTCCACAGGCTGGTCGTCGGGTCGAGCACCGCCACTTGAATGTCGGCTTCCCCCTGACTCATCAGATAGCCGATACGGCCGGCGTAATCCGCCAACTGCCGGAAGTGCCGCCAGTACGGATTCTGATAAAACTGCGACGGAGGCGCGTCGTGCTTGTTCAGCCCGCCGATCGTGTAGAAGAAGGCATGGAAATTGAACATGTTGATGCCCAGGGCGGCCAATCGGTCGAGCATCCATTTCGCGTCCTGCAGCGTCATCGACCAGCCGACGCTGTGGAAGCACTCGTTCAGCGCCCGCTCCCGGCCAAGCTGCCTGGACAGCGAACTGGTCATCTTGGGATTGTTGCGGAACGAGCTGAAGTAGGTGTCGAGAATCCAGGAAAGAGAACGCCCCAGCTTCTCATGGGCGGAATCGCCGCCCGGAATATGGCTGTAGCGCAGCGTGCTCATCCTGACGGCAGGCACTTCGACCGTATACGCCAGCCCGCGCTCGTCGCACCATTCGTAGACGCGCTCGTGATACGCGCTCCGCAGCTTCAGATGCAGCGCCTGATAATAGCTGTAGCGAATACGCGGGGCGTCCGGCAATTCGGCGTAGAACAGCTCCGGCAGCCGCTCCGTCAACTCCGCGCCCGCCAGCTCCGCGAACGTCTCCGCGATCCGCGGCGACCAAGGCAGCGGACTGACAAAACCGATCTCGTCGGTGAACATGCCCGGAACGGCCGCTCCCAGCAGATCGCCCAATTCGTCCGCATACCGCCGGTGAGTCAGGTCGATGAACGTTTTCATCGCCTCGTCGTGGCAAGGGTCCACGAACGTGCCGTAATATTTAAAATCGTCCAATTGCTCTTCTATCACGACAATAATGTCCCAAGCGCCTTCCGGAGCGTCCCAGACCAACTGCTTCCGGGGGCCGTAAGTGAAATACCGCTGAGGATTGTACGGAGTCAATCCCGTCTTCTGGTAGACGTTCTCCGTCTGGAGACTGCCGATCGCATCGCGAAGATCAAGCCCGCCCGACCATTCTCTCGCCTCTTCGATCACCGGGACGGCTTTGGCGGTCAGCACGCTCCCCCAAGGCAGCTCCAACTCGATCCTTCGCCCTCCCGATACCCGCTCGGCATGGTGGCTGAGCTTGCGCTGCACCGCTTCTGGATGACGCAGCATCACTTCCCCGCCGGCCATGCCGCTGGGATACGGATATTCGTCGTACAGCCACGCCTGCAGCCCCAAGTCCCGCGCCCTCGTCACCGCGAATCTCACGAGTTCGAACCACCGCGCGGACAAATAAGGGACGGTCATGCCCTGCCGGGCGCACAGGAAGAACCCGCCCAAGCCTTTCTCCGCCATCTCCGCAAGCTGCCATTCGATCTCTTCTTCCGTCAAATCCCCGTTCCAGAACCAGAAAGGCAGCACCCGATAGGCCGCCGGAGGATTGAAGAACATTTGCTTATCCATGCCTGTCACCTCGCAGCAAGAAGGCCGAAAGCCGCCGAGCCCGCTCCCCTCGCGGAACTCGCAGCCTCCGGCTTCTCCAAGTTGTTATTGCAGCTTCTGATATTCCTCCGAGAACTCCTGCATCACCTGATCTCCGCCCTGCGCCTTCCATTGCTCGATCGCCGCCTGCCAGCCCGCCAGATCGTTCTCGCCGAAAATATATTTGATTTCCGCGTCGTTAATGATTTTCTTCAAATCGTTGCCCTTCTCCGCGAACGTGTTGGACGTTAACGGCAGCGAGTCGTCGGACACGATAATCTGCTCGTTGGCCGCATAGGAATCGGCCAGCTTCTGACCCTCGGGCGTACCTTCCCCGACGATCGAGCCGTCGTACGTCTTCATCTGTTTGATCGGGTTAACCTCCTGCGTGAACAGTTCGGCGTCGATCAACTCGGGTTTGCCGTCGACCATTTGATGGTGCCGGCCTTCGATCCCCCAATCCAGCAGGAAATTCATCTCGTCGCTCGAGATTTTATCGAAATAGTCCAGAATCGCCAGCAATTCCTCTTCCGTCTTCACGCTCGATCTCGGGAACATGAATACGCCGTGATACCCCGGCCCGGAAGCCGCCCGTTCTCCCTTCGGCCCTTCCAACGTACGGACAAAGTCCAGCTTCACGTTCGGGTCCGCCTGCATCAGCGCCGTAAACGAACCGTCCAGCGTATTGCCCATGGAAGTGATCAAAGCGCCGGTGTTTCCTTTGTTGAGCAGATCCTTCTGATACTGGGTTACCGGGAAATCCGTATTGATCAGCTTCTCGTCGTACAGCTTCTTCATGAAATTCATCGCGTCCATATATTCCGGAGCCATGAAATCGGGCGTCATGACCCCATCTTTCATCTCCCAGCCGTTAGGCGCGCCGAACCATGCTTTCAAGTCCTTGCTTACGATATCGTAGGTTTTGTCCACGCCCAGTCCGATCGTATCGGGCTTGCCGTTGCCGTCCGGGTCCTGCGTCACGAACGCTTTGAGCATTTCGTAGAAGTCGTCGATCGTCTTCGGCTCTTGCAGCCCCAGCTTGTCCAGCCAGTCCTTGCGGAACACGATGCCGTTGCGGGACAGGACGCGGCCGCGGAAGATGCCGTATACTTTGCCGTCGATCGACATGTTCGTCTCCGCTACCGCGCTTTTTTGGCTCAAGTTCGGATAGTTGCCGAGATAGGGACCGACCTCCCAGAACATGCCCGAACGCACGGCCGAGACGAAGGACGGCGTTTTGATATCCATATTGTTGACCATGATGACCTGCGGCAGCGTGCCGGAGGCCAGCGTCACGTTCGTCTTCTCCGTATAGGCAGTTCCGGGAACCCATGTGATGTTGAGCTTCGTTCCGGTATATTCCTCCATCGCCTTCAAGGCCGCATTGTCTTCGCGCGGCGGTTCGGTCGTAAAGTAGACGTTCATAAGCGACAATTCCTTCAATTCGACGGCCGCCGCTTCCTCCGGGCTCCCTCCCTGCGAATCTCCGGACGATGCTGCCGGCGTACCGGCGTTATTGCCTCCCGAGCATCCGGCCAGGAGCGACGCGAGCAATAGAATGGACAGATAAGGCCCTGCCCTTCGCTTTTTTTCTCTTGTTCCGATCATCTTGATTGCCTCCCTGATTTTTTTATTTATGATGAATCTCCCAACGGGAGCCGTCACCCTTTCACCGAGCCCAGCAGCACGCCCTTGGCGAAATGCTTTTGCAGAAACGGATACACGATCAGAATCGGTACGGTAGCCACGACGATAACCGCCATCTTGATCGTCTGCGCCGGAGGAACGACGTTATCCGCGAATTCGGCGGAATCGCCTATGCCTCCCTGCGACATGATAATGACCTGTCTGAGCAAAATCTGAATCGGCCATTTGGCGGAATCGTTAATATAGAGAATGGCGTTGAAAAACGTGTTCCAATGCCCGACCGAATAAAACAGCGCAAAGGTCGCCATCGCGGGCAGCGAGAGCGGAAGCACAATCCGGAACAAAATGCCGAAGTCGTTGCACCCGTCGATTTTGGCCGCTTCCTCCAGCCCTTCGGGCAGCTGCTGGAAGAAGTTTTTAAGAATGATCAGGTTAAAGGCGCTGATCGCGGTCGGAATAAACAGCGCGCTGTAGCTGTCCAGCAGCCCCAATTCCTTCACGACCAGATAGGTCGGGATGATCCCGCCGTTAAACAGCATCGAGAAAATGATCATCAGCATAATCGGACGGCGCCCGTAGACGTCCTTGCGAGCTAGAGCGTAAGCCGTCAACGAGGTAAAAAACAGATTGATCAACGTGCCGACCACCGTAATGTACACCGTCACGAGCAAGCTCCGCACAAGCGTATCCGTAGAGAAAATATACCGGTACGCCTCCATGGAGAAGCGGGTGGGGAACAAAACGAAGCCCTTCCGCAGCAGCTCGTCCGGCGTTGTAAAAGATCCGGCGATAATATAGATAAACGGGATAATCGTGATGGCCGCGATCAGCAGCAAAGCGCCCGCATTGAGCCCATCGAATAGCCGACTCCCTATCGTTCTGTCGTTCCGCATGCCGGTCCCCCCTTCAGTAAATGCCTTCTTCGCCGAATTTCCTGGCCAGACGATTGGCTCCGACAACAAGCGCCAGCCCGATGACGGACTTGAACATGCCGACGGCGGCCGTATAGCTGAATTGCCCCTGCAGAATGCCGGCGGTATACACATAAGTGTCGAACACTTCGCCGATCTGCCGGTTCATCGGATTCAGCATCAGGAAGATCTGCTCGAACCCCGTATCCAGAAAATGTCCCAATCTTAAAATGAACAGAATAACGATCGTGCTACGAATCGCCGGAAGCGTAATGTGCCACAGCTGGCGCAGGCGTCCCGCTCCGTCGATGCGCGCCGCTTCGTACTGCTGCGGATCGACTCCGGCCAGAGCGGCCAGGAAGATGATCGTCCCCCAGCCCGTCTCCTTCCAGATCACCTCCAGGACGACAAGCGGACGAAACCATTCCTTGCTGAGCAGGAAATTGATCGGGTCCCCACCCAGGCCGACCAGCAGTTCATTAACGACTCCGCCTTCCGTCGAGAGAAAAATATAAGCGATCCCGACGATCACGACCCATGACAGGAAGTGGGGAACGTAGATCAGCGATTGAATCCAGCCCTTCAAGTATCTTTGCCTCACCTCGTTGAGCATAAGCGCAACGATAATCGGCGCCGGAAAGAAAAAGAACAAATTGTACAAAGCGAGAACGGACGTATTCCGAAACAACATCCAGAAGTCGGGGTGATTAAAGAAATTCGCGAAATGTTTAAACCCGACCCATGAGCTTCCCCCGATGCCCAGGAAAGGACGATAATCCTGAAAGGCGATCACCAGCCCCGACATCGGCAAATACTTGAATACGATGAAATACAGTACGCCGGGCAACAGCATCAAATAGATCAACCGATTCTTCTGCCAGTTGCGCCGGACGGATAACGAGGTTATCTGCACTTGAAGTCGCTCCTTTATGCTTTCGCTGTTCGCCAGCCAGCCTGCTTGCTCTGGTCCCAGTATAGGAACTCCGCGGGATTCCCGTATATACTCCAAGGGGAACCGAGTTCCGCTCAGCCGCGGGCAGGAAGCCTTCTTCTCTCGCAATGCTCCGCGCGGAACCGCGCATAATCTTATAGGAACCTCCCGTGCATCGAGCAAAAACGCCTGTAGCGCCCACAGGACGATGAACGCGTTTTTGTCGGATACGATGCAGATCGGATTTGCGTATTTTACACTTGCCGAAACGTTAAAAAAACGCCGTCCCGGTTGGTCGTCGACCCGGACAGCGTTCGCGCGGAGAGCTCAGTTCATGTTCGATTCCCGGTATTGCCCCGGGGTCTTGCCCTCTACCCGCCGGAAGAAGCGGATGAAATTTTGCGGGCTTTTATAGCCGACTTTGTCGGCGATTTCGGACACCTTCATATTCGTCTCCACGAGCCATTTCTTCGCGACGGAGATGCGGTGCTGCATGACGTAATCGCTGAAATTCGTTCCCGTCGTATAGCGGAACACCCGCTTCAAGTAGTTCGGGTGATAGTTCATCATCGCGGAACAAGTGTCCAGAGTCAGCTCGGTATGATAATTGTCATGAATGATCGCGAGCATCTGGTCGCTTATTCTCTGATATTGCGAGCCTTGCTTCCTCTCCAGCTGCTGCATAACGGGCACAATGACGCCCTCTCTGAACCAGCGCTCGATTTCGTTCGCCGTTTTCAGCTCCAACAGTTGACTCAGCAGTGGCAATCGCTCGCCATTCTCCGTCTGCAAGGATACGCCCGACGCTTCGACCATTCGTTCCAGATCGACGAGCAGCCGAACGAGCGCCATCTGATAGACGTTAAAATCCATATCCGAACGCTGCATCGTCTGCAGCAGCGCTTTCAGGTGTTTATCCGCTTCTTCGCCGTCCAGGCGCTTGATCGCGTCGATCAAATCGGTTGCCTGTTGTTCGGGGTACTTCACGGCCGTTCGATCGGCAGGCTGAATTTCCTCCATCAGCACGATCGACTCGGGCCCCAGCTTCAGCCTGTATTTCAGCGCGTCGATGCTCTCCCGGTAGGCGGTCGGCGTCTCGCGAACATCCTCGAAGCAATTGCTCACGCCTACGCTGACCGCAAGCCCGAGCAGACGCTTGACCGTACTCTGAATTTCTTCGGCGATTTCGAACAGAGCGGCTTTGATCTCCGCTTCGCGATCATGCAGGGCTCCGACCAACGAGACTTGATGATCGTCCAGCACGATGGAGCTCAGACGCCAATCCCCCGGGATCAATTCGGAGACGATATTGTTGACGGCGTACAGAAGAAGCTCGTTATCCTGCTGTCGGTAAGTCGTATCCTTGAAATTGTCGATCTGTACGGACAGGACGTTGTATCTCTTCCAGTGATCGCTATAGCCGTACTGGGCCAGCTTCTCCCGAATGGCGCTCGGCCTGATTCTGCCTTGGAACAGCTTCAGCATGAACAGCTCGCGAAGCACGGGCAGCTGCCTGTGGAGCTCGTTCTCCAGACTCAGGCGGGTGTCGTGCAGAGAAAGAATCCGTCCTCCGATAAACTGAAACTCGTCCGCTTCCGCGACGCCGCTCGCGATGTGCGGAATTTCCCCCAGAGAGTTCACCAATTGTTTGATCGGACGATACATTCTGCGGGCCGTGACCAACGAGGCGATCAGAAGCAAGAGGACGATCGCCACGGACAACGAGAAAGTCGCCCATCCGATCGCCGTCGATTCCCTCGTCATCTCGTTCATCGGCACGGCCGACAGATAGACCCAATCATTGTAAGGCGAACGGCGGTAAGCAACGCCGCTGTCTATCCCGGAAAACGACGCTTCGAAAAAAACCGCTTCTTCCCCGCCCGGTCCGACCGTAAAATCTCCAAAGGAAGACAGCGGCCGGCCCACGTCGGATTCGTTGACGCTGGCAATGACGTAACCGTCGCTATCCATAATTATCGTGCTGCCCGGACTTTGGCCGCGGGACAAAATTTGATTCAGTTCGATGCTCGGTATCTTCACAATAAACAGGCCGTAAGGGGAGTTGGAGTATACCGGGAGCTTCTTGATCAGGTTGATGCCCTCCGTAGCCGCCATGCCCGACGGAACGCGATCGGCCGGCACTTCCCTCTGCCAGAAGGAACTGCTCGGATGACGCAGGTAAGAATCGATCGTCTCCTGATTGTTTGCATCCGACAGAGAGGACATCGTCCTGTTGTTCACAAGCCAATCCTGATTCAAATTGATGAACGTCGCGTCCTGAATTCCCGTATCGTACGCTTGCATCTGATGCATCTGGGACAGCAAGCCGTTGAACAACTCGAAATGAACGGTCGCGAGCGGCTTGTCCCGAATGTTGTGAACCGCCGAAGACGTCAGCAGCAGCGTCGCCGAATTGTCGATCGTCTTCAGCTTCTGCTCCACCATCATCTCGGTCTGGTGCAGCAAATTCATATTTCCGTCGGTCACCTTGTCCCGAGCAATGCTCGCCGACTTCCAGTATGCATAGATTCCGAGCAATACGACGGGCAGAATGCCGAGAATAAGAAAAAAAGCGATTAACCGAACGCGATAAGTTGGCCTACGAATATGCTCCACGGCATTTCCCTCCGGATTTCATTGTCCGGCCGGCCTAGACCTGCTATTGGCCCGCGGCATCCCGACTCTTCATTGCCCCGACAATTTTTACGATATAATCGTAATCTCTCTTGTAATCATGGTGATCGTCGTAACGCTGAGAGTCCGCGCCATGAGACGGGTTGATGCAGATCACCGGGCTGCTTCCGTCCCGGATGACCTCCCGCGTCATCTCCTCGACCGGCCACGAAGCTTCCTCCAGTCGGGATTTCCACTCGAGAAGCCGCGTAGCCGGATTCATTATGCCGCCTTTCACATGAAAATATCCGATCACCGGCCTTAGGCGGCGGTATACGTCAAGCGTCGGGCAGACGCCCATCTGCCACAAATTTTGCGCGTCATAGGTGAAATAGGCTTTGCCGGTACGGTCCAACGCCCGAAAGAATCGAACGATTTCCGCCGGGCTCGACAGCACCGTTCGCTCCGGTTCATTCTCAATCATGACCTTGTACCCTTCATTATACAGGGTATCTACCATCTTCCGCAGCATCCCCATAAACCACGGGTACTGCCGCTCCATCTGCTCCACTCCGGCGCCGGGAGCCGACAGGTGCGGAGCCAACACCCGGATCGTCTTCGGCCGAAGCCGGGCGGCAGCCTCCAAAACCCGCTCGACCGCCCGCAACTGGACGTCCCCGTACGCGGCTTCTCCCTGTTCGAGATTCCCTTTGAAAATCCCGGTCGTCAGACAATACGTGCGCAGCCCGTGATCGTCGATCATCCGCGCCGCGGACGAACTCTCCTCCGGGGTCAATTCTTCGACCTGCTTGCCGAAAATATGATCCTTCAAATCCAGCGAACGGATTCCCCATTGCCGCTGCAAGGCCAGAGACTCCCCGAAATCCCGGGAAGCCATCGCGTTCAACACGGTAACCTCAGCCATGGACGAACGCCCCATCCGCCAGAATGCGCCTCTCCTCGTTGGACGACCGATACGCCATCTCCAGCGTCCGCATGGAGCGAATGCATTCTTCCAGCGTGTACATCGGAACCGTAAGATCGTTCACGTAGTCGATAAAGTGATCGATCGCGGCATAATTCGATTGATTAAACCAGTCCGGCTGCACGAGCAGCGTTTCCGCTCGTCCTTGTTTCTTCAGCTGCAGGCAATTCGCTTTATTCTCATCCTGATAGATGAACAAGGAGCCTTGCGTGCTGTGAAACTCCTTCTCCCACGTCCATTGATCGGTCGTCCAGCAGCCGACCAGATTGACTACGACGCCGGATTTGAACTCCATCACGACCGTCGCGTTATCGTCGCCCTTGTCCGGGTCGTTGGCCGCAAGCTGTCTCGTTACCGCCGTGATCGCGTGCAGATCTCCGAAAAAGTAATGGATCAGGTCCAGAACGTGAGAGCCCGAGGAAAACAGGCAGCCGCCCCCGCACAGCGCGGGATTGCCTCGCCAATGCTTCGCGTTCAGCATGGACGGCAGATGGTTGCCGTACAGCGTCACGAGCGCCATGATCGGGTTCGGGAATTGTCCCTGCTCCATCATCTGCTTGGCCCGCTGATGAACCGGATCGAATCTCTGATGATACTTCACGAACAGCTTCGAGCCGGTGTCGGCGGAAGCCTGCGCCATTTCCTCGCATTCGGCCGTATTGAGCGCCATCGGCTTTTCGCACAGTACCGCTTTGCCCGCCTGCATCGAACGAATCGACATCGGCTTGTGCAAGTAGTTGGGCGCCGTAATATCGACGATCGCCACCCGATCGTCCTGCAAAGCCTGCTCGTAGTCGGCTGTCACGTTGGGAACTCCATACTCCGCCGCATATTTGCGCGCCGCTTCCAGATTCGGATCGCAAATCCACGCCACTTCCGCGTGCGGATTCCGGCGATAGGCTTCCAGATGGATTTTGGCGAATTCTCCCGCGCCCACAAGCGCTACTTTCAAGGTCATGACTAGGTTCCTCCTTTGATTGCCGAGCAATGGTACCCATTATAAGAGAGCGGCAAAATTACCGTCCATGCTCCGCTTGGAACTTCATCGCCAAACCCGCCTTGCCAGCCGCGGCCATACGCGTTTTTCCCGGCTATGCTCCCAACGGACACCTGCCGGCACCTCCGCGCAATGCGAAACGCGGGAAATTCCGGCGGCGCGCCCGCAGTCGAAACGATAAAGAAGCAGTTCGCCACGGTCGCCCGCGGCAAACTGCTTCCAATAGCCTCAAGATCGCGCCTGTTTACGCCACCTTGTTATAAGTCATAATCCAGATCGAGCCCGCCACGATCGTAAGCACGATGATCAGACCGAGGATGAGCACCATGAAGTTCCAGCGCGGCTTGCCCTCTTCCTTCAGATGCATGAAGTAGACCAGCTGCACGACGAACTGAAGGATTGCCGCCCCCAGCAGCACAACCTTGGCCGCCGTTCCTTCCAGCATGCCGTTCAGCACAATAATCAGCGGAATGGCCGTCAGAATCAGCGACAGGACAAAGCCGATGACGTAAGACTTAAGCGAGCCGTGAGACTCGTGCGCCCCGTGCTCGTCATGGGCGCCGTGAGCGTGAGGGTTGTGATCTGTATGCTGCGCCATCTTACATCACCTCCAGCAGGTAGACGATCGTGAAGACGAAAATCCAGACAACGTCGAGAAAGTGCCAATACAGGCTGATGACGTTGACCTTGCGGCGCGTGACGGAGTTGATGCCGTGCCGCCCGAGCTGGATCATGATCGCGATCATCCAGACGAGACCGAGCGAGACGTGCAGTCCGTGCGTGCCGACCAGCGTATAGAAACCCGACCAGTGAGCGCTCGTGGAAATCTTCGCGCCTTCGTGCACCAGGGTGACAAACTCCGTCAATTCCAGCGTAATGAACGCCGCGCCGAGCACGACCGTGACCGCGAGCCAGGAGATCAGCCCTTTGCGGTCTCCCCGGTTCATCGCCAACACCGCCAGACCGCTCGTAAAGCTGCTCGTGAGCAGAATGAACGTCTCGGCGATGACCCCGGGCATTTCGAACAGTTCGGCTCCGGTCGGTCCTCCGGCCGTATTGCCGCTGAGGACGACGTAGGTCGCGAACAGCGTGCCGAACAGAATGCAGTCCGTGATCAGGAAGATCCAGAATCCCATCAAGCGCATGCCTTCAAGGTCGTGATGCCCCTCGTGGGCATGCCCGCCGCCGTGCGGCGGGGCAGAGACGATACGGTTATCCGACTTGGCCATTACACAGCCCTCCCCGCCGCAGCTTCCGTGCGTTTGATTTCCTCAACCGGGATATAATAGTCCGTATTATAGTTAAAAGAATGAACGAGCATGCACGCCGCCACTCCGACAAGTCCCGGAATGATCATCCACAGCCAATCCCAGACGAATCCGAATCCGGCTACGAAGAAGCAGAACGACATAATGATCGGAATGCCCGAGTTTCGCGGCATATGGATCGGCTCCAGCGGCGGCTTGGGCCGCGGGGCTTCGCCTGCGGCAATGCGCAGCTTCTCCTCCCAGTAATCGTCCTTCTCCCGCACCGTCGGCAGCGTAGCGAAGTTGTACGCCGGAGCCGGCGAAGGAATCGTCCATTCGAGCGTCCGTCCGTCCCACGGGTCTCCCGTCGTATCCTTTTCCATAAACTTGATGCTGTGCAAAATTTGCCACACCTGGAACAGGAAGCCGATGCCCATCAGGAAGCCGCCGATCGTCGACGTCAGGTTCAGCTCGTACCAGCCTCTGTCCCAGCCGTAGCTGCTGACGCGCCGCGTCATGCCCATCAGGCCGAGCACGTACTGCGGCATGAAGCAGACATAGAAGCCGATATTCCAGAGCCAGAACGCCCATTTGCCGATTTTCTCGTTCAGCTTGAAGCCGAACACTTTAGGCCACCAGTAATACAGTCCGGCGAAGTATCCGAACGCGACGCCCCCGATCAGCACCTGGTGGAAGTGAGCGATCAGGAAGTAGCTGTTGTGGAACTGGAAGTCCGCCGGCGCGACGGAGAGCAGCACCCCGGTCATCCCGCCGACGACGAAGCACGGGATAAAGCCGAGCATCCACATCATCGGCGTCGGGAACGACAGGCGTCCCCGGTACATCGTGAACAGCCAGTTGAACACCTTGACCCCGGTCGGTATCGCGATGATCATCGTCGTGACCGCGAAGAACGCGTTGACGTTGGCCCCCGAGCCCATCGTGAAGAAGTGGTGGGCCCAGGTGAAGAACGAAGCGATGCTGATGCTCATCAACGCGAACACCATCGATTTGTAGCCGAACAGCCTTTTCTTGGAGAAGGTTGCGACCACCTCGGAGAAAATGCCGAAGGCCGGCAGGACGACGATGTAAACCTCGGGGTGTCCCCACATCCAGATCAGGTTGATGTACATCATCGGGTTGCCCCCGCCGTCCAGCGTGAAGAAGTGCGCGCCGAGGTAGCGGTCAATGAACAGCAGGAACAGCGTCACCGTCAAAATCGGGAAAGCGAGAATGATCGTCAGACAGCTGGACAGCACCGACCACGAGAACATCGGCATCTTCATCAGCTTCATGCCCGGCGCCCGCATTTTCAGAATCGTGACGATAAAGTTGATCCCGGTCATCAAGCTGCCGATCCCGGAAATCTGAATGCCCCATATATAGAAATCCTGGCCCACTCCGGGACTGAATTGCGTTCCCGACAGAGGCGGATATGCGAGCCACCCCGCATCCGGCGAACCGCCGATGACGAACGACACGTTGAACAGCATCGCGCCGAAGAAGAACAGCCAGAAGCTCAGCGAGTTCAGGAACGGATACGCGACGTCCCGCGCTCCGATCTGAAGCGGCACGACCAGGTTGAACAACCCGAACATGAGCGGCATCGCCATGAACAGAATCATGATGACCCCGTGGGTCGTGAATATCGCGTTATAGTGCTCCGCGTTCAGAAACTCCATCTCCGGCACCGCCAGCTGCGTGCGCATCAGCAGCGCGTCGATGCCCCCGCGGAACAGCATGAGCAGCGATGCGATGACGTACATGATGCCGATTCTTTTATGATCGACGGTCGTCAGCCATTCCTTCCACAGCCACGTCCATTTCTTGAAATAAGTGAGCGCGGACACGATCGCGACCATCGTGAGCACGATGGCGACGTCCGCTCCGTAAATCAACGGATCGCCCGTGACGAAAAACTCGGAGGCGAATTCCTTGATCCTATCCCACATGTCGGCACCTTCTCTCTCCTGATTCTTAGCTTGCCAATAGTATGTTGGGCGGCCGCGAAGCGAAAGTCGTTATTCGCTCCCGGCTGTTTCCGATCCGTGGTTATGTCCGCTGCTGTACTTGGTTACGATTTTCTGGAACAAGCCATCCGGAATCGCGGAGAAAGTCCGTATATCCGACACGCCCGGCTTGGCCAGCTGCAAGTAGCCGTCCGTCGTCAGCTCCGGGGACGATTGCTTCACTTGCTCGACCCAGGCATCGAATTCGTCCTCCGAGCTCGCCTTGGCCGTGAAGCTCATCTTGCCGAAATCCTTGCCGCTGAAGTTGGCGCCCATTCCCAAGTAGTCGCCCGGCTCTTCCGCGATCAGATGCAGCTTCATCGCCATTCCGGACATCGTATAGATCTGCCCGCCCAACTGCGGGATCCAGAAAGAGTTCATCGGCGCGTCCGAGGTCAGCTCGAAGCGGACCGGCACGTTCTCCGGGAACTGAATGTAATTCACGGAAGCGATGCCCTGCTCCGGATACATGAACAGCCATTTCCAGTCGAGCGAGGTCACCTGGATCACGACCGGCTTGGCTTCGTGTTCGAGCGGCTTGGACGGCTCGAGAATATGCGTATATTTAACGGTAATCGTTCCGAGGATGGCGACGATGATGATCGGAATCCCCCACCAGATCGCTTCCAGCTTCGTGCTGTGCTCCCAGGTCGGATCGTACTTCGCCTTCCGCTCCGGCTTATGGCGATACTTCCACGCCAAGTAGAACGTCAAGATCAGCACCGGCACGATGACGATCAAACAGAGCGCCGTAGACAAAATAATCAGGTCCAATTGCTGCTGCCCGATCTCGCCCTTCGGGTTCAGCACGACCACCTTATCGGCGCACCCGCCGAGCAAGACCGCCGTCGCCGCCAGCGACAGCGCGGCCGTCAGCCTCCGCAGCCCTTTCCACATTTCCATCTCCCCCATCCTCTTGCTGCTACCGCGTCATTCGTTTCAAGCAGTCGATTGTTCGCCGCTGACATCAACATATCAGAAAGCTCAGCGACTTTCCTCACAGTTAACAAAGGCGACAATGAAACGTTGAAATTTTGCAATAGTTTGTTCACCGGATCGACATAATGTGAATTTTGTTACATGGTTGGCACCCCCAGAACCCCCCGGGCCTTCCTCCATAATTCCTGGCCGATCGAAGCGGTGCGCCCCCAATTGTTCTACAGAATCGAGTACCCTCCCACAACCTCACTCAAACGTCACACAACTCCATTTCCGCTCCATCGACGCCCCAATGTTCTAGAAAATCGGGTATCTCACCTTAATTCCGCTCCATCGACGCCCCAATGTTCTAGAAAATCGGGTATCTCACCTTAATTCCGCTCCATCGACGCCCCTATGTTCTAAGAAATCGAGTACCTCACCCCAATTCCGCTCCATCGACGCCCCAATGTTCTAGAAAATCGAGTATCTCATCCTAATTCCGCTCCATCGACGCCCCAATGTTCTAGAAATCGAGTATCTCACCTTAATTCCGTTCCAACGCCGCCCCAATGTTCTAGTAAATCGAGTAGCTCACCTTAATTCCGCTCCATCGGCGCCCCAATGTTCTAAGAAATCGCCCATTAGCGCACGAATGAAGCCACGACAAAAAAAGCTCCAAGGACCCCGCAGCCTGAAGCAAGTCAATTGATCCGCAGCACAAAAAAACGCAAGCATCAAAAGGGACATGCCCTCTGAGCTTGCGTTTTATCGCTGCTATCGTCTGATTTGAGCCTTAAGCGAGCTCTTCCGAACCGGATTGCGATGCGGAGGCCGGCGATTCCTGGTTCTTCTGCATCAACGGAGCGACAACGCCGAACAGCATAATCTGCGCGCCGCCGATCAGGAAACCGATGCCGATCATCAGGCCGAGGTTCTGATCGTTGAATTGCGCGATATTCAGTACGCAGCAGACGATGCCTACCGCGATCACGACCATCGCCACCCACTTCAACATGCGGGCCATCTCTTTATTTTTCATGAGGGTCCAACCTCCTTGTGAAAACGCTATATGTGAATATTTTATCACAAAGCTGTGACGATTCAAAGACAAAATTCACAAGTTGGACAAAAACGGGCTCCCCCATAAACATTACGTTGATGACGAAGGCATACGAACCTTCTCTGCTCCGGCAAGCTGCTCAACCGCTCAACCGTCCTCCGCTCGCCGGAGCCTCGCATAGGCTTACTCCGCCGGAACCGCCGAGGACGCGCCCTCCGTCACGATCGTCACCGTCTCGCCCGAGCTCGAGACCGAACCCGACGCCGCGCCCGAACCCGAGGACGACTCCGAGGACGAACCCGGCTCGGCCGTCGCGGCTTTCTCGCTTTCCTCGGTCAACATCTTCTGTCCTTTGGCCTGGAGACTGTCCAGCGCTTCCGCAATCGTCGCGCTGCCATCCTTCACGCCCTGGAATTCCTGCTGCGTCAACGCGTCGAACTTCATGTAGAAATCGCGCGGCAGCTTGTCGAAGTCCTTGTACGTATCGTTGGTACGCGGCTTTAAACTGTAGAACGCCGCCATATTGCGGCCCTCTTCGTTGTCGATGTATTTCGTCCGCGCCGGGAAGCCGCCGTTGCGAAGCTTGGAGGTTACCCGCGCGAAGTCGTCGCCGTTAATGTAGCTCAGAAACTTCCACGCGCCCTCCGGGTTGGCCGAATTCGCGTCGATCGCGAAGATCTGCCCGATCGACATCGCCGTGCTTTCGTCGGGAGTTTGCGGATTCACCGGCACTGTCACGATATCCCAGTTTTTCACGCCTTTGTCCTTCAGTCGGGTCTGCGCTTCCTTGATTTGATCCATCATATAATTGCCTTCGAGCACCATCGCGACTCTCTCTCCGATGAACGCGTCTCTTAACAAATAATCTTCGTACGACCCGGAGAATCCGCCGCCGTTCATATCTTCAACGTACAGTGCGCCCGATTTGAGCGCCTTATCCGCCGTTTCGAACGCCCTTTTCCACGAATCCGAATTGATCGTCAGCTGGCTGGTCGTCGGGTTGACGTAGCTTAGCCCCAGCGAAGAGCCGACCATCATGCCGAATTGGTAGAGGTCCGATTGATAGCCCACCTTCAAACCGTAGACGCGGTCTTCGGCGCTGCCGTCCGTCGGAAACCTGGCCGCGAGCTGCAGCAATTCTTCCCAGCTCATGCGGTCCGTAGGAGGCGTAACCCCGTATTGCGTGAACATGTCTTTGTTATAAAAGATCGCCTGGCTGTAAAAATCGGGAGCCAGACCGTACAGAATGCCGTCGCTCTGCTGCTTGATGTACTCCACGATTCCCGGAGCGATCCCTTCCAGGTCGAACTTGTCCTTCTGAATGAAGGTATCGAGATTGTACAGCTTGCCTTCGCCGGCCATGCGCGAGTATTCGCTCGCGCTGAGCATCAGCACGTCCGGTTTCTGTTCGGCGATGAACTCCTCCATCGCCTTCTGCATGTCCTTGCCTTCCTCGTATGCGACGCTCGACGTCGACACCACCTCGATCTCGACGTCCGGATACAGCGCGGAAAACAGCATTCCGTATTGCTGATAGAAGCTGCGCTCGTCATAATGCATGATCTTGATCGCCGTTTTCTCGCCGTCCCCCGTATCGTTGCCGCCCCCGCTGCATCCTGCCGCGATTCCCGCGACCAGCGCTCCGCACAGCGCCGCCGCCACCTTTTTACCGTATTGCATTTCCACACTTCCTTCTATAAATGGTATATCCCTGTCCAACGTCGGAGCTCGCTTCGGATTTCTCCTCCTCTGCCGTCCGATTTACATATTGTACCATACACTTAGAGGCGGCTCGGGGATTTATGGTGGAATTGGGAGTTAGGTCCTATGATGTGCAATCGTTCCACGCTGCCGTCATCCCCAACTTAAGTCGGGGTCGATCGTCACCTCTCGTCTGATGACAGCGGGGCGAACGATAAGCTATGATGGGGGCAGTCAACCGAAAGGAAGTCTCTGACATGAATAAATCGGCATTTATGGATAAAATGTTTTACGATCTCGCGCCGCTGCCGGAGAACGAGCGGAACGAGCTGCTCGCCCGCTGCGAGGAGTGCTTCCGCATCGGTCTGGAGCAGGGCAAGACGGAGGAGGAGATCGTCGCCGAGCTGGGCTATCCTTCGCAGCCGCCGTCGGAACCGCCGTTCGAGCCGCTCCGCCCCGAAGCCCCTTACGGCCAGGCTTCATACTCCGACCGCGTTCCGCCGCCGGAAGCTTGGGGCTTCCCTCCGCCGGGACGTCCGGATCGAGCGGGGCGCGACGTTCCCCGTTTTATCGGCGTAGGGGCGCTGCTGCTCTTTCTTAATCTGCTCGTTATGATTCCCGTATTCGCTTCGCTGTTCGCGGCATTCGTCTCCGTCTGCGTCGCCTCGCTCGCGACCTTGCTGGCGCCGCTGGCGCTCGTCGCCGAGACGTCGCTGTACGGGGAATTCACGAACGCCAAGCTCATGATGAGCTTGGGGATGACCGGCATCGGAATGATTCTGGCCGACCTGGCCCTCCTGTTCGGCAGAGGACTGTTCCGCGCGGCGAAAGCCTATGCGGGGTGGAATTACAGAACGTTGAAAGGAAGATAAACGGCGATGAGGAAATTTTGGTATTTTACGGCGTTCTGCCTGATCGTAATCGGTATCGCGGGTGCGGCGAACCACGATTGGACGGCCGGGGACAAAGAACTGCAGGATTTCGAGAAAAAGTGGACCTTCTCCGCGGAGGAGCTTCGCGATCTGAGCATCAAGAGCGAATATAACGTCAGCTTGACGTTCGTCAAAAGCACCGACGGCACCAATACGATCGAACTCAAAGGCCGCGGAACGGAAAAGATGGTCGAGAAAGTCCAAGCGACGGAAATCTCCGACCGCGCGCTGGAGTTGGAACTCGTTCGTCTGCCCCGGAGATATATGAACCTGTTCAACTTTAGCCTCAACCCTCCTACCGAGCAGTTCGTCGTATCCGTTACGGACGAAGCGCTTCTGGATCGCTTGAAGGTGAAGCTCGACTCCGGCAATCTCGATTTGAACAATACCGCGGCGATCCGCATCAACAGCGCCGTGCTGGATTCCGATTCCGGCAATCTGTCCTTGGGCGAGTTTGCCGGCGAGACGCTGGAGATCGACGTCGATTCCGGGAACGTCAAGGCGCAGCGCGTCACCGCCGACCTGACCGCGTCTATCGATTCGGGCAACATCACGATCGAGAATATGACCGGCAAGGCCAATCTGTCGGCCGATTCCGGCAACGTCAAGCTGTATAAGCTGGACAGCTCCGATACGAACGTCTCGGTCGATTCGGGCAACGTGTACATTAGCGTCCCGGCGGGCTTCCCCGGCGCGTACGACCTGAAGGCGGATTCCGGCAGAGTCCGCGCCCCCGAATCCAGACGCGAGACGAACGAGACGATCAAAGTAAGAACCGACAGCGGGAACATTACGATCGAGGAAGCTTCCCGGTAACGTCCTTCCGGCTTCCCGGTCTCCGAGGGGCTGTCTCCTAAGTACAAAGAGTCGTACAGAACGATGATCAATGGAATGATGTAAGTCGCATCTATCTCCTTCCGAGGCTATACGATCCAGGAGATAGATGCTTCTTCTTTTTCATCGATCCTCTTGTACGACCTAACTTAGGAGACAGCCCCTTCATGCTGCGAGTCCGGCCGTTATACCCGGCTCCTCGGCGTCTTGACACCCGCTGCAAGACGGAGAAATAGCTCCAACCTAAGTCGGGGACGCATTCCAAACCCCGGACGGTTACGCCGATGCGCATGCGGAAGGTAGGATAGATACAGTAACCGAAATCGCGCGGAACCGACCGACGAGGAGGCCGTCCTGTGTTTACTATCCTGACCGGCATCGCATATGCCAGCGTATTCTTCCTGCTCATTCTCTCCTGGATCGCCGGAAGCAAAGCTTCCAAACTGTTGTACGGCGGATCGACCGAAAGACTGCACCGCAAAACCCGCAAGCAGATCGTCTGGGCCGCCTATCTGACCGTGCCCGCGCTCGGAATCGCCGCGGCTGCTCTGACGATGGCCGCGACGATGAACTCCGTCTTCTGGGAAGACCGGGTACTGCTTCATCTTCCGCTCGCGCTGATTCCTCTGCTGTCCGTATGGCTGCTTGCCGTACCGCGCCTGACGAAGCTCTGGAGAGCGACGCGCAGCGTGTCCGCGGCTCCGCTGCCCGCGGAATTCCGCAGGATGGCCGCCCATCCGCTGGCTGTCCTGCCTTACCGGATATCGGCGATCGGGGCCGGAACGATCTTGTACTTCATGTTCGTGCCCCCGGTGCCGTTCCGGCTCGGTCCCATACTCGTTCCGATTTTGCTGGCCGCGGCGGCCGTAGCGGCTCTGGGATACGCGCAGGAGCGGCGGTACAGCGCCGCCGGCGGGCGGGACGCCCCCGCTTCGCCGCTGCGGCGCGCGAGATGGCTGCGCGCCGCCGGCATCTCCTGCGTCGTGATCGGCGCGGCCGCCCTGATCTTTATCGTCGGCAGCCGCGGCAGCCGGCTTCCGGCCGAGATGAGCATGGCCGACGGCCCGATGGACTTCGGGGGCGGAACGGAGCTTGTCCACGACCCCCGGACCGACATGTCGCTGGCCATGCTGACCGGCCCGAGAGACCGGGAGCCGGACCGCAAGTTCACGCTGACCGCGGAGAAAAAAACGGTCGAGCTGAGTCCGGGAAAACCGTTCGAAGCCTGGACCTTCAACGGCCAGCTTCCCGGACCCGAGCTTCGAGTGAAGCAGGGCGAGCTCGTAGAGGTCACGCTCGTCAACCGCGACATCGAGGAAGGCGCGACGGTGCATTGGCACGGGCTCGACGTGCCGAACGCGGAGGACGGCGTGGCCGGAGCGACGCAGGAAGCCGTCATGCCGGGCCAGAAGCACGTCTATCGCTTCGTCGCCGAGCAAACGGGGACGTTCTGGTATCATTCGCACCAGCATTCCCAGGAAGCGGTGAAGAAGGGCTTGTTCGGCAGCCTGGTCGTGGAGCCCGAGAACGCCGAAGGAAGCGGCGCGGGGGAAGACGATCTGATCGTCATGACCCATGTCTGGGACGGCGTCGGACTGGCGATCGGCGACCGCAGCGGCATCCAGCGCAAGAAAGTCGTTCCGGGAACGCCGGTGCGGCTGCGGCTGATCAACACCCAGGATTGGCTCCGGCAGGATTACACGCTGACGGGAACGCCGTTCCGCGTCGCCGCCATAGACGGAACCGAGCTGAACGAGCCCCGGGAGCTGGAGGACGTGCGGATCGAGCTGACGACAGGCGGCCGCATGGATTTGACCTTCCTGATGCCGGACGCCCCCGTCTTCCTCAGCGTCGGCCGCTCCGGCAAGCTGGGCGTGCTTCTGAGCCGGGACGGCGCCGGAAGCGTTCCCGACCTCCCGGCTAAGACGACGGCGTTTAACCCGATCGATTACGGCGAACCCGCCGATACCGCCATTACGGCAAGCAGCGATTTCGACCGCGAGTTCGAGATGGTTCTCGACAACAAGCTGGCATTTTACAACGGAGAATTCGGGTCCTTGTATACGATTAATGGGGAAGTGTTCCCGAATACCCCGATGTTCATGGTGCAGGAAGGCGATCTGGTCAAAACGACGATCATCAACCGCGGAGCCGTCGATCATCCGATGCATCTGCACGGCCACCACATGCTCGTGCTCTCCCGCAACGGCGAGCCCTCGACCGGCAGCCCCTGGTATTCCGACACGCTGGACGTCCAGCCGGGAGAAGTCTACGAGGTCGGCTTCGTCGCCGACAACCCGGGATTATGGATGGATCACTGCCACAATCTGACGCACGCGGCCGTCGGCATGTCGATGCATCTCATGTACGAAGGCATTACGACGCCGTACAAAATCGGCAGCGAAACCGGCAACCACCCGGAATAGCCTCGTCAGAATCCTTGCTCCGCGGCATAATTGCCCCAGTGAGGATGCCTTCCGTCCACGTCTTCGATGCCGTATTCGTCCGACAACCCCCATGAGGTGTACGCCTTGCCCGACTTGCTCGGCAGATCCGGATCGGCGGCGAGCGCGACCAGTCCGCGCGCGAGGAAAAACGGCGTCTCCGATTGCAGAAAATGAGGATCCTTGGCCGCCGCGTCGCGCCAATTGTCCTCGGTAACGCCGAAGTAATCCAGCATTTCCTCCGACCGCAGAAATCCCGGCGTGACGGACACCGCCGCTATGCCGTGCGGGCGCAGCTCGGAGGCAAGCGCCTCCGCCAGATGGATGACCGATACTTTGGCCAGGCTGTAGGGCAGATTGCCGCGGTAACGGTAATCGAATCCGTCCGTTACCTCCACGATCAGTCCTTCGCCTCTCTTGACGAGCAGGGGCGCGCCGTAATAGCTGGTGATCATATGGGAGTGAACCGCTCTGCGCTGCATCAGCAGCGCCTTGTCCAACGAGCCCTCCCAGTAGGGCGTGCCCCACTCCGTCAGCTTCTCCCCTCCCCATATATCGTTGACCAGAATGTCCAATCTTCCCGCCTGTTCATCGGCGATTCGTGCGAACAACGCCTTGACCTGCTCCGCTTCCGTATGGTCGACGCGCACGGGAATCCCCCGGCCGCCCCGGGCGGACACCAGCTCGGCCGTCTCCTCGATCGTCTCCGGCCTTGCCAGATCGGAGGGCGCTCCCCTGACGCTTCTTCCCGTGACGTACACGATCGCTCCCGCCTCGCCGAGCGCAATCGCGATCGCCCGGCCCGCTCCTCTGGTCGCCCCGGCGACGACGGCCACTTTTCCTTCCAACGGTTTCATCTTTTCGTTTCCTCCTCTTATGCGCAAATGATTTTATCGCTCAGTTCAAGAATACCCTCCGAAATAAGACATCCGTTGTCCTATAAATCGGATATACTGGGATTATTCCAATCGAACGGAGGACACGCGATGAGAGCCGATCGTTTGCTTGCGCTGCTCTCGCTGCTGCAATCCCGCGGGCGCATGACGGTCCGGGAGATCGCGCGCGAGCTTGAAGTTTCCGAGCGAACCGTTCAGCGCGACATGGAGGCGCTGGCCGTAGCCGGCATTCCCGTCTATGCGGAGCGGGGCGCCAAGGGAGGCTGGGCATTATCGGAAGGGTACCGCAACCGGGTTACGGGAATGACGACCGACGAGATTCGTTCCCTGCTGCTGCTCCACTCCTCCAGCATCGTCGCCGACTTGGGTCTGAACGAGCCTTCGGGAACCGCGTTGCGCAAGCTGCTGTCGGCGCTGCCGGAGACGGTGCGCCGGGACGCGGAGTACGCACGGGAGCGCATCCATATCGACGGCGCGGGCTGGCACTCCGCCCCTTCGCGCCTCTCCCACCTGCCGACCGTTCAGCAGGCGGTCTGGGAGCAGCGCAAGCTGCGCATCGGGTATGGCGGCCGGGACGCGGACGCGACGGAACGCGTCGTTGCGCCGCTCGGTCTGGTCGCCAAGTCGAGCGTCTGGTATTTGGTCGCCATGGAGGAGAGGGAGGAGGATCCGTTCCGCACGTTCCGGCTGTCCCGCCTGCGCGACGCCGCGATGCTTGAAGAAACCTTCGTCAGGCCGGAAGGCTTCGATCTGGCCGCCCATTGGGAGCGTTCCATGGAACGGTTCAAGGCCGCACTCCCCCGCTATGCTGCGCGGGTTCGCGTGTCTTCGGCAAGGCGCGAAGCCTTTTCCGGGGAAAAATTCGTCAAGACGATCTCGTGGGAGGAAGTGCGGGAAGGGGAAGCGGCGGAAATGAGCGTCGAGTTCAACACGCTGGAATCCGCGCGCGACATCGTCATGAAATACGGCCGCGATGCGGAGGCGTTGGCTCCCGGGGAGCTTCGCGACGCCGTGCGCGCAGAATGTCTGGCCGCGGCCGCGCTGTATGAGGAATAAGGCTCGCGCGGCCGCCTCCCGGCAATCACCAGTTGGCGATTTCCAGGAAATAAGCGACAAACTGCTCCGAAGTCATCGGCCGCCCCGTGAAGAAGCCCTGGATCCGGTCGCACTGAAGCTGCTGCAGACGTTGGAGCTGGCTCTCCGTCTCGACGCCCTCGGCGGTAACGGAGAGACCCAGGCTGTGCGACATTTCGATCACCGCCTTAGCGATCGCGTCGTCGTCCGAATCCTCCATCAGATTCCGGATAAACGACGGATCGATCTTCACGATGTGCACGGGCAGCTTCTTCAGCCAGTAGAGCGACGACTGGCCCATCCCGAAATCGTCGATCGCGATTTTGACGCCGATCTCCACCAGCTGTCCCAGCATCCGGATGCTGTGCTCCATATCCTGCACGGCCGTATGCTCGGTGATCTCCAGGCACAGATTGTGCGGCGCGATCCCGGTATCCTTAAGCACCTTGCGGACGATGTCCGGAAAATTATCCTGCTGGAACTGCAGCGCCGAGATGTTGACCGAGATGACGAGCGAAGGCATTCCCGCATGAATCCAGCGGCGGCAAGCCCTGCACGCCTGCTCCAGCACCCATTGGCCGATCGGAATGATCAGCCCCGTCTCCTCGGCCAGAGGAATAAACTCGCCGGGCTGGATCGTTTTGCCGTCGGACGAGCTCCAGCGAATGAGCGTCTCCGCTCCGTACACCTTGCCCGAGGCCAGGGAGACCTGCGGCTGAAAGTTGAGCGCCAGCTCGCCCCGTTCCATCGCGTACCTGAGACCCGTTTCCATATTAAACCTCTCAACCCTCTTCGAGCTTAATGCCGGCGTGTACACCTTAAGCCGGTTGCCGCCGTTTTCCTTCGAATAGTACATGGCCAGGTCGGAATACCGGATCAGCGAATCGACGTCCGGCGCGTCGCAGGGATACAGGCACGCCCCGATGCTCGCGGACAGGTAGAATTCCTGCCCTTCCAGCACGAACGGCTTGGTCAGCATGTCCAGCATCCGGTCGGCGACCCGGTTGATCTCCTCCGCGCCTTCGATTCTGGACAGCAGAACGATGAATTCGTCCCCGGCGAACCGGGCGACGATGCCCAGCGCCCCGACGCATTCCTGGAGCTTGGCCGCGGCAAGCTGCAGCAGCAGATCGCCCGTCTGGTGGCCGAGCGTATCGTTCACGATCTTGAAGCGGTCCAGATCGATCATCATGACGGCCAGCTTCAGACCGTCCTTGTTGCGCTCCTCCATCGCTTCCTTGAGCTGTTCCTTGAACAGCAACCGGTTCGGCAGGCCGGTCAAGGAGTCCCAATAGGCCAGCTGCGTGATTTTCGCTTCGTTGATTTTCTTCTCCGTAATGTCGGTGATCGATCCGATGACGCGGTCCGCGGCACCGGAGGTTCCCCGAATGAGATCGCCCGCCAGATGCACCCAGATCGGATGCTCCCGCTTCTCCTCTCCTTCAGCAATCCGCAGCTCGAGCCGAATCGGCTGCCGATCGACCCCGGAACGCGCGCGCTCGAACGCTTCCCACATCGTCCGGCGATCCTCCGGGTGCACCAGCTTCACAACGGAGCGGGGATCGCTGGTCAGCTTGGCTGCCGAAGGGCTCAAGATTTTGTGGGCGCGAATGTTCCAGTCGATTCTCCCCGTCTCCAGGTTCCAGTCCCAAATGCCGTCGTTCGTCGTGTTCGAGACGATCTCCAGCTTCTCGGCGATCGAGCGGACGCGGTTGAACAGCAGCTCGCGTTCCAACGCGACGGCCAAAATCGTGAAGCTGTGCCGGTACAGATCGTTGGCCGCCAAGTGATTCGAGCCGAGCGGGCCGACGAGGGCGACGTAACCCCAGTTCTGCAGCTCCGAATGGATCGGGTGAATGACGACGACGTCTTCTCCTCCCGGCAGCGTCCCCGGCGGAAGCGTCTCCAGCGGCGGAAAATATTCGAACGAACAGGAGGTGCCGACAGCCGGCACCGGGTCTCCGCGTTTGGTGAACGATTGGCGCACGACCAACTGCCGGTTTCCGTCCTCGTCCGTCTCCCAGAGCGCGAGGCAGCCCCAATGCGCCAAGTTCCAGAACAGCTTGGAGAAGTCGACTCTCTCGTCCCTCGTCGCGTTGATCAGCCCTTTGGTCATTCGATGACTGTTGTATGTAATCGCATGAATCGAACGCCGCATCTGCGACAGGCCGACCAGGTAGCGGTCGAATTCGTCCGCCGTCCGGAACAGGGACCTCTCCGAGCAGGAGCACGACGACCTCACGACCAGCGAGGTCGGAACGTACGTCGTCTCTCCCGGCGCCGGACGTCCCGACAGCATCTCGAAGGTCCGGCTCACCGCTTCTCTCGCCAGCGCTTCAAGCGGCTGACGGACCGTCGTGAGCGAAGGATAGTTCATCGCGGACTGTCCGATATCGTCGAAGCCCGTGACCGCGTAATCCCGGGGCACCCGGTACCCCCGGGCTTGCAGACCGTCGATGGCGCCAAGCGCGTTGAAGTCCGTTGCCGCCGCAATCGCGGTAAAATCCGCCCCCCGGTCCAACAGCTCCAGCGCCGCCTTCTCCCCGCCGCTCATCAGATTGTCTTCGGTCTGGACGACCAACCGTTCGTCGAACGGCAGCCCGTGCTCGGCGAGCGCCTGCATATAGCCTTCGTAGCGCTCATGCAGATCGTATTGCCCCGGGTTGCCCATGAACGCGATCCGCTTGTGCCCGTGCTCGATCAGATGCTCTACCGCCGCGCGCATGCCCGAACGGTTCTCGACCAGCACGGAGTGGCCCGCAGGAATCGGCGACGGAAACCCGATGGAGACGAACGGCTTGCCGCCGGCATCCAGAGTCTCGAAAACCGCGGAGCTGGCGGACGGCAGGACGACGATCCATGCGTCGATAAGCCCGACGGCGATCGGCTCCTCCAACGAATCGATACCCAAATAGTCGTCCGCAACCTGTACGGCGAACAGCCGGGACCGCCTCTCCCGTATCGCTTGTTGAATATAAGGCAGCAGTCTCCCGTAATATTCTCCGTCCAGATACGGCGCGATCACGCCGATCCGGTACTCCTGCATCATGATGCCCCCTGCCTTCTCTGCTTACGTCGAGTAAAGAACCATTATGTCAATTTTCAACATTTTCCTTCAAAATCCTTTTTAATTCCGCCGCAATAAGCGAAAAAACGTCGTCTCAAAACCGAATATGCCGAATTTGCGTCCGAATGCGGTCGTAAACCTTGCGGACGGCGCTCCGTCCGTCCGGCTGCAGCGACACCCCCGCCAGCTCGGCAATCCGTTCCGCGTTGTCCGCAATCGAACACCCCTCCGTATCGAGATGGTGCTTAAATCTCTCGTCGGAGAGAGCCGATATGCAGCGGTCGATCTGCGCGGCCGCCCAGGATTCTCTGCCCTCTCCCCGGCCTTTGAGCCGCCGCAGCAGCGTCTCCTTCCCGGCGCAAAGCGCAAAATGATGCACCTCCGCTCCGTCCTCCCGCAGCCTCCCGACGATTTCGTCGAAATATGGCGGACGGACGAGCGTCATCGGCGCGATCACGATACCGTCGTATTCCCGATCCAGATGCTTAAGCATCCCGTAGTTCGCGTCCCGCCACATCGGATAATCCTGAAAATCGCCGAGCGCGATTTTCCCGGGAACATTTTTGCGAATAAAATAACCGACATTTTCCGGATCATAGACGTAGGAACCCGGCAGTCTTCTATGCAGCTCGTAGGCGGTCTGCGTCTTGCCCGCGCCGAACGCGCCGTTAATCCAGATGATCATGCGCATCACTTCCATTTGCATTCTGTTTCCTTAAGGTTCCTTTCGCCGCCGCGTCCGGTCTATCCTTCTTTTGCGGCCGCACCAAATCGAGAGCGCTGAAATACGATAGATATAGACCATGACATCAGCCCAGGAAGGTGAGACGAAGATGAACGGCACCGTTTACGATTTTTATGCGGGCGGCAACACGGCGAAAGGTTATACGAGTCTGCTTCTCTCCTCGCTGCCGGGAGTGGAACGGCTTTACGTACTGAAGGGCGGCGCGGGGCTCGGCAAAATCTGCGGCCTCCGTTCGATCGGCGACCGGCTGGCGGCGGCCGGGCATGAAGTCTGGCGCATCGCCTGCGCCTCCGATCCGGACGCTCTGGACGGATGGATCGTTCCCGCGCTGAAGCTCGGGGCAATCGACGCCACCACGCCGAACGCCCTCGTTCCGGAAGCCTCGGAAGCGGCGATCGTGGAAATCGATTTAGACGAAGCCTGCGACCGGCGGGCGCTCGCGGCTCGCGAGACGGAAATCGCGGAGTTGGACCGCGAAATAGCGGGCAAGTTCGAGCAGGCTTATGCGGGATTCGCCGAGGCGCTTCGCGTTCATGACGATTGGGAGAAGGTCTACATCGGGAAAATGGATTTTCGGGCGGCCGACGAGCTGACCGGCGAATGGATCTCTCGTCTGTTCGGGGACCGACAGCGGGAAGGTACGGCCCGGGAGGCTCACCGTTTCCTGGGAGCGGCGACTCCGCAAGGGGCGGTCGATTTCGTTCCCGGCCTGACGGACGGGCTGAAACGGTATTTGCTTAAAGGGCGGCCCGGATCGGGGAAATCGACGATGCTGAAGAAGCTGGCTGCCGCGGCCGTGGAGCGCGGCTTCGACGCCGAAATCTATCATTGCGGCTTCGATCCGAACAGCCTGGATATGGTCGTCGTGCGGGAGCTCGGCTTCGCGATCTTCGACAGTACCGCTCCGCACGAATATTTTCCCGACCGGCCTTCCGACGAGATTGTCGATATGTACGAACGCTGCATCGCTCCGGGCACGGACGAAACCTATGCCGAAGAGCTTGCTCCGATCAAGCAGCAATACTCCGCCAACATGAAGCGCTCGATCGGACTGCTGACAGAGGCTCGGACCTTGCTGGACCGGCTGGAGCAATTGTATGTCGAAGTTGCGGACCGCTCGGCCCTGGACTCCGCCGCCGAACAGTTCAGGCAGGAGATTCTGGGGGTTGCGGCCGTCAGAGGTCAATGATTGGGTTTTGGCTGGCCGGACAGCGCGCGCCCCGATGACGATGCGGCCTCTTCCGGGCGCGTGCGCTAAAGCGAAATTCGCTGCGTCCCGCCCGGCTCTTCGCTGCGGAAGATAGGCCCGGATCGCGGGAATTCACGCATGGCGGGCAGTATCCACGATATCAACCGATTTGATTCCGATTTTTTTGAGCTTTTCAATGTAACTGCTCGTCAGCCTCTGACCGGAAGCGAGTATAAGACTGCCATTCCCCAATCTAACGTCGGTGGCCAGAACGTCACCCGGTTCGGCATATTGAATTCCAATTTTCGACATATGAACCCCCCTCCATATATGCTTTTACTGACTGATCGAATGCAAGCCCGATTATAATCGCCGTAATTATAAAAAAAGCAGAGAAAACAAAAAACACCCCCCTGTATAGAGAGGAGGGCGATTTCGCGAGGAGCTCCGACCAAAGCCTGCTGCGCCGGAAATTGGCGCAGCAGGCTTGCTTTTTTCAACTTATTCTTCCGCTCGGATCCATTCAGCGGTTCACAAAACCGAGATGCTGCAGCAGCCGATTCAGGATGACCGCGCTCTGGGCGCGCGAAGCGCCCTCTCGCGGCGCAAACTCCGTTGCCGTCAGCCCCTGGATAATTCCCGTTCCGGTCAGCAGCTCGACCGACTTCTTGGCCCATTCCGCGATCTCCGCTTCGTCTGCGAAGGCTCCCGGAACGGCCTCGTCCGCTTGCGCCGCCTGTCCCGCATAGGCCAATGCCCGATCGATCATCACCGCCATCTGCTCGCGCGTGATCCGCTCCTGCGGGCGGAACGAGCCGTCTTCGTATCCGCCGATCAGCCCCGCCTCGCTCGCCGTGCCCACCGCCGAGGCGTACCACCCCGTCTCCGGCACATCCGCGAACGACCGGCCTTCCCTCTCGGGCAATCCGAGCGCGCGTACGAGCAGCGCCGCGAATTCTGCACGCGTCACCGGATCGGACGGCGCGAACTCGCCCGCCTCCCGCCCTTCGACGATCCGTTTGTTCGCCATTCGCTCGATGTCCGCCTTCGCCCAATGCTCCGCTATGTCGACAAACGTCCGCTCCGAGCGGATGACGGCGTACAATCCGTCCTGCCGCGACGGCATCGTCACGGTCCGGCCGCCGTTCGCAAACACCGACGGGACGAAATGAATCCGATAACGCTCGTCGATCCATACCGCCGTCGCTTGCAGCGGATCGGCAGCCGCGTCAAGCGTCATTGTCCGCTCTTGATAAGCGCCGTTCCAGCCTTTCAGCGCCCGACCGTCCGCTTCCGCCTTGTAGACGATCGGCCGCTCCGTCAGTTCCTTCGCTCCCAGGCCGTCGATCGCCCCGCGAACCGCTTCGCTGTCCGCCGCCGACGCCCGGCCGACGGTCAACGCGATCGTCGCATTCGCCGCCGCATCCGCTACGGCTTGCAGCGGCAGGCGCATGCCGTTGCCATCCACGATTACTTGCAGAGCGGCCTCCGGCCGCGCCCGCCACACCTCGCGAAGCGCCGCTGCCGGCAGTTCGAAGGCGACGATATCGCCAATGCCGGACACCTCGATCACCGCAGCGTCCTTGACGGCGCCCAGCCCGACCTCCTGTCGCTGTACGCGCGCTTCAGGGAGCGCGCCTGCCGGATGTCCAAGGATAAACACTTCGCCGGTTCCGGACATAGCGGCGGTTGTATCCGGCGAAGACGCAAACAATTCGCCCATTTGCTCCGCCGTCAGCCGCAGTCGGGCCAGCGTTCGCCCGTCGTCGGTCGTTTCGAGGGTTGCGTCCGCTTGAACGGCCAGGCCGTTCAGGATAAGATTCACGGCGTTGGGGGTTGCCGGACCGCTTTCCCCGTCCTGACGGTCTTGGCTCTCTCCGCCGCCTCCGCCTCCGGAGCCGCTCGACGGATTCGCAGGGGGACGCGCGACCGTTACGGTCCGGACCGCTTCCGCCGATTGACCGATCGGGTTCTCCACCGCATACCGCAGCGTGTAGACCCCCGGCGTCCGCGAATCAACGGTGCCGCTCACCGTCATCAGCTCGTTCAAGTCGCCGTAATACGCATCCGTCGCCGTGGCGCCCGGATCGCTCCATGCGCTGCCTTGCCTGATCGCAACCTCGGCCAAGCCGTTCAGCGCAACGACCGGCGGCGCAATCACATGCACGGTGCGTCTTGCTTCCGGCGCCGCATTGCCCGCGCTGTCCGTCACCCGGTAAATCAACTCATACGTTCCCACCGTGTCGGTGTATACGGCTCCCGTGACCGTGATGGCAGAGGTTATCACGCCGTCCTGGGCGTCCTCCGCGATCGCTCCCGGGTCATCAAACTCGCTTCCCACCCCGATCACCAGAGGCTCTTCGCCGAGCAAACGAATAACGGGGCTATCTCCGTCGTACACATATACGCTGCGAGTCGCTGACGCGCCATTCCCCGCCCGGTCGCTCGTCGCATACCTGACCTCATAAACTCCCAGGCGATTCGTGTCCACGTCTCCGGTGATCTCGATCTCGTCGGCGCTCAGCGATCCGTCGTTATTGTCCGTCGCCTCGGCCCCCGGTTCGACATACGTCTGTCCGGCCGGAATATAATAAGGATTCTCGCCGTTCAGGACGATAATCGGCGGGGTGTTGTCCAACGTATAAGGCCCGAAAGATGCGAAAATATCGTTCCCGGCTTTATCCGCCGCATAAACATGCACATACCAATCTCCTTCGCCGCCGATTTGCGCGAGCTCGGCGCCGCTGGCGAAGGGCCGCCATTCCGGTCCTCCCAACGGAGGAGCCGTCTCGCCGGACGTCCAGGCATAGACCAGTTCGGCCAATCCTCCGGCATCCGTCACCGTCGCGACCGGTTCGGCGCGCCGCGCCGGGGCCGCGCTGCCCGCAGGATCAACCTCGACGAGCGGCGCGGTCGTGTCATACGTCAGAGTCAGCGTTGACGTACCGGCATTCGCGTTCCCGGCCGCATCCGCCGCTGCCCCCGGCTCCACCTCTACCGTTACCGGTCCGTCGGCCGTCGGCTTCACGTCGAATGTATACAACTTTCCATTGTCCGCACTCGCGCTAAAGTCGTCGATATCCCCATTTGTCACCCTGATATCGTCTTCGGCAAAGCCGGTTACTTCCTCGCTGAACGTTGCCGTTACCGTAAACGCGCTGTTCGTCGCTTCGCCCGCGAGCGTACTCAACTCCAACGTCGGCGCCGTCCCGTCATACGTCAAGGTGAGCGCCGCAGCGTTGCCGCTCCCCGCCGCATCCATCGCTACCGCGGGCGACACTTCCACGGTAACGGGACCATCGGCCGTCGGGGTCACGTCGAACGTGTACACCTTTCCATTTTCTGCGCTCGCGCTAAAGCTGCCGACTTCTCCATTGGTCATATTAATATCGGCTTGGGTAAAGTCGGCCACATCCTCATTAAACGTTGCCGTCACCGTAAATACGCCGTTCGTCGGATCGCTCGCGGTCGAGCTCAGCAACACCCGGATCTCTTGCCACCGCGCGTACAACGTCCTCCCGTCGTCAAGCGGATCTGTCTCAGTGAACTTCGTTCCTCCGTCAAGCTCCGTGTACCAGCCTTCAAATCGATGCGCTGCGCGAGTCGGTTCCGGCAAGGCCGCACCGGCGTCCTGCAGCGTCAAATCGTTCACGCTCAAGGGCGCGTACACGGTCATGGGCAGGCTCGATCCGGAACCGTCGTTCAAATCAAGATGGAGCGTAAATTTATTGCCGCTCACGTTCGGGCCATCTACCTCAACCGCGATGAACCCGTCGGCGTTGTCGATTGCCCCCTCGCCGGTAATCCTCCCTTCGCCATTGATGGTTCCGGCATTCGTCACGGTCGCGCTCGCCGGAACAATTAACTGCTGACCCTTTGGTATCGTGATCGTACCCGTTCCCGTATTATCCAAAACATACGAGACATCCAAAGTGCAGCAGCCTGCACCGATGACAGAAATATCCGCACGCCCGGAGGATGGAATAACGCTGCCGCCCGTAATGATGATCGAGCCTGCAGACCTATTAATTCCGCTGCCGATTCCCGGCGCTCCCAAGCCACCTTGCGCCCTCACCGTTCCGCCCGTGATTGTGACCTCGTCGATGCGCCCTCCGGATCCGCCGCCGATTCCCGATGCCTGAGAGCCACCCTGCGCCGTTACGATTCCGCCCGTGATCGTGACTTTGCCAAAGAGACCATAGCTTCCGCCGCCGATTCCTGCTCCCCAATCCCCGCCGGTCGCCGTGATCTCTCCGCCCGCGATCGTGATCGTACCGTTGTAATCTGAACTAGCGCTGCCGCCGATTCCCGCGCTGTCCCAGCCGCCCGTCGCTGTCACTTTTCCGCCAGCGATCGTAATCTTGCCCACGGTACCGTTCTTAACACCGCCCCCGGATCCCTGATAACCGCCCCCGATTCCCGGTCTGTTGCTGCTTCTCACCGTTAGCTTCCCGGTTTCCTCGTCGCTCAGGTCCTCAATTATGAGACTTGTTTCTCCTCCTTCCACTTTGATGGCGGGATCATTTGTAGCCGTAATCGACAGCTCTTTGCCCGCAAGATCCAAGGTGAGTTCCTTCCCGATCGGGACCACGAGTGAGCCGTTCGGCTGGGTAATATTTTCGCTCAATCGAATGATCGTACCGTTCGCGCTGTCGGCAAACGCCGCAACCAGCTCTTCCCAATCGCTAACCTCATCTTCCGCATCCGCCGCCTGTGCCGGCCGTTCCCCTGCCGCGAACAACATTCCCCATATCAACACCGGGATCAGCGAGATGCGTCCTTTCTTGCTCCATCGTTCCCTTGCGGTCGAATGCCCGATCCTTCTCTCCACCCTGATTCCTCCCGCTGAATCCGATCTGTCCCTGGCGCGCAGCCACCTCTATCAGCTGCCAGTTCTCCCGGTTTTCGCTCAAAATCGTTACCTTCAGCCTACCGATGAATCTCTCTCGATATAATGATTTTCTTTATTGACCTAAGAAGAACCCTATTTAACCACATTTATTATAAAAAAAGCGAAGAAAACAAAAAACACCCCCCCTGTATAGATAGGGGTGCCTTGTGAGAAAAATCCGGGTGTGTCAGAAATCGGCGCAAAAATTGAATTGTGAGGCGTTCTTCCCGAACAGCGGATCGATCCGTTTTCACCTATAAGTGCTTAAATCAACCTTAAAGTCTCCCCCTTCAACCCTTTCGATCATCACTCTGTTTCTAATGCCATTTGACTCATACTCCAAATACCAAATCCCTTGGGACCCTACCAAAGCCAGCTGTGGATAGGGTTCAACCAACTTATATTCCTTCAGCCCGCGCGTAAAATAACCGGTAAGAACCGGTTCCTCTCCCCAATATCCTTTAACGATAATCGTCTTAGGCACCTTTGTTACTGTGCTTATCCGACTTGGGACGCTCAGGTAATTATGCGATAAGCGGCTTATAAATGGTCTCGCTGCGCTAGCTTCCAAAACGTAAGGAGCGGTATTATAGTGTTCTAAATATTTTTCAGGGTCAATTCTTATCTTTAGTTCCAGCACTTTTTCTTCCTTGTCATATCTCGTAAAGGGTAATGACGTATCGATATCGAAAGGTCCGCCGAGCTGTTCCGTCTGAATATAAGATTTAATAAGCTCATCGGTTGGGGAAGACGTATATATTTTGAATTGATGGCCGATAAAAGGGAACACGAATAGGAACATGCTCGGAAGCAAAAAAAGAAGGGCGCCCACCCTCTGTCTGGAAATCCATGTTTCACCATCCAAGAACAAAAGAATTGAAAATATAATGGAAAACGGAATAAACGCCAGATACAACCAGAAAATTGGAAACAAAACGATCATCAAGATTCCACCGCTAAGATATTGCAGCAGAAGGAGGACTATCCAAGCCATATAGATAAGATAGAATACCTTTTCGGTCTTGGGAATGTTCCTTAGCATGGTTTGTACCTCATCTCCAGCGCAAGCTTCCATTTATTCCTATAATCTCCTCCATTCTATCGGCAGCAGAAAGAAGATTTATGAATGGCAAGGTCCCAAAAAAAATCTTAAATACGAGGGATGTTGTCAGGTTAACTTGGCGGAACTGAGGTTGGGGCACGAAGGCCAAAAAAGTGCCGCGACGGAACCAAGGTTGGGGCACGAAGACCAAAAAAGTGCCTCGATGGAACCGAGGTCGGGACACGAAGGTCACAAAAGTGCCTCGATGGAACCGAGGTCGAGGTCGAGGCCGCGCATAATCCGCTTAATCTGACAACATTGCCCCCCTTTGGGTTCCGGCGATAAATACCCACAGCTGCATATCGAAAAAACGGCCGCCCGGTGCGAAATTCCCCACATCGGTCGACCGCCTGCCGCAGCTTATTCTATGTTTATATTTAACTCCTCGTCCTCTTCAGGGTATGCGACGATGCCCATAACGTTATCGATAATCTCTTCGAAAAAAGCGGACTTCGGGTCGATCTTGCCGATTACCACTGCGTTTCTTGCCTCCAGATCAATCGATCTCAGGTTATTAATCAGAACTACGCCCTCCAGCTCCGGAAAGTGGAGAGTTGATGGCAATAAGATTGCATCGGGCGTTTGGATTCCCGCGGGAACGGGAATTTCAAAGCTATGCCCCGTCGAACGCGTCGTGACCGGAACGGTCAGCGCCATTTTGTTCAATGAAGGATCAATGAAACCATCCGATATTACGATTGAGGCACGGTAGCCGTTTTGCTCGTAACCCTTGGCAGGGTGAAGTTGGCACCACACAATGCGGCCTCGCTCCACGTCCCCTCTAATTTGTCATTTCTCAAAATTCATCCCCTATGGAATCGTCGATCAGTTCGCCTGGAGACATCTGCGGCGTGTTTTTTCCACGCTTGGACAAATACAACTGGCGCAGCTCCCGATTGGATTTACGCCTATTCTTCTCGGCCGATTTTAATAGAATGCCTTGATCGGCGACCAGATGAACCTCCACTTTCGAACCCAGCGCCAGATTGGCATGTTCCAGAATCTCCTGAGGAATGCGGACGCCCATGCTGTTTCCCCATTTTCCAATCGTTGTCGTCGCCATGTATACCCCGCCTTTCTTTCGCCTTTGGGTCAATTTTAGCACCCCCTTCCAGGTTCGACCATCCAAAGTATATCCATCATCGAAAAAGACGCCAAAAATAGGCAAGCTCCTTTCCTGCCAGGATCTTGCCTATTCTTCAGTAAAGCCATCTCTTCTTTTAATCCGCCCCTGTTTTACCGCGAATAGCGCTTACTGCAAATCCCGGGGGACGACGGCGTCCCGAAGCGCGTCGTCCAGCTCCGCCGTATAGCGCGCAGCCAGCTCGTCGCTCCAGCCGAGAAGCTCCTGCATCAACGCGATAACGCCTGCCTTGTAGCGTCGCACCGTCTCGATCTCGAAGAACAGCGCCCCCGTGCGGCGAATGAAGAAATCGACCGGTTTGGCGGCCATCTCCTCCTCTACTGCGTACTTCGCCCGCATGTAGAGGTCCAGCGGAAGCCCGAACCGTTCCGCCTCCGCGGCATTCCCATAGCGGTACACTCGCTCCGCATTGGAGCCGTAGAAGCGCGCGATCCGCAGGCTCGCCTCGGCGGACAAGCCGGCGGCCGTCCCCTGCTTCGCGGCCTGCGAAGCATAAGCCTCCAGTCCGGCCGAGCCGCCCAGCTCTCCTCCGGAGATGGCGATGCTCTTCGTCCGGCAGGCTGTCGTCTGCACGCGGCCCTGCAGTCTGCGCGCGACCAGATCGACCGTATCCTCGGCCATCTTGCGGTAGCCGGTCAGCTTGCCTCCGGCAATCGTGATCAGGCCGGACTTCGACTCCCAAATTTCGTCCTTGCGCGAGATTTCCGACGGATTTTTCCCTTCCTCGTAGATCAGCGGCCGAACGCCCGCCCAGCTCGACTCGACGTCCTTCTCCGTAAGCCGCGTTTCCGGGAACATGAAGTTGATCGCGTCGAGAACGTACTTGCGATCCGCTTCCGTCATCGTCGGATGCGCCTTGTCCCCATCGTAGAACGTATCCGTCGTGCCGACGTACGCCTTGCCGTCGCGCGGGATCGCGAACACCATCCGCTTGTCGTCGGTATCGAAGTACACCGCCTGCCGCAGCGGAAACCGGCTCTGATCGATCACCAGATGAATGCCCTTGGACAGTCGTAGCTTCTTGCCGTGGTTGGAGCGGTCCATCTCCCGCAGCGTATCGACCCACGGCCCCGTCGCGTTCACGACCGTCTTGGCGCGTATCTCTCCGCTCGCTCCCGTCAACAGATCGGTCACTTTGGCTCCGCTGACGCCCCCGCCGTCCGCGTACACGAGCTGCTCCACCTTCGCGTAATTCAAGGCCGTCGCCCCGAACTCCACCGCGCGCTTCATGACCTCCATCGTCAGCCTGGCGTCGTCCGTCCGGTACTCCACGTAATATCCGCCCCCGAGCAGGCCGTTTCTTTTCAGCAGCGGCTCCTTCTGCAGCGTCGCTCCGGCCTTCAGCATTTTCCGCCGCTCGCTCCGCTTGACCCCGGCCAAATAATCGTATACCCGCAGCCCGATCGACGTGGACACCGATCCGAACGTTCCTCCCTTGTAGATCGGCAGCAGCATCCATTCCGGAGTTGTCACGTGCGGTCCGTTCTCGTATACGATCGCCCGCTCCTTGCCGACCTCCGCGACCATTTTCACTTCAAACTGCTTCAAATAACGCAGCCCGCCATGTACAAGCTTCGTCGACCGGCTGGACGTGCCCGCCGCGAAATCCTGCATCTCGACAACCGCCGCGCGCAGGCCGCGGCTGGCCGCATCCAGCGCGATTCCCGCTCCCGTAATGCCTCCCCCGATCACCAGCAGATCGTACTCTTCCTTCTGCATCCTCTCGAATATCGCCGATCGTCCATGACCTGCAAAAACGCGTTCCCCCATGTCGAACCCCTCTTTTCGCCAGTATGGAAAAAGAGACCGCAAACACATTATGCGCCGTAACGCATAACGTGAAGCGGTCTCTCCTCTTCTCTGACCCGATGTATTTACTTACCTCTACTTTACCACGCCGGCGTTCATTTGAAAACCATCGCCGCTTTCACCGCTTTGCCCCAGCCTTCGTACAGACGCGCGGACTCAACGGGATCCATCGCGGGCGCGAAGGAACGGTCCGTGCTCCACTGCCGCGCGATTTCCTCCGGACTTTCCCAGAAGCCGACGGCCAGTCCGGCCAGATAAGCCGCCCCGAGCGCCGTCGTCTCGTTGATGACGGGACGCTCCACCGCCGCTCCGAGCACATCGCTCTGGAACTGCATCAGGAAGTCGTTTTTCACCGCTCCGCCGTCTACGCGCAGCGTTTTCAGGGTAATCCCCGAATCCGCCTCCATCGCCGCCAGCACGTCCTTCGTCTGATAAGCGAGCGATTCCAGCGTGGCCCGGACAAAATGCTCCTTCGTTGTGCCGCGCGTCAGTCCGAACACGGCGCCGCGAACGTCGCTGTCCCAGTACGGCGTCCCCAGCCCGACGAAAGCGGGCACGACGTAGACGCCCTCCGTCGACTCGACTCTGGCCGCGTAGCGTTCGCTATCCCTGGCGTCGGCGAACATGCGCAGACCGTCGCGCAGCCACTGGATCGCCGAACCGGCGACGAAAATGCTGCCCTCCAGCGCGTAAGTCACTTTGCCGCCGATTCCCCAAGCGATCGTGGTCAGCAGCCCGTGATCGGACGCGACCGCCTTGTCGCCCGTATTCATCAGCATAAAGCAGCCGGTTCCGTACGTGTTTTTCGCCATCCCTTTGTCATAGCAGGCCTGACCGAACAGCGCCGCTTGCTGGTCCCCTGCGATGCCGGCAATCGGAATTTCGCACCCGAAGAAGTGATGCGTATCCGTCAGTGCGTACACTTCGGACGAAGGCTTCACCTCGGGCAGCATCGACTCGGGCACCGTCAAAATTCGGAGCAACTCCGGGTCCCAGCACAGCTCGTGGATGTTGTACATCAGCGTACGGGACGCGTTGGAATAGTCGGTCACATGCACGCGCCACCCGGACAAGCGCCAGATCAGCCACGTATCGATCGTGCCGAACAGAAGCTTGCCTTGCTCCGCCTGCTCGCGGGCCCCTTCCACATGATCGAGAATCCACTTGACCTTCGTTCCGGAAAAATAAGGATCGATCAGCAGACCCGTGCGGCTCCTGATTGACTCGTTCAGGCCCGCGCTCTTCAGCTCTTCGCAAATGTCCGCCGTCTGCCGCGACTGCCAGACGATCGCGTTGTACACGGGAACTCCCGTCTCCTTGTCCCATACGACCGCCGTCTCCCGCTGGTTCGTAATGCCGATGCCGGCGATCTGCTCGGGCTTAACGCCCGATTCGGACAGCACCGTCGCGATGACCGCGAGGACGGAGCCCCAGATTTCGTTCGCATTATGCTCCACCCAGCCCGGCTTCGGAAAATATTGCTTGAACTCCTGCTGGGCCGCGTGCGCGATCCGCCCGGCATGATCGAACAAAATCGCCCGCGAGCTGGTCGTGCCTTGATCCAATGACAGAATGTATTTTTCCAACCCGTTTCCTCCTTGCGCCCTCTCGGTCGTGCTTATTTCCACATACTTGCATGACTCGTCGACACCGCGATCGCCCCGGCCTCGAACAGCGGCGGCAAATCCTCCGGTCCGTCGATAAATCCGCCCAGTATAATATCGATGCCGGTCTCGCGCTGAATGATCCCGATCTTCGGATGGGAATAGCTGGGCAGGATTTCGATGTAATCCGGCTTGACGTGCGACGCCGAATTGATAATCGTCTTGACCGAATGGGAATCGATCAGAAAGCCCCGCTGAATCGCCATCAGTCCGTATTTCTTCGCATGGATGAGACTCGAAGTGCGGGTGCTGATCACGCCGTCGATCTTGAGCGCCTTGGACAGAAAATGAATCGAAGCCTCGTCGTCCTTGATCCCCTTCACCATATCGAGATGGAGGAACATCTTCTTCCCCGCCTGCTTGGCGCTCGAGACGAGGCCTTGAAGGTGAATCAGCTCCCCCTCCAGCAAGAAAATCACTTCCTGAGAGGATGCAAGCGCTTGCTCGAATTCCTTCATATTGCGAACGGCCGGAATGACCGAATGCTTCCTCAACAGCCCCATCTGACGCCCCCTTCCTCGGCTGAACGCCGAAAAATGCAAAAAACAGCTGCCGAATCGGACACGGACTCGGGGAGTTCGCACCTGCCTGGCAGCTGTTCTCTTCATCTCACAGCATTCGAATTTACTTGTAGGTTTTATTATAGTTCATTTTGCAGTTTATTAAAACAGTGACTACTCCAAATGCCCTTGATTGGTTTTGTCTTTTGACATTCAATACTTATTAAAGTACAATTAAGTTGGAACTGAACCCAAGCCAGTCTTGGCAGTAGGCTCCCACCGGCCCATTTGGGCCTTTTATTTTGTCTTATATTATATATAAACAATTCCATATGGATCTGTTCTAGAAGCAACTTTACATAACGCATTATTATACCTTTTAAAGTAATTATGTGCCTTTTTTGAACGAATATAGGCATTTGGCTGATGCATTTGATACAGAAAGTAAGCGTTAACATCGACCAATTGATGCAAAAATGATCCGGCAGAATCCTTATAGTAGGGATCTTCAACAATTAGGTTAGTTTGCAGCATCCTATAACCTGGAGCACCTAAATTGGGTACCGGATTATACCGCCTCATTTTCCTAACCAAACTTGTTAACTTCTTATTATCAGTTTGATCCGGGACTATAATGGCTTTGTCGATGCCTCTGCCACGACCATTGGGGAAATTGTCGTATTGTATAGTATTATCTATTCTTTGAATCAGTCGATTCCAAGCTATTTCAAAAACATCAAATGGATGCGCCTTGTCCTGTTTTTTGACAACTACATTAACGAGACTGATATACCCAAGATTTTCTTGGAAGTCAATAGCTCTCTTGCAAATTTGAAGTCTCTCATGCTTGGGTATCCTCGCTAGTTTACCAGGCTTGGAAAAGAAGTGTGCCGCATGCATTTCCTCCCTTAATTTAAGCCCGTAAAAACTCCTCATATTAGTGCGGAACTGTATTACGTCATCCAAGAGTCTTCTCCACTGTGATTCATGTACTACTAATGCGCTTAGAGCAAAATATTGGGTTGGTGACGCCTGTAATCCAATATCTCCACTTTCATCAACATAAACTAAGTACATAATATCGGCTCCTGTCAATCATTCTGCACTCCACCTCCTGTAATTATAGGATTTTAACAATAAATACTCAACCAATCCAAATTTTTGATAATTATTTTCAATATAAAAAGTCTGTTTGTTCAACAACTAACTGCCCGTTACGTTAGGAATTCACCCCGCCATCAAACCTACGCTGTCCAGCATCACCTTGCCCGGGCCTTCGTTGAAGTGGAACGTAATCCGCTGCCACTCGGACAGGTCGAAGTCGGGGTTCTCCTCCACGAATTCCTTGAGCGGAAGCTCATACGTCTGATAAACCGGCTCTTCCGTATCTTTGAATTTTCCGTTGGCCAGAACCGGCTCGAGCGCAGGCAGCCAGGTGAACTCGGGCTCCGCCGGCGGCTCGGCCTCCATGAACAGATCGAGCGGAAGCCGGGCGGAGTTCCCCGAGCTGTCCTCCAGCTCGATGTCGATCGACAAGCTCGTCCCCAGCGCTTCCTCGAGCGCTGCGAGCTCCTCCGCGTCTTCCTCCTGATAATCCGCTTCGAGCGCCCGGCTCGTGTTCGCCAAAGAAAACATAAGATGATCTTCCTCTTCGGGTCCCTCTTGCAAAACCGGGCCAAGCACGATCGAATACGAGCCTTCCTCCTGCCAGCCCAGCTCGACCCCTTTTTCCGCCTTGTCCTCTCCTTGACGATCGATCGTATCCGCATGCTGCCACTCGGTCAACCCGGATGCCTCGGCCGTCGCCCCGGTCGAAGGCCTCTCGGGGTCCTCTCCGGAAAAATCGATCAACTGCCGGAAATCGCCGTTCTCAAACTGGTTGAAGTAACGGGTATCCGGAAGATAGAGCGAGCCTGCCCGATAGTCGCGGAACAGAGCATTGTACTCCTCCGAACCGTGAAACACCGCTTCCGCGAACGCGGATACGTATGTCTTGGCGATCCGGCGCTGATCCTCGGCAGGGAGCAAGCTTTTCGGCCTAATGAACAGCCCGGCCGGCATCGCGTTGTCCGAGCGGCCCCAGGTCGTGTTGAACTGGCTGTGGTTTGCGTCCTCGATATAGAGCGAAGCCTTGAAAGCGGCGTTGACTCCGGAGAAATCCGCGCGCCCGTACTGACGATCCCCGTAGAAGCTGACCAGATCGGTATCCTTGGCGCCTTGCAGCGTAAGGTAGGAAATATCCTGCAGCCGCGGCCGTTCCCCGTCAACCTCCGTATCCGTAGGCGCCAGCGCTATGACGGCCTCGATCTCGTAGGAACCGCGCTCGGGCAAGGAAGGATCGTCCGCGAACCAACGGCTCGCATCCGCGGCCATGGCCGCGGCCTGGCCTCCCCGGGAATGCCCGAGCAAGGCGATCCGATTGAAGTCGATCCGGCCGTAAAAGGGGGTGTCCTGCCGCTCCGAATACGATTGAAGCTGCCGGATATGCTGCAGCAGCAGCCACGCCCGCAGCTTCATGTCCTGTTCCGGAATGCCCGACCAGACGGAGTAATTGAAGAAATTTTCGTCCACGGACACGGCCGCGATCCCCCTGCTCGCCAACAGCTCGCCCAGGTATCCGTACCCCTCGTCGGAAAAATCCTCCATCAAATGATTGCCGTGCACCATCAACACGATCGGATACGGTCCGTCGCCTTCGGGAAGCCACACTCTGCCGTTCAACGGCAACGCGGTCTCGTCGAAGCCCCAAAATTGCCGGCGCAGCCACGGCCAGCTGTCGATATAAGCGGAGGCGTCGACGGAAGAGGACAGCAGCTCCGCCTCCTTGCCGAACTCCGCGCGATGCTTATCCTCGCCGCTTGCATAGGTGAATTGACGATAGGCGTAGCTGCCCGGCTGCGACGGATCGGAGGGAAGCATGGCGGAAGCTCGCACTTCAAGAGCGCCGGAATCGCCCGCATCCGCAGCTGCATCCGCGTCGTCAGCGGAACCGCCGCCCGCCAGGCGCGACGAAACTTCCGGCAGGAAGGCTAAGGCGGTTGCGACGGCAAGCGCGCCCAGCGCGATTCGCCTGACGCGGGCGCCCTTCCCGACGACGAATCCGGCAAGAAGTCCGATGCCCGCCGCAACCGACGTCACGATCAGTGCGAACACCAAAGACGCCTTCCAGCCCAACTCGGAAAAATACAGCACGAAATACGCGAGCACACTCGTATAGACCGCTGCCCCCGACGTCAACCGCGGCATCCTGTCGGCTCTCGCGAGCGCCAGAAGAACGGCGACGATCCAGGCCGCCAGCGCCATTCCCGCCGCGTTCAGCACGAGCGCCGCCGCGATGTCGAACGTCCTGCCCAGCCCCGTCGGCATCCCGAGCGCGGAGACGGAGACTGCCGCGCTGTCGAGCGCCCACATTGCGGCCAGCGCGTACTTCCAGACGCCGCGATCGCGAGCCCGATGGCTGGCCGGCCTAAGCTTTTCTCCGACGGCTATTCTTTTGTTCGCGTTTATTTCGGTATATTCCAGATTCATAGTGGATCTCGCCTCGAATGTACGGATCGTATATTTCCACTTATGGTATAATTAACTTCCCAAAAAGAAGGACGCGCAATATCGGCTGCTGCCAGGGCCTGCAAAGGTGACCGGTTAGCCTTTTGAAGGAACGGAAGAACGGTTCAAGCCTTAAGAAAGGACGATACTGACATGAGGGACATATCCAATCAGGATAAAACGGAATCGATAGCCTCTTTGCAATCTACAATCAATAAACTGGAAAATGCCTTGTCGCAGATGACACGTAATGGCGCCAATACTACTCTGGTGAAGAAACGACTCAAAGCTGTCCATATCGGCCTGACCCTGTTGGAACACGTTTGGAATCAAAGGCCCCATCCTCATACTCAGGAAGATTTGGCGGAAGCTCGCATTGTGATTACCGGGCTATTTCCATCCATAGAAAATAGTTATGCCAAGTCCAAGACGGGCAGTCCCCAAAGAACGCTTTTAGAAAGAAGAAGGAAAGCTTTGGAGCTGGCTGTTCAAGCCATTGACGAGTTTGCGCCCCAATAAATATTCCAGTTACGGTGGGCGTCTTCGGACTCTCTCGCTCTCTGACCTTCGTACTCCCTAATCCAAAGACGGTGCTTCGTCGCTCGCCCTTCTGCGCACGCCGTTGCCGACGCGATGCAGCACTTCCTGCATCTCCTCCGGATGAAGGAGCTCGATCGGCGACACGCCTTTCTCGAACTGGAACGCATCCCCTTCGATCAGGACGACGAACCTTCCGTTCATTTTGGCGATGTGGATGTTGCTGCCGTAGTCTTCCATATGCCCCTTGATCAAAATATCGTCCAGCTTAAAGCGAAGCTCCAGATCCGGCTGCAGCTCCACGAGCTGCTTGGTCGCCTCCATGACGTGATCGTGGCTCCATTTCTCCTGAAGCTCCCGCTTCTCGCCCGCCGCCCAGACATCGAACTGCTGCTTCTCCTGCCTCAGAGCCGCCACTTCTTCCGTCACCGGAACGTCCGCCGCTTCCTCCCCTTCCTCCGGACCTGCGTCGTAGTAAGGGATATCCGCCGCCTGCCATTTCGTCTCCATGTACTGATGAACCATTTCCATCACCTGGTCCGAGACGATCTCCGGCTTCGACTTCTCATAGCTGACGTATTTCAGAAAATCCTCGAAATACCGCGCATGCGAAGCCTGGTGAATTTTAAGCTCCCACTCCTCGATCATTCCCTCTTCCGGCATGTGCGGGTACTGGATCGCTTTGATGTTTTTGGCGTTGATCGCCATTTCGACCTGCGTGATCAGGCTGCGTTCGTCGGATACGCGGGCGATTTTCGACTCGAAGTCGCATTTGAACAGGAACAGGAACGGATCGTCGTACAGCTCGTTCAGCTTCGCCGTCGCCAGGACGAACGCGCCCCCGCGCACCGAGTTGGTGTCCATGTACAGACGCAGCACGTCATCGCTGAAATTGTGGAACTCAACCTTGTCGACCGCCATTCTCAGCCGCTGAAAAAGATTGTAATTCGGGTTGCTCGTCAAGTCGTGCCCCGGTTCCACGATAAACCGGCCGATCTTCGTCGGCACGTTCTCGGACGGCGCGTTGATCTCGGCCTTCCGTTTGGCGATGCGTTTGAACTCTCCGTCGAGGAACGCCTTCAGCTCGCTGTCCTGGTACTCCTCATGCGTCAGCGTCTGGTAGTGCTTATATTTCTTGGGCCCGTCCGGGTCGGAGCCCTCATTGTGAATGACGAAGAACGATAAAAATTGCACGGAGAATTTCATGTCGGACGCCGATCTCCCATCGCTCGAATAGATTGTTGTTAGCCTATACGAATCTTATCAGGTTCAATATCTTACGACAACCTTGCGGGAAAATGGGCGTTCCTCACGTTCAGCCTCCTTTTCGCTTACGTTACTCGATTCCTTAGAACATCTCGCCCTCTTACTCGCCTTTTCGCCCTCCGTTACCCGATTTCTTAGAACATCGTCTCCCGCCAACCGCCTTTTCGCCTCACGTTACTCGATTCCTTAGAACATCTCGCCCTCTTACTCGCCTTTTCGCCCTCCGTTACCCGATTTCTTAGAACATCGCCTCCCGCCAACCACCTTTTCGCCTCACGTTACTCGATTCCTTAGAACATCCCACCCCGCCAACCGCCTTTTCACCCCACGTTACTCGATTCCTTAGAACATCCAATCCCGCCAACCGCCTTTTCGCCTCACATTGCTCGATTCCTTAGAACATCCCGTCCTGCCCCCAGCCTTTCGCCACCTCCTTCTACGCTGCCCGGCCGCCCGCATTTCTGCGACCAAGCCGCATCGCCCCCTCATCCTGCCGGATATGGTATACTTTTGCTGACCTTGTTACTGGGAGTGGATAGCGTGCCGGATTGGTCCTACCAAACTTTGTTTAAGCCCGTTCTGTCCCGGCTGCCGTCCAGAGCCGCGCGGGGGTTCACGCTTGGCGCGATGGGGCGAATCAGCCGGATTCCCGGCGGGACGCTGCTGATCAAGACGCTCGGCCATATGGAGCCTTCCCCCCTGCTGCGGGACCGGATTGCGGCGCTGCCCGTTTCGACGCCCCTGGGGCTGTCCGGCAGCGTCGATCCTGCAGGCGTTGCCCACCGGGCGCTCGCGCAATTCGGCTTCGGATTCGTCGAAGTCGGTCCGGTAACGGTGCGCCCGATCGACAGCGGCGAGCCCATCCTGTACGAACGGACATCGGGGACGATTGTCTATCCGCACGAATACGAGAATTCCGGCCTGATCCGTTCGCTCCGCATGCTGGACGAGACCGGGGACGCCCTGCCGCGATTCGTTCGTCTGTCGCCGGAGCCGGGCTCCTCACCCGACCAAAGCTTCGAACAGCTGCGGCTTCTCGCGGAAGCCTTCTCTCTGACGAGAGCCGCCGGCTTTTATATCGAAATATGGTCTGCGGACCGCGGCCTGGAAGACAACCTCGCGCAGCTCGAGCGATTCTCGGCCTTCGTTCGCGGCGGTCTGTCCCGCCCTGCGCCGCAGCTGTTTTTTCTCTATCTCCCTCTGGATTTCCCGGATGCGCAGCTCACGGAATTGCTGCCCGCAATCGACCGCGGGCTGTGGAGCGGTTGCGTCATTGGCGGAGCTTTGCGAGAGCGCGGAGAAGCCGTTCGTTACGGAACGGATGGCCAAGACGCGGCGCTGCCAAAAATCAAGCGGATTCGAGAGCGGTTCCCCCAAGGAAGCTGGCTGATCCAATCGGCCGCCGGCATCCACGAGCCGCAGGACGCCGTCGACGCGCTCCGCGCCGGGGCGGATCAGCTGCTGCTCAACAGCGGACTCGTCCAATCCGGCCCGGGGCTGCCGAAAAGAATCAACGAAGCGATCATCCACGAGCGTCTGTCCGGTCAGCCGATACCCGAGTCCCCTTCCTTCTGGAAGCATTGGGGATGGATGTGCCTGCTCGGACTGGGGATGATCGTCGGCGGCATCGTCGCGTGGCTCATCGCCGAGTCTTCGGTGCTGCTCCCTTACGACGAGGATTATTTGGGCATGACGCGCGACGAGGTCGGGAGGATTAACGAGCATCTGCTGCATTTCATGTCCCATGACCGCATCACGTTGGCGGGAACGATGATTTCCATCGGCGTTCTCTATTACAGATTGGGAAAATACGGAATGCAAAATGGCCGGCACTGGGCGAGAACGGCCGTACTGACCTCCGGCGTTGTCGGCTTCCCCAGCTTCTTTCTCTATTTGGGATACGGCTTCTTCGACCCGCTGCACGCCGCCGCGGCGGCAATCCTGCTGCCGATGTTCCTGCTCGCCATGCGCCGCAATCCCGATCGTCCGCTGCGCGAGCCGGTCAATCTGCGCAACAGCCGCCAATGGCGGCTCGGCTTATGGGGCCAGCTTTGCTTTGTCGCTCTTGGAGTCGCTCTCTGCGCGGGCGGGCTTGTCATCGCCGGAGTCGGCGTCACCCACGTATTCGTCCCGCAGGACCTGGCTTTCATGGGAGCGACCCCGGAGCAGCTGGAAGCGGCCAACCCGCGCCTGATCCCCCTGATCGCCCACGATCGCGCGGGATTCGGCGGAGCTCTGTTCTCCGACGCCGTCATGCTGCTTATTCTCGCGCTGTGGGGAATCCAGCAGGGCCAGCGCTGGCTCTGGTGGACGCTGCTCGCGGGCGGATCGCCGGCGTTCGTCGCCGGTCTGAGCGTGCATTTCAGCATCGGCTATCGGGATTTCATCCATCTGCTGCCGGCTTACTTCGCCGCGGCGCTGTATGTGGCCGGACTAATCCTGCTCTATCCTTATTTAATGAGAGATGTCCATCTCCCGAACGAAGCGACGGAAAAATCCATGACCGTAACGTGACCAAAACCATGACGGCGGTAACTTACTCCGATTGCGGACGGCGTCCTATAATGTTCTTCGACGGATCCGATCGAAGCTCGCGGCAGGCAGTACGCGGCTGAAGCTTTCCGAATCAATGATATCCAAAGGAGAATCCCGATGAACAAAACCGCCCGTTTCATGACCGCCGCCGCGCTCGCATGCGCTCTGACGGTCCCTGCACTCGCTTATGCCTCCGAAGGCGAAGCCGCCCCGGCATCGAGCGCCCTGAAAGCCTCCATACAGACGGAAGGCGATTACGCCGCCGTCCAGATCGAGAAGCAGGTTTACGTCTACGACAAGAACGGCCCGCTGTACCAGACGAAGGGCAAGGATCGCATCGGGGATTTGCAGGACCTGTTCGTGCTCCCGTACGGCCCGATGCAAGTTCCGATGATTTTGATCAAAAACGATAAAAACGGCTACATGGTATTCAGCGACCTCTGGCCGGAATTCGCCAAGGGCAAAGAGCAGGACGCGGTCGACGCTTATTTTAGCGGACGCGTGCACGCCGCCCCGCGCGACAAAATCGTCAGCAGAACCGGACACCATTACGCCGAGAAGATCGGCGACGAGGTCGTCGCCTACACCGCCAACGATTTTTCCGACCTGAACAAAGGCTTCCACGAATCGATCCGGGTCAAAGGAGAGCTAAGAGGCCTGATTCTGTTCGACTGCTGCCCTTATCTTGTCGTAGACGACGGCCGGGACGCGCTGTCCGTCTACCATGCGGGAGAGAACGGCCCGGAGCTGGCAAGCTCCATCGAGTTTAAGTAGTATCGAAGACGGGATGCCGGCTGTTATTTCAGTATCCCTCACGCGCTCGTTGGGCACCGTATAACGGAGATCCGTAAAACAAGGAGGCTTCCGTTTCGCATGGACAATACGGGCGAATTCGTCGACAAGCTGCACGATACCCAGGACAAGGACCGCAGAAACCGCAAGCGCCGCACCCAAGGCAGCGGAGGAGAGAACAGCGGCAAGCATCTCCCCGGCAAGCAGCACAGCACGAACAAGTAACGCCGCCCGCTGCGCCGGTATCGCAAATAAGCCCCTCGCTTCCTCTCAAGCGAAGGGGCTTATTCGGTTACGCACCCGCCGCGACGGCTTGGCCACGCGCCGCATACGATGCGGTATCCGCCAAGCGAGGAGGCCGAACGTGAACCACACCCGAGTCAAATCCTATCGTTACCGCGTCGGCAAAAATCAGTACATCGTCATTCAAATCTACCAGCACGCCGACGCTTTTGCCGCCCAGGGCAACGCGCTCGCCAGCAACGCCTTGAATATTCGAATTTCGAAGCAAGCCCAGCGCCGCCGCAAATAAGAGAGGAGTGATCCGCAATGTCGCGTAAAACCGCAAAAAACGTCAAGAAGTGGAACAATGGCAAAACCCGCATCGACGTCGGTCAGAAGGCCGGCGCGTCCAACAATCAGGGTGGCAACTCCATCGCCATCAACGCGGTCGAGATCGGCGTCGTCCGCATTCGTCCGCAGTAAAACAGCCGTGTTCTATGGAAAGAGCCGCACGCCTGAAACAGCGAGCGGCTCTCCCATTTTAGTCGCCGGCCTGCGCATCCAGCACGACCCAGGACTCGTCCCCGTCGCATTTGGACAAGGTGTAACGCTCCCCGTCCTGCTCCAGGCTTTTGCAGAAGCTGATCCTTCTCTCCGGAGTGCCGAAGCCGTCCATCGAGTTGTCGTACGTATACTGGATCGCCTGTCCGTCAAAAAGCAAATCCCGGAAGATCGGGTCCCCCTCGATCGTGTAGTCGACGAGATGCACTTCGCCCGGGATCCCCTCGTTAACCTGTTCGACGAAGGCCTCCCACTTGTCCAGATGGGTCAGCCTGCCGTACAGATTGACGATTTCGCCGTTGGCGACGGCCTGATCCGGCGTATAGTCCAGCGAGCGAATCAAATCCCTTAACCGATTGGTGTCCTCTTCCGACAACGTGTATCCCGTGCCCGTATCCGCTACATAGGTGTACAAGCCCTTCGTCCCCGTTGTCCGTCCCAGCCAGAGATGAAAATCCGCCTGGCCGTCCTCGCCGACGAACGAAACGTCGTACTCCGGCTTGGCGATGTCCAGTTGGCCTTCCATTTTCTTCGCGGCGCGGAAGGCTTTGACGAACGTCTCCAGCTCCTCCCCCTCCGGGAACGCGCCAAGCTCGGCCGAATGAACGCTTCCGAACCGCTGCGAACGGCTGACGACCGCCTTCAGAAACTTGGCGTCCTGCCATTGAACAAGCGCGACCTCCGGCTTCCGCTCCCCGGACGGGTCCCGATTCTCCTGCGTGCTCGGCATCGGCCCTCCCGCCGGTCCGGAAGCTCCGCAGCCCGTCAAAAGCAGCAGAGCGGCAAGGGCCGCAGTCCAGTACCTTCTGTTCATCTGCACGATCACCTCGCTATTCAGACGCAGCGGCCGGCAGATAGGTTTCAGCTTGCGAAGGCAGCACCCGCCACAGGTCGAGAAGGCGCTGCTCCGACCACCGGAAGGAGGACGCGCCTCTTCTCTGTCGCTTTAGTGCGTTCGAGATTCCTGGGCCAGCCTCACCAGCATGTGGGCAAGCGCATGCCGCTGCTCTTCCGTCCCGGCTTTCCACAGCTCCTGCAGCAGCAGTTCTTCGCTATTGCGGGGCTCCTCGTGGCTTGCCAAATAGCCGGCGACCTCCTGAGCGATGATCGCCATCTGCTCCTCGTTCATGCCGATGCTCTCGGCCATGCGGATCCGTTTGTGAAGATAACCTTTGAACCGTTCGAAATTGCTCAGAATGCGATCCCGTTCCGCGGGCTCGATTCTGGCGATGGCGTCCCCTACCTGATCCGGCGCGATATCTCCGTCCTTGTCGACCACGTGGTTATGTTCGGACATCTCAATCCTCCTTGCGCTGATTGGTTATGCCCCCATATTGTTCCCTTCCGCACGCCGATCGAACCTTCTTTGGGAAACCATCCTCAGCATGACGCAAAAAGCGATCGTACCCACTAATGTGATTCCCGAGCTGATTCTGTACATCGTCTGCGGGCCCAGCTCCTGGAACATCCAGCCCCCGGCGGTTCCCGCTATAATTCCCGATACCCCGCCCCACGTCAGACCGTAGATCGCTTGTCCGGAGGAACGATACGCCGCAGGCACGAGCAGCGACGTCAGTTGGGTTCCGACGTAGTAGTAAACGCCGAAGGTCGCGCAGTGCATCAACTGAATGGCCACGATCTGCATCGACGTATCCGCCACGCCCATCAGCGCCCAGCGAACCGTATAGAGCAGACTGGCCACGACCAGCCAGGCGACCATCGGCTTGACGGTTCTTTTCATATACTTGTCCATCAGCAGAAACACCGGCGCTTCGAGAAAAGCCGTCGCAAACATGGACCAGCCGACCACGGACGTCGAGCCGCCCAACTGATCGATATATAACGCGACAAACGTTACGTTAATCGAATTGGGCACGGATACGAGCACTCCGACGATAAGCAGCGCCAGAAACGGTCCGTTGGCGAAAATTTGAACGTACGACGCTTTGTTCGAGGCACCCGCGTTCGGCATTTCGCTGCCGCGCGGCAGCAGAAAAGCAACGGCAATCGCCACAAGCATCGCGGCATCGAAAACGACCCAGAGCTTGGAGATGCCCAGATAACCGATCAGCGGGCCGACCGCCGCGGCCGTGATGGCCCAGCCCAGCGATCCCCACATCCGAAAAGCTCCGAACTTGTACCGCGTGCCCTCGATCGTATTTAGAATAAGGCTGTTGCTCTGCGTAAATAACGGACTCTGAAAAATGAAATACACGAAGATCGCCCCGTAGATCAGCGGCTCGTGGTCTGTGAAGAACACTCCCTGCATAGTGGCGAACGCGCCTATTAAAGCTAGAATCAGCACGATGCGATTGTTGCGCATCCGATCCGCCCAATAGGCCCACAGCGGATTGGCCACCAGGGCCACGATCGGTCCTCCCGCGAGCAAAGCGCCAATCTTGATCGGGGAGACGCCGATGTCTTTCAGATACAGGGAGAAAAAAGCACCGTATACGGCGAGAGAGCCGTACATGACGAAATTGAATACTCTCAGAATGTGCAATTGAAGCGGCTGTCGTTTCGTCATTGCGCTCCGTTCCTTTCAGGACTGAATAACGGCTCATGATTGTTATTATGCAGGCATATGTCGAGCTCGTCCACATCATCCCGCTCCGGCAGCTTCCGAAAGTACGCGTATGAAGAAAAAATTCCGCGCCGTGCGCCGCGCGTACGGCTATAATTTGCAGGGGATTTCTCAGCAGCACGGGAAGAACCGCCGGGGAAAATTTGTCCCTGACGGTCCTTTGGTTTCATGCTTCTGCATGTCTTCCTACAGCCCCTGATTGGTCAGCTTGATGACGTCCAGCAGCGGGATTTTGTCCTGCGTTTGGTCCGCGAACAGCCAAGGTCCCTGAGCGTGGTCGACGAACAGTACTCCGTCCAGATGATCGATCTCGTGCTGGATGCACCGGGCCAGAAAACCTTCCCCCTCCAGCTCGATCGTCTCCCCCTGCCGGTTCATCGTCGTGATTTTGACGTAGTTCGCCCTTTTCACGAAGCCGTGGTAACCGGGGTAGGAGAGGCAGGCCTCCGCTCCCTCCTGCTCGCCGCTCGTCTCGATAATCTCGGGATTGATCAATTCGATCAAGCCATCGCCGCAGTCCATAACAATCACCCGCCGCAAAATGCCGACCTGAGGCGAGGCCAGCCCCGCGCGCCCTTCCGCCGCATACAGCGTCTCCGCCATATCGTCGAGCAGCTTGGCGATTTTCGGCGTTACCGTCTCTACGGGCTTAGCCTTCTTCCGTAAAATGGATTCCCCGAAAGGAACGATAGGCAATACGGACACTTTTGTTTAAGCTCCTTTCGTCTGATCGGGAGAGGTGTGGATCCACAGGTCTCCGGGCGAGCATTCCAATGCCGTGCACAGGGCGTCCAGCGTCTCGCATTTCACCTGCTTGGGCTGTTCGTTGATCAGCGCGCTGACGGACGGCGCGGACAGCCGGTAACCTGCTTTATCCTGCAGCAGCCGCAGCAGCTGCGCGCCCGACCATACGCCTCTCTCCAGCATGACTCTGCGAAGCACCCACTCCAGCATCCCGCGATCTCCTCTCCGCCTAACCTATAATTATTTAACCAGCGCCTTAAAATATTAGGTGACACCTAATATATCATAATGCTCAGGCGCTCACAAGATCCCTTTTGGGTTCCGCCGGAACGTTATTCGCCTCGCGTAGGGCGGTCGGCCCCAGTTAGCGGTCTGCCGGACCGTTATTCGCCTCGTGTGGGGCGTCCGGGCCCAGTTAACGGTCCGCCGGAACGTTATTCGCCTCGCGTGGGGCGTCCGGGCCCGGTTAGCGGTCCGCCGGGCCGTTATTCGCCCCGCGTGGGGCGTCCGGGCCCGGTTAGCGGTCTGCCGGACCGTTATTCACCTCGTGTGGGGCGTCCGGGCCCAGTTAACGGTCCGCCGGACCGTTATTCGCCTCGCGTTGGGCGGTCGGGCCCGGTTAACGGTCCGCCGGACCGTTATTCGCCTCGTGGGGGGCGTCCGGGCCCAGTTAACGGTCCAAAGGGCCGCTATTGGTCTCGCATGGGGCGTCCGGGCCCGGTTAGCGGTCCGCCGGACCGTTATTCGCCTCGTGTGGGGCGTCCGGCACCGGTTAGCGGTCCGCCGGACCGTTAATCGTCTCGCGTCGGGCGGTCGGCCCGGTTAGCGGTCCGCCGGAACGTTATTCGCCTTGCCGGGCCGCTATCCCGCACCTGCGCGATCATTCCCGCCATTCCTCCGGGAGCAGGCGGGCGTACTTCGGCTGCAAGTAGCGGTCGTCGACAAGCAGCAGCAGCCCCCGGTCGCGCTCGGTGCGGATGAGCCGGCCTCCGGCTTGCAGCACCTTGTTGATGCCGGGGTACACATACGCGTAATCGAAGCCGCTCACCCCCAACTCGTCGAAGTGGCTGCGAATCAAGTTGCGCTCGAGCCCGAGCTGCGGCATGCCCACGCCGACGACGGCGACTCCGTTCAGCCTGTCGCCGGTCAGGTCGATCCCCTCCGAGAAAATGCCTCCCATGACCGCAAAACCGACCAAAGTCCCCTCGTTCGCCTCGTCAAACCGAGCCAGAAACCGCTCGCGCTCCTCCTCCGCCATCTCGGGCGTCTGGAGCAGCGTTTGCCAGCCTTCTTCCCCCGACCGCGCCGCAAACTCCTCATAAATAACGTTCATATACGCATACGAGGGGAAGAACGTGAGATAGTTGCCCCGCCTCCGTCCCGCAAAATCCAGCAAAGCCGCAGTCAGCTGCTCTTTCGTCCGCTCCCGGTCCGCATATCTCGTCGAGAGGGGAACGACTTCCGCCTCCCACTGCTCCTTGTCGAAGGGAGAGCCGAGCGTCACCGAATAATCCTCCTCCTCGGCCCCGAGCATCTCCATGTAATAGCCCAACGGAGACAGCGTCGCCGAGAAAAAAACGTGCGCCTGAAACCCTTTGCCCATCTGAGCGAGCAGATGCGACGGGTCCATACAGAACATTTTCAGCCGGACCTCGTTCCGCTCGAACTCCGCATACGCGACGTAGCGCTCATCGTACAGCTTGCCTGTCCGAAGCCATGCCGCCGCGGCGAAGTAAGCGTTCAGCAGCCGCTCGCTTCCCGCGCCCGGGCCGCCGCCGGCCAGCTCCCGGTCCGCTTGCGCCGCGAACTCCTCGATCGGCTCCGCGAGTCCCTCCGGAACCTGCTTCGAGACGAGCGTGTCTCCGCCGGTTTGCTTCCGCAGCGCGACAAACCACTTGTTGACCGCCTTGGCCGCCGCGTGCAGCGAGGGCCGAACTCCCTTGAATTCCCGCTCCAGCTCCAGGAACTCCCGCTTCTCCAGCACGGCCGAATACATCTCCCGCGCGCGGTCGACCAGATTGTGCGCCTCGTCCACAAGCAGGACGGTCCGTTTCTTCCGCTCTCCCGTCAGTCTCTTCAAGGAAATTCTCGGGTCGAAAATATAGTTGTAATCGCCGATCACCGCATCTGCCCCATAGGCCGCGTCGAGCGACATTTCGAACGGGCATACGACGTGCTTGCGCGCATACTTCTCGATCGTCTCGCGCCGGATCAGCGTCTCACTGCCCAGCAGATCGAGGATCGCCTCGTTGATCCGGTCGTAATAGCCGTTTGCATAAGGACAGTGTTCGGGACGGCAATCGACCTGATCCTGAAAACAAACCTTCTCCTTCGCCGTAATCGTCACGGACCGCAAGACGAGCCCCCGCTCCGCCATGAGAGCCAGCGTATCCTCCGCGGCCGTTCTCGTAATCGTCCTTGCCGTAAGGTAGAACAGCTGCTCCAGCTTGCCGGCCCCGATGGCTTTGATCGCGGGGAACAGCGTCGACACCGTCTTCCCGGTGCCGGTCGGAGCGCGGGCGAACAGCTTGCACCCTTCACCGATCGCCTTGTAGACGGCTCCTGCCAGCTTCCTCTGCCCTTCGCGGTAAGCCTCGAACGGAAATTCCAGTTCCGCTATGCCGGCGTCTCTGAGCCGCCTGTTCTTGACCAGCATGCGCGCATAAGGAGCATACGCCTCTGCAGCTTCCCGAACGTACGCCTCCAGCTCGGCCAGAGTCTTCTCCCGTTCAAAACTTCTGACTGCCTCCGTATCCACATGAACGTATGTCAATCGGACCCGCAGCCGGCCAACGCCGCTCTCCGCCGCGTACATGTAAGCGTAAAAACACGCCTGCGCCCAATGCATTTCCGGCGTCTCGTGCTCCGCCATCGCTCCGATGTCCCGGACCGTCGATTTGATCTCCTCGATCGTCGTCTCGTCGTTTTCCCCGACCAGCAGGCCGTCGCATCGCCCTTCCACCGCGAACAGAAGATCCCCGCAGGTGATCTCCGCGCTCAGATACACTTCCTTGCGATCCCGCTCGCCGTATTTCGCTTGCAGCCTCTGATGCGCCTTGGTTCCCTCGGTCAACGCGCTTGCCGCCCGGAAGCCGGAGTCGAGACTGCCGCTGCGAAACACATGCTCTACGAGTCCCCTGACGGACAGGGATAGGGTATCGGTCATAACGCGCTCTCCCCGCAACAGAACATTTGTTCCATTGTACCATAAAGCCGATCAAGCCGCGCTTCACCGTCGAACTCGTCCTATTTTTCGAGAAAAGTGCGCCCTGACTTTCTTTTTAATGATAGAATAGAAAAAAATGGATGAATCCAATCGATATCCCTTAAGCCAAGCGGAGGTTCGCATATGCCCAAGCATGCCAAAAGCAAGCCTGCTTTCTCGGTCGGCAAGAAACAAACCGCTTCCGCTCCGTCGAATACGAACGCCTCCGGTTACGTTCCCGGCACGATGCCGTCGTTCCCTTTTCTCGGGTCGATCGGCAACGGCGCCGCGCTGCAGCTGATGGGCCAAGCCGATTCGGACATCGACGAGGACGAATGGAGCGAGGACGAGTCGGACGGAGAGGCTGCGGAGCTTGACGACGAAGGGTCGGACGGCGAAGAAGCCATAGAGCTTGACGACGAGGAGGCGGAAGACGACAACGCGGAATGGGAGGACCAGTTCGCCGAGGAGCAGTACGAGGAGTATATGGGGAGAAAAGAGGACGGCGAAGCGCGGGATTACGTGCAGGAGACGCTGGACTACGATTCATCGGACAATGAGAGCGAGATGGAAGAGGGGACTTTCCTCGGGGCGATGGAGCAGATTTTCTCGGTTATGAATCCTTACCCGGACGTGGACGAGCTGAAGACGTTGTCCGACCGCGTCGCGGAGGACAAGGAAGACGGCGACGATATCGGAAGGGAGACGTTCGAGGACGTCGGCAAGCTTCACGACAATCGCGACGGGGTCGTCAGCGTGCGGGACAATCCCGTCCTGTTCGCGGCGCACCGCGACATTATTCCGATCAAATCCGCGCGCAAGGCCAAGAGTCACCGAATTCCGCTCAAGTATCCCGACTATCGCAAAAAGTTCAATAAATCGGTGCCGAAAGCCGCCAAGTATCTCATGAAACGCAACAACTTCCGCAAGAAAATATTGGCCAAGAAAATGCAGGCGAAGCACGCCAAAGCCTTCGAGGAAATGCTGTCGTCCGGCTCGCTCGATCTGCGGAACGCCAACGACAAGCCGCCGGCGCTGGAGCACAAAATCAACAAAGCGGGCAAGCAAGGCTTCCCGATCGGCCAGGTTCGTTCGCGCAATCTCGTGCTCGTGAACGACGACCGCAAATACGACGAAGGCCCCCACCCGATGATGCACAGCATCAAAGCGGCGGAAGGCAGCGACAAAACCAACTACTCGAAGCTCGACGACGACGCGGGCGGAGCGATCGCCTTCGGCATCCGCAGAGGCATCGAAAGAAGACGACTGGAAAAGGAAGAAGAACAGGAAGAAAAATCGGATTTCTGATAAAAAAAGGCCGCGTTCCCGAGGGCGAACAGGCCGCCTGCACAAGCAAAAACGCCTGCAGGTTAAGAAAGAGGCGCATGCGCTCCCCAGCCGCAGCAACGGCGAAAGGAACGTCATGCGCCTCCGGTTTTGTCGATTACCGGAAAAAACGAGGCAAATACGGCTTGTTCTGCTCCAGCATTTCGTTCAGCAGGATTTTGGCGATCTTGACGGACGGCACGAGAGGATGGGCGGCCATCGCTTGCAGCGCGATTTCGCGGTCTCCGGAGATCGCCGCCTCGATCGTCAGCCGCTCGTACGATTTGACCGCGCGGATCAGACCCTTCGCTTGCTCCGGCACCTTCGTAACGGGGAGCGGGATCGGGCCCATGCCGGTCACAACGCAGTTGACCTCGATGGCGGCATCCTCGGGCAGGAAGTCAAGCGTCCTGCCGTTTTTCACGTTCAGCGTCTGAATGTCCCGCTTGTCGTTGTGGAGCGAGACCATCAAATTGACCGCCGCTTCGGAGTAATACGCACCGCCGCGCTGCTCCAGCTGCTTCGGTTTCTCTTGCAGGTTCGGGTCCTTGTACAGCTCGAACAGCTCGTCTTCGACGCGCTTTACGACTTCCGCGCGCGTCCCTTTGGTCTTCAGCGATTCAAGCTGCTCCTCCAGCATGACGTCGGTCAGGTAAAAATACTTCAAATAATACGAAGGGAACCCGCCCAAGCCGCGCAGAAAATCGAGATCCCACTCCGTCGCGGGCACGTTCTTGCCGGAATACTCCTCGCGCTTGTCGAGCAGCTCCGCCAGCTTGTCTTCGCCGTTCACTTCGATCCGTGTCACCCAGTGCAGATGATTGAGGCCGACGAATTCGGTGTACAGCCGGTCCGGCGTCGTGCCGTACTTCTTGCTCAGCCACTTGTGCAGGCCGATCGGCGCGTTGCAGAGTCCGACGCTCTGCACCTTGGAATAACGGGGGATCGCCTCGGTGACCATGCCGGCCGGATTCGTAAAATTCAGCAGCCAGGCGTTCGGGGCCAGCTCCTCGATATCCCGGCAGATGTCGAGCAGCACCGGAATTGTCCGGAGCGCCTTCATCATGCCCCCGGGACCGGTCGTCTCCTGTCCGATGACGCCGTGCTTGTTCGGAATATGTTCGTCCCACTTCCGCGCTTCGAGCAGCCCGACGCGCATCTGCGTCGAGACGAAGTCCGCCCCGGCGATCGCTTGCCGGCGATCGAGCGTCAGGTGAACTTCGATCGGCAGGCCGGACTTGGCCACCATCCGCTTCGCCAGCTCGCCGACGATCTCCAGCTTGCGGCGGCCTTCCTCGATATCGACCAGCCACAGCTCCCGAATCGGCAGCCGCTCGTAATGATTAATGAAACCTTCCACGATCTCCGGCGTATACGAGGAGCCCCCGCCGATGACTGCGATCTTCAAACCTTGTTTGTTCGCCATGTCGCTTCCCTCTCCTTGTTAAATAGTCGCGATGCGATTTTCCCGGGCCAGGCGAGCCTCCACTCAAGCGATATGGCAGACCGCCTTCGAACTGGCGGATTACCCGATTAACGGTCTACCGGACCGTTAAATGGCTGTGGTGCGGTAGCGGTACCCGATTAACGGTCTCCCGGACCGTTAAATCGCCGTGGTACGCTGGCGGTACCCGATTAACGGTCTCCCGGACCGTTAAATGACCGTGGTGCGCTGACGGTACCTGATTAACGGTCTCCCGGACCGTTAAATGGCCGTGGCGCGCTGGCGGTACCCGATTAACGGTCTCCCGGACCGTTAAATCGCCGTGGCGTGCTGGCGGTACCCGATTAACGGTCTGCCGGACCGTTAAATCGCCGTGGTGCAATAGCGGTACCCGATTAACGGTCTCCCGGACCGTTAAATCGCCGTGGCGTGCTGGCGGTACCCGATTAACGGTCTCCCGGACCGTTAAATCGCCGTGGCGTGCTGGCGGTACCTGATTAACGGTCTCCCGGACCGTTAAATCGCCGTGGTGCGCTGGCGGTACCCGATTAACGGTCCGTCAACCCGTCCGCTCGCCGTCTTCCTATGCGAGGCTGAATTCCGCCATGCCGCGAAGACGCTCGTAAATGGCCGAAGGCAGCTCAATGCCCGTCGCCTCCACGGCCATCCAGACCGCCCCGACGACCGGCTCGACCTCCAGCGTAACGACGCGGGCGGCGGGCGCAGCCGCCTTGACGGCTTCGCGGATCGGCTGGTGAACGAAATCCCCTTCGCCCCGGGTGACGATGCTGCCCGCAAGAACGACGTCGAACGTCAGAGTCTCCATCGCCAGCCGCCGGATTACCGCCTGAGCCGACTTGCCGAGCTCGATTCCCTGGCCGCGCAAAATATCCGCAGCCGCCTCGTCCCCTTCCTTCGCCGCCGTAAACAGCAGCTTGGCGAGCCGAAGCGGAGGCACCTTGTTATGGTCCAAATAATCGTCGAACATCTCCTGCACGCTGCCGTAGCCGAGCTCGTCCAGCACCAGCCGCGTCAGCAGCGTGGGGCGCTCGCGGCCGTCCCAGGCGCGAATGACGGTGCGAAACGCCTCAATGCACAGCGAGCCTCCTCCCCCGAAGTCGCCGAACGGATACGTAAAGCCCCCGCATTGGAAAAAGCGCCCTTCCGGGTTAACCCCCGCGCTGTTGGAGCCGGTGCCGCAGATCAGCACGACGCCGTAAGGCCGGTCCGTCCCCGCGCGAAGCGCGATCATCGTATCGCAATTGATCTCGTATCTCGGAAACCCGAGCTCGGCGATCATCGGCCGCAAAATCCGGTAATCGGCTTCTCTGTCCGCACCGGCCAAGCCGAAGTAGGCGAATTCGATTTGCTCCCGGGTCAGTCCCGCCTGGGCCAAAGCCATCTCGACCGACTCGCGGATGTTCGCCTTCGCCTCCGCGTAATCGATCTGGTGGTTGCCGTTGCCGCTGTGCCCCTTGCCCGCAACGGAGCCCTGCTCGTCGACGATCAGCGTATACGTCTTGCTCCCTCCGCCGTCCACGCCCAAATAATACTTCATAATCCGCAGTCTCCTCCTTGCTCGTTATCGTTTCCTTGCCGTCGATTCCCGAACGATCAGCGTCGGCTCGACGGTTACGGTCGCCGGGCGTTTCGCGGGATCGCTCATCGCCGCCAGCAGCAGTTCCACGCCGGCCGCGCCGATCTTGTCCGCCGGCTGCCGGACCGTCGTCAGCCTCGGCCGGAACTCCGACGCGAATTTCTGATCGTCGAACCCGACGACGGACAGCTCCTCCGGAATCCGAATTCCGCGATTCAGACAGGCGTCGACGACGCCCAGCGCGATATAATCGTCCGCGGCGAACAGCGCCGACGGAAGATCACCCGCATCGATCCATCGCGTCGCGATCCCGTAGCCCGACGCCATGTCGAACGTCCCTTTCTCCAGGCGATCGGGTTTCAGCCCCGCCTCCTCCAGCGCCGCCAGGAACCCCCGTTCCCGCTCGCGGCTGCTGAGGAACGGGTCGGGTCCTACGATATGGGCGATCCGGGTATGGCCCAGCTCGATCAAATGCTTCGCCGCCTCGTAGCCCCCCTTGAAGTTGTCCACGATCACCGAGGAAGCGGAAGGGTGATCTCGCGAATTGTCGATGAGCACGAACGGAATTTTCCTGCTTTGCAGCTCCGCAACCAGTTCGTCCTCGTCCGTAGGGGATAGCAGAATAACCCCGTCCACCCGATCCTCCTGAAACAGAGAACGCCGGAACCCGTCCCCGAAGCTCTGCGCAACCGACAGCGCCAGCAAGTAGCCGTGCTCGACCAGCCGATCGTTCGCCTCCTTCACGACCGTGTCGAAGAACGAATCGTCCAGCGTGGTCAGCATCAGCCCGATGATTCCCGTCCGGCCGCGGGCCAGACTGCGGGCCGAGGCGTTCGGGTGATAGTTGAGCTCCTTCATCGCCTGCAGTACCTTTTCTTTGTTCTTCGGACGAACGGAGCTCGAGTTGTTCAGCACCCTCGATACGGTTACGACCGACAATCCCGATTTTCTGGCAACGTCCAAAATGTTAATCTTCATCCTCCGACTCTCCTGTGCGATGAAAATGTCCTGCGAATGCCTCCGCCCCGAAAGTTAATGCGCTTTAACTTTTGGGGCATGGAACGACGATACCGACCGGACGGTACCGTATTCGCTAAATTTATAATAATCCCAAAAGTTAAAGCGGTTAAACTTTTATCCCTATTTATTATAGACTCCAAAAGCGTAAAAAAACAAGCGGATTCCCATCCCGTTCCGCCTTCGTTTGTTGTTGTTTGCATTCGTTTCTTCTAAAATGAACATAAACGCAAGGGAGGAACGCGATCATGTTCGCTTCGCATAGAAGAGACCGGATTCTGGAGCTGCTGCAGCGGGACAAGCAGGTGCTCGTCAAGGATCTGGCGCGCATGTTTCAGGTATCGGAAGGCACGCTGCGGATCGATCTCCGCATTTTGGAGGATGAGGGGCTGCTGGAGAGAACCCACGGGGGAGCGATTCCGCTCAAGCAGCAGCCGGCTTTCGCGGGGGATTCGCGGGACCCGTCCCGCAGCCAGCTTAATTCCGAGGAGAAGCAGGCCATCGGCAGGAAGGCCGCCGAGCTCGTCCACGACGGCCAGTGCATTTTGCTGGATGCCAGCTCTACCGTTCTGGAGCTGGCCAAGGGCTTGACCGGGCATAACTATTTGACGGTCGTAACGAACGGTCTGGAAGCGGCGACGACGCTGAACCGGAATCCGCGCAACAATGTCATTCTCATCGGAGGCGTGCTGCGGGTCGGCTCCAGGACGGTGGAAGGCGTGCTGGGGAAAGATATTTTGAGCGGCATCCACGCCGATCTGTTCTTCACTTCGGCGGAGGGGCTCAGCGTCCAGGAAGGGATGACGGACTTCAGCCTGCACGAGGCCGAGCTCAAGAAGCTGATGGCGGCCAACGCCAGCCGAACGGTCGCCCTGGTCGACCATACGAAGCTCGGGAGAAGATCGATCGCCTCCTCGATCGCTTTCGGCGAAATTCATGCGCTCGTCACGGACGACAAGGCCGATCCCGGCTTCCTGAAACAATGCAAAAGCACGGAAGTGCTCATAGCCGATTGCAAACGGCGCTAAACGAATGTTCGTATGCAAGCGAATGCGAACGCCGCCAAACGCACTCAATCGTTGACATTCGTCGGCAAACGAAAGGACAATAAGGAAGAGAGAACTCGCGATTTAGGGGGATACCGCAGCATGAAGCTGGACGCAATCGACGGACTGATTATCGACCTGGACGGCACGATCTACCTCGGCTCGCAGGCGATTGAAGGCGCCAAGGAAACGATGGCGCATATTCGCGCCGCCGGCAAAAAAGTCGTATTCCTGAGCAACCGCGGCAACTACTCCCGAAGAATGTGCCGGGAGAAGCTGGCGGCGATGGGCATTCCGGCAGCGGCGGAGGAGATCATTCTGACCTCTACCGTCACCGCCTCTTATTTGCTGGACAACGAACCGGACAGCAAAGCCTGGCTGTTCGGAGACGAAGGGCTGCACGAAGAGCTGAAGAGCCATGGAGTCCAGCTGGCTTTCAAGCCCGAGGAGGCGGATTGGCTCGTTATTACGCTGCACGAATCGCTGACCTACGCGGAGCTGAACTCCGCTTTCCGGGCGGCGCGCAACGGCGCCAGGCTGATTGTCACCAACGAGGACAAGACGTTCCCCGGAGACGGAGGCGAGTGCATCGACGTAGGCGCCACGATCGCCGCGATCGTCCATACAACGGGAGCGGAAGTGTCCGTCGTCGTCGGCAAGCCTTCGGCGTATATGGCCAATGCGGCGCTTCGCTCCCTGGGGCTGCCGCCGGAACGCTGTCTCGTCATCGGGGACAGCCTTCATTCCGACATCGCCTTGGGCAAGCGGGCCGGCATTCGCACCGCGCTCGTGCTCAGCGGGTCGACGACGCGCGAACGCGCGGAAGCAGCGGAGGAACGACCGGACTACATCTGGGAATCGATCTCGGACATTCGGCCGATGCTTGAATCGGCAAGGGGGGAATAGCTATGGCCTTTAACGGTCCCGTAATGATTGAATCCGGCGCGCTGGGCAAAGTCGCTCCTTATCTGAAGGAGCAGGGCTATCGGCAGGTCGCCGTCGCGGCCGACGAGACAACGTATAAAGTGGCGGGGGAGCGGCTGGAGCAGGAGCTCAAGCGCGCAGGAATCGGAGCTCGGACCACGCGGATTGAACCGGATCGCCAAGGCGACGTGATCGCCGACGAGGCTTCCATCGTTCAGCTGATTTTGGCGCTGCGCCAGGAGGCCGCGGAAGCCGTCGTCGCCGTCGGCTCGGGGACGCTGCACGATATTTCGCGTTTTGCGGCTTACGCCGTCGGCATCCCTTTCGTATCCGTGCCGACCGCTCCTTCCGTCGACGGCTTCAACTCCGTCGGAGCGCCGCTCATTCTGCGCGGCGAGAAGAAAACGATCGGCGCGATCGGCCCTTCCGCCCTATTCGCCGATCTGGACATCCTGACGCAGGCCCCCGACGCGATGATCGCCGCGGGCTTCGGCGATATGCTGGGCAAATATACGTCGTTGTTCGATTGGACGTTCGGCCATCTGGCGGGCGGGGAGCCGTTCTCGCGCGAGGTGTACGACCGGACGGAGCGCGCGCTGCTGTCGTGCGTCGCGCATAGCGAGGAGATCGGCCGCCGCACGCCGCCAGGCGTCGAGACGCTGATGCGGGCGCTCGTCGAATCCGGCTTCGCCATGCTGCAATTCGGCCAGTCCCACTCGGCCTCCGGCGCCGAGCATCATCTCTCCCATTACTGGGAGATGGAGCTGCTGCGCCTCGGACGCAAGCAGGTGCTGCACGGCGCGAAGGTAGGCATCGCCTGCGCGATAATCTCCGACCTGTACCGCAGGCTTGCCGGGGAGCGGCCGGAATTGTTCCCCGAGGCGCATCGGGCGGCACTGACGGAGGCGATCTCCCGCATGCCAAGCGGCGAGGACATTCGCCGCTTGCTTAAGCAGGCGGGCGGGCCGACCGCTCCGGAGGAGCTCGGCATTGGCCGGGAGCTGCTGGAGCGCAGCCTGCGCGAGGCCCACCTTATTCGCCCCAACCGCCATACCTTGCTTAGAGCGTACAACGAATCGGACTAACGACGCAGAAGGCCGCTCCGCATGCCCCGATTGGCTGCGGAACGGCCTTTATTTTCCCCGGCTATCAGCCTGCCTGCAGACGACGGATTCTCTCCTCGAGATCCGGGTGGGTCGAGAACAACGCGCTTCTCTTCTTGCCGCTGATCTGCAGCGTGGAGAACGCGGTTTGCTGGCTGTCCTGCATGCGGTCCTGGTAGGTTTTGAGCCCGCGCAGCGCGTGGATCATTTTGTCGCGGCCCGCCAGATGGGCGCCGCCCGCATCCGCATGGAACTCGCGGTGTCTGGAATAGGCCAGAACGACGAGGCTGCCCAGAATGGAGAAGGCGATCTGGAACACGAGGACAGCGATAAAATGCACGATTCCGGCCAATTCTTCCTTCACGAGGCGGGATACGGCCCAGGCGGCGATGCGCGACAGGAAGACGACAAACGTGTTGACAACCCCTTGGAGCAGCGTCATCGTCACCATGTCTCCGTTGGCGACGTGCGCGACCTCGTGGGCGATGATCGCCTCCACCGCGTCCTCGTCCAGCTCGTTCAGCAGGCCGGTCGATACGGCGACGAGCGAGCGTTTCTTCGAAGGGCCGGTGGCGAACGCGTTCACTTCGTCCGCTTCGTAGATGCCGACCTCCGGCATATGCGCCAGGCCCGCGGCACGGGACAGCCGGTGGACCATATCGACGACCTGTCGCTCCCCGTAGCTCAGGTTGTCCTCGGGCTTGAGCACGCGGACTCTCATCATCATTTTGGCCATCCAGCGGGACATCGCCAGCGAGATGAACGCTCCGGTGAAGCCGACGATGGCGCTGAACACGAGCAGCGAGCCGAAGTCGATGCCGCCCGACTCGTTCAAGTACGAGCCGACGCCGAATACAGACAGGATGATGCCAATCGTCACCATGACAAGCAAGTTGGTTAAAATAAACAGCAGAATGCGCTTCATAGGCTCCTCCTCGATCCCCATTCCACTCCTGCGGAATAAGAGGTTGTTAATCATTATGTACGGATGAACGCCCCAATGCGTTTCACCGTTGTCCCCTAATTCTCCTAGGGCGTGTATGCATACACCCTATGACACCTCAATCCAGCAAATCCGGATGAACAGGCAGGCTCCACACAAGCTCGTTCATGCTGAACGAAGCGCAGGCGACTATCTGGGAACGGATCGTCTCATCCTCCGCGTATACTTCGGCCAATTCATACCGCTCCCCCTCCAGCACATGCTGCTCCAATGTAAAATTAGTGAGGTCGATGATCCAGTATTCCGGCACGCCGTATTTGGCATATGCAATTCGTTTCTGCACCTTGTCCCGTCTGCGCGAATGCTTGGAGGAAATTTCGACGACCAAATCCGGAGCGCCGTTGATGCCTCTTTTCTCAATAATATCCATTCTGCTGCGATGGATCATGATGAGATCCGGCTGCCGGACTTCCGTATCTGACAAAATGACGTCGATTGGCGCAGAGTAGATGATGTATTCGTTGCGGCAGCTGGCGTTGAGCTTGTACTGCAGTTCGTAAACAAACGACTGATGCGTAGGCGTCGGGGCCGGACTCATCAGCTCCAGCACCCCGTCGGAAATCTCGTAACGGTTGCCGTCGTCGACCATCTCGGCGTACATCTCGTAAGTAACAGGCGACTCCTTGATTAACTCTTCGTACGTTTTCTTTTTCATGTCCATGCCGCCTCCCTCCTCTTCAAAAAGAAGTCCCCCACAGACAATCGCCGCAAGCTATTTCAACCTATCCGGAAGCACAGGCAGACCCTGCGCAAGCTCGTTCATGCTGAACGAAGCGCAGGCGACTGCTTGGGAACGAATTGTCTCATCCTCCGCGTATACTTCGGCCAATTCATATCGCTCCCCCTCCAGCACATACTGCTCCAACGTAAAACTGGAGAGGTCGATGATCCAATATTCCGGCACGCCGTATTTGGCATACGCAATCCGCTTCTGCACCTTGTCCCGTCTGCGCGAATGCTTGGAGGAAATTTCGACGACCAAATCCGGAGCGCCGTTGATGCCTCTTTCCTCAATAATGTCCATTCTGCTGCGATGGATCAGGATGAGATCCGGCTGCCGGACCTCCGTAGCGGACAAGATAACGTCGACCGGCGCGGAGTAGATGATGTATTCGTTGCGGCAGCTTGTGTTAAGCGAAAATAGCAATTCGTGACTGACCGACTGATGAGTTGTCGTCGGAGCCGGGCTCATCAGTTCCAGCACCCCGTCGGAAATCTCGTAACGGTTGCCGTCGTCCACCATCTCGGCGTACATCTCGTAAGTAACGGGCGACTCTTTAATCAGCTCTTCATACGTTTTCTTTTTCATATTCATTCCGACTCCTTTCGCTTCAACAAAAATAGCACCCCGGCAAAGAAACACGTCTGTGTTTATCTTTGTGAGGTGCTTCCTCGACCTATTTCTTTCATTATGGCGCATGTCGCGGCAAGTTGTCAATTTTTTGCAGGCACGAACCCTTCGTCCGCCAGGTACTCCTCGGCTTCCTCGCGCGTCTCGAACGCCATCTCCAGATTCAGTCCGGAGAACAGGTACCACGTGTCGTCTTCAAACTGCAGCGACAGTTCGTTGCCCTCCCCGTCCCGCCATCTCTCCTCGTTCGCCTCGGTCGCCGCATTCGCCGCCGCTTCCGCAGCCGGCGTCCCGGACGCGGCGGCTCCGCCAAGCAGCCGAATCGAGCGGGCGACAAGTTCCTTTAGCCCCTGCTCGTCGTAATCGCGAACGTTCACGAAGCCTTTCCCGTCCGTCTCCGCTCCGTCCAGCCCGGCCGCATACACGTAACCGTTGCCGTTCGGGTGAAAATGATAACCTACGTTTTTCTTGTCGGTCGTGCTGCCGTCATAATGAAAGTTCACTCTTCCAAGCGATACGTCTCTGCGCTCCAGCTCGGGGAACGACTGCATAATCGCCAGCTTCTCTTCGAAACTCAACATAAATTGTTACTCCCTTTCTTCATCGTATCAGGCCTGCCGTTCGGGGGACACCGCCGGCTTCGCCTCGTCCTCCCGAGTAAAACGCCGCTCGATCTTCTTGCTGATCCACAGGGATAACCCCACGAACAGCACGACGTAGATCAACTCAAACGGCCGTTCGATAAACCGCGTAAAATCGTGGCCGATAATCGACACCGACATCACCATGATCGCCTTGCCGAACAGAATCGCGATCAGGAACGACCGCAGCCTCATCTGCGCGATCGCGGCGGCGATATTGATCACGACGAACGGCCCGACCGGGAACAGGCTGAGCAGGAACACGTAGCTGAACGCGTTGCGGCGAATCCAGCCCAGACTCTGCTGCACCTTCGGCTTGCGGGCGAAGCGCACGAAGTAAGGATGCCCCGCGGCCCGGCGAACGATCAGGAACGTCGCGAGACATCCGCATACGATCCCGATCCAGGAATAGAGGAAGCCCGCCCACAAACCGTAAACGGCCGCGTTCACCCCGACGATCAGAATCGTGGGCAAAGGCGGCACGAACGACTTAAGGAACGTCAAAGCGATCCCCGGCAGCGGGCCGAAGGCGCGATAACGTTCCAGCAAATCCATTAGATTTTCTTCATTGATCTGGGACAATAGCTCCGAGACGACGCTCATGGTAGTAGCCTCTGTTGCCGCTGTGCGGGAATTGGACCTATTATACCATTTACGCCGGAAGGATGCTTCCCCGGAATAGGAGGCCTATCCCTTGATCGAGCCGAGCAGCGCGCCTTTGGCAAAATGCCTCTGCAGGAACGGATACACCAGCAGAATCGGCAGCGTAGCCACGACGATGACGGCCATCTTCACCGTCTGGTCCGGCGGCGGCACGGCCCCGTCCAGACTGGAGCTGTACTCGATGCCGCTGGCCAGCACGACGATCTGCCGCAGCAGCACCTGGATGGGCCACTTGTCGCTGCTGTCCAGATACAGAATGGCGTTCAGATAAGTGTTCCAGTACGTCACGGCATAGAACAGGGATATCGTCGCCAGCACCGGCATCGACAAGGGCAGCACGATTCGGAAGAAGATGCCGAAGTCGCTGCAGCCGTCAATCTTGGCCGATTCCTCCAACCCGTCGGGAATGTTCTGGAAGAAGTTTCTCAGAATGATCAGGTTAAAGGCGTTGACCGCAATCGGAAGCACAAGCGCCGAGTAAGTATCGATCAAGCCCAGCTCCTTGACGACCAGGAAGGTCGGAATCAGCCCCCCGTTGAACAGCATCGTGAACACGACGGCGAACATGATCGGCTTCCTTCCGTCCAGGTCCCGGCGGGACAGCCCGTAAGCCATCATCGAGGAGACGAGCATGCTGAACAGCGTGCCCAGCAGCGTGACGCCCGCCGAGACGGCCAGCGCCCGAAAAATCGTGTTCGTGGAAAAAATAAATCGATAAGCCTCCGCGCTCCACACCTTCGGAATCAAGACAAACTTGCTGGCAGCCAGCTCCGCGTTCGTCGTGAACGAGCCCGCGATAACATGCACGAAAGGCAGAAACGACACCAGCGCGATCGCTGCCAGCAGCGTGTAATTCAACGCCGAGAACAGCCGTCCGCTGCTCGTCCGGTCGTCAATCATGGTCATTCCCCCGATGCATTAATAGACGCCGTCCTCTCCCATTTTTCGCGCCAGCCGATTGGCCAGCACGACGAGAAGAAGTCCGATGAACGATTTGAACAATCCGATGGCCGCGCTGTAGCTGAACTGCTGCTGGCGCAAGCCGGCCGTATAGACGTAAGTATCGATGATCTCCGCCACTCGGCGATTCATCGAATTGAGCAGCAGGTAGACGTGCTCGAAGCCCAGCTCCAGAACGTCCCCGATTTTCAGAATCAGCAGCACGATAATGACGCCGCGAATCGCGGGCAGCGTGATGTGCCAGATCTGCCTGAACCGCGCCGCTCCGTCCATTCTCGCCGCTTCATACTGCTCGGTGTCGATCGACGCGATCGCCGCCATATAGATGATGGTGCCCCAGCCCGCCTCCCGCCAGATGACCTGGAGAATGTACATCGGCCGGAACCATTCCGGACTAAGCAGAAAGTTCACTTTCTGAAAGCCGAAATAAGCGATCAATTCGTTTACGATGCCGCCATCCATCGTCAGCATCACGTAGCTGATCGAAGCGATAATGACCCATGACATAAAATGCGGAATATAGATCAGCGTCTGCACCGTTCGCTTGAACGACGACACGCGAACCTCGTTGAGCAGCAGAGCGAGAACAATCGGAATCGGGAAAAAGAACAACAGGTTCATGCCGAACAAAATCAGCGTATTCCCCAAAATTTGCAGAAAATCCGGCTCCGTGAACAAGCGTTCGAAATGCTTGAGCCCGACCCATGGACTTCCCGCGATCCCCTTGTACGGCTTGAAGTCCTGAAAAGAAATGACCAGTCCGTACATCGGAGCGTACTTGAATATCAAAAAGTAAAGCAGGCCCGGCAAAATCATGACATACAACCACTTATTCCGCCTTAGCCTCCGCCAAAGCTCTCCGTCCCTGCGCGTTTTCAAAGATAATCCCGGCGCCGCCGCTTCCCCGGCCGTCTCCGCATGCCGCATTAGCCTTCTTCCTTTCCCCGGAGTTCGAGAGCGGCCGTCCCCGGAATCCCGGCATCCCGATAGCGCCGGGAAGATTCGGGAGACAGCCGCCCGCGGCTTATTGGGCTCTGGCCGCGTTGAACTCCTCGATGATTTTGCCGCCTCCGCGCTTGACCCAATCGTCGACCAGCGCCTGGAAGCCCGCTTCGTCGATGCTTCCGTACATATACTTGTACGTCGCGTCCTTGATCAGCTCCTGGAGCTGAAGACCTTCGGACGCATACGTGGCGGAGTCGAGCGCCGCGGTCGGATCGTGAATGGCGATTTTCTCGTTCTCGACAATGAACTCCTCCGCGTGAATCCGAGCATCGAGCGTGTGATAAGCCTCGAGCTGACCGTTCGTTTCCGGTTCTCCGATCAGGCTGTCCTTGAAGCCTTTGACCTCGCGCTCGATTCGCTCCTTGTCGTCCAGCTCCTTCGCTTTGCCGTCCACTTTCTCATAGTGGACTCCTTCTATTCCCCAGAACATCGTTGTCGCTGCCTCGGGCGTCATCAGCTTGTCGAAGAACGCCAGCACCTTCTTTAACTCCGCCTCGTCCTTGATGGCCGATTTCGGGAACAGCACGACGTTGTTGTAGCCGGGAATCGACCACGTCGTCGCCTGGCCGCTCGGGCCTTGGATCAACGCATGCGTATCCACGACCGCCTCGGGAACGTTTTTGACCAAATCCTTCTGCAGGGAATTGACGTCCTGCATGCTGCCGATATAAATGCCGGCTTTGCCGCTCGTGAACAGATTCGTCTGGTCGGTCTTGCTTGTCGCCGCGAAATCCTGGTTCATGTACCCTCCGTCACGCAGCTTCTTCATGAAGTCCATCGCATCTACGTATTCCTGGAACATGAATTCGGGCAGAAGCTGTCCGTCCTTCTCCCCCCAGTTGTTCGGCGCGGCGAACCAGGATGCCACCGTTTTGAACGCTCCATAGATCAGGTCGTTCCGGTCCGCCAGTCCTATCGTGTCGGGATTGCCGTTCCCGTCCGGGTCGTCCTCCGTGAACCTTCTCGCCATCTCGAACAGCTCGTCTGTCGTCTCGGGCGCCTTCAGGCCCAGCTTATCCGCCCAGTCCTTGCGGTAGATCATGCCTTGGCGGGCTAGCGGCCGTCCCACATACAGAGAATACAGCTTGCCGTCCACCTTCGTATTGTCGAGAATCGCCGGCTTCAGCTTGTTCAAATTCGCGAATTCGTTCAAGTAAGGTCCGATTTCCCAGAATTGGCCTTCCCGGATCGCATCCTTCATAACGAGAAAAGTGGACTGGTTTTTCAGGTACGTCACCTGAGGCAGCGAGCCTGTCGCGAACGAAGCGTTCAGCTTCTCTTCATACGTGTCCGCGGGGAAAAACTGATAGGTCAACTCCGTGCCGGTCAGCCGTTCGATCTCTTTCTCGACCGTATCCGGCGGCGTCTCCGCGATATTCAAGGGGAGCATAATCGTAATCTTCGCAGGCTCCTCCTGCTCCGGCGCCGCCGAAGCCGTCTCCGCCGGGGCGGTTCCCGCCGAAGCGCCGTTATCCGGCGCCGCCGTCTCCTTTGCCCCGTCTCCCGAACAAGCCGCCAGCGCGGGGACGCACGCCAGCGCCAGACCGAGCAGGATTGCCGTTCTGCTTTTGCTCATCGCTTCATGACCTCCGATTGGAAAATGTCGTTGCAGCCCTAATGTAAGCTTCGGGGTCGATTACGTATATAATCATCTTCTCGGATCGGACGGTTTTCCGTCGCATGCGATGCCAGGATTATTCCGCCTTCCGCGGACACCGGAAATCGCTCCGATACAGAAAAGACGCGGGCGATTTACCCCGCGTCTCCGCCGCCGAAATAATCCAGCGTGTACTCCTTTATGATGTCCCGCCCTCCGGCATTTTTCCAGCGCTCCGTTTCCCGTTTGAAGCCTTCCTCGTCCAGATGCCCCAAAATATAGTTGTACGTCGCGTCCGAGACGATCTTGTACAGCTCGCCGCCCTTCTCGTCGTAGGTGTCGGATTTCAGCCCGACGGTCGGGTCCCGCACGATGAATTTCTCATTGTCCTCGCTGAGCCTCTCCGCCAGCGCGGTCAGCTCGTCCTGCTCGCCTATCTTCATGATGTTGGGGTTGCTCAGATCCGCGATCATCAGCGTGTAGATGACGCTGACCTCGTTGTTCCTCATCTCCTGGCTTTCCTTGGGCAGACGGACCTTGTTCTCTTCCACCTCGTAATGGCGGCCTTCGAGGCCGTACTTCATCAGGTTCGCGACGTCCCCCTCCATCGAGCGGTCGAAAAACCGCAGCGCTTTAAGAAGCTCCTCCTCCGACTTGATCGCCTTCTTGGAGAACAGATACAGCCCATTGAAATTCGGGATCGACCAGATTTGAAAGCCGCGGGGCCCTTCGATCCGGTTGACGATCGAGAACCGCGCCCCGGGATTGACTCGCACGGCCGCATCCGCCAGACGCTGCGCATCCAGCATGCTTCCGATATACATGCCGGCCTGGCCGCGAATGAACAGGTTCCGCTGGACCTCCTTGCTTGTAACGGCGAAGTCCTGGTTAATCAGCTTCTCCTCGTACAGACTGCGCATAAAATTCATCGTCGCCATATACTCCGAAGTTTCGAATTCCGGCACCAGTCCCTTTCCCCGTACCGCCCAGTTGTTAGGCGTCCCGAAGTAGGAGCCGATCGTCTTGAACACGCCGAAGATCAGATCGTTGCGATCGGCGACCCCGATCGTGTCGTCAAGGCCGTTGCCGTCGGGATCGTCGTACGCGAACGCCCGCATCGTCTCGTACAGCTCGTCGATCGTCGCCGGCGCCTTCCGGCCTAATGCATCCAGCCAATCCTGACGCAAAATAACGCCCTGCCGCGAGGACAGCCTCTCCGTATACAAGCCGTAGATTTTGCCGTCGAGCGACGACTGCTCCAGAATATCCGGATTCAGCCGCCGAAGATTCGGAAACCGGTTCAAATACGGGCCGATCTCCCAGAAGGCTCCCGACCGCACGGCGTTTTTGACGAAGGTATAGTCCGTATATTTGACGAACGTCGCTTTCTTCAGCGAATTCGTCATCAGCGACGTATTCACCTTGTCCGAATAGATTCCGTCGGGAACCCACTCTATGTCAAGCCTCGTCCCCGTGAGCCGCTCGATCTCCCCGATAATGGCCGAGTCGGGCGCATGCGGGAAATGAAGAGGCGCCATGATGCTGATCGCGGAATCGTCTCCGGATGCCTTCCATGCGTCGGACGGCCGTCCGCATGATCCGAGCAGCATGGCCGCCGCCAAAAGCGGAACGATCCGTCCCATCCCTTTCCGGCAACGGTTATCCTGAATCCTTCCCATAACGATCCCCTCCGCGACAGACGCATCTGGCCTGATGATTATGAAAGCTTCAGATGATTATTGTCCTGAAAATGCCCGATTAGGTACAATGAAGCTATCTTCGAACGAGGTGTTGATTGACTATGACGCGTTCCTTCAGCTTCCTGACCAAATTGACCGTATTCGGTCTTCTGCTCAGCACCGTGCCGGTTCTTATGATCGGACTTTTCTCTTACGCAACCTCATCCAACGAAGTCCAAAAATATGTAAACGAAGGTAAAATACAGCTATTAAAACAAATCAATGCCAATGTAGAACAAATTTTGACGACTGTCAACCATACGCTGAACCAGACGATCAACTCGACCGTGCTGAAAAAGGCGATGACCGACCCGCTAACTGTAAACGATTTCATGACTTATGACAACATCCGCAACGAATTGCGCCATATGCAGTCCTTCGATACGCTCGTCGAAGACGTCGTTCTGGTCAACGTTCGCGAGAACTGGATGGTCAAAAATTCCGGGCTTTATCCGTTTGATCGCTATGAGCAGCATGAAGCGCTGCTGGGCTTGATGAGCGGAGGCGTAAGGGCGGATTGGACGCTTTATCCGAGCCGCTGGTTTTACAGCGAAGAAAGCGCCGCGAGCATCGGCTGCCCGTACGTGCTCAGCCTGGTCAAGAAGCTTCCCGTGAACGGGCTCGAAACCGACGGCTTCGCCATGGCGAACATTCCCGCCTGCAGTCTGCAAGCGCTCCTGAACGACGAAGCGGAGCAAGCGGACGCCACTCTTGTGCTGGACGAAAACAATCGCATTCTCTCGCATCCCGATCCGGCGATGATCGGAAGACCCGTCTCGGCTGCCGGTTTCGTCCGCTCCGGCGAAATGAAAGGGACCTCGGGCCAAATCCGCACGGAAATCAACGGCGCGGAATACTCCGTCGCCTATTATCGTTCTCCCTACAACGACTGGACCTACGTAGCTTTGATCTCGCTGTCCAGCCTTACGAAAGAATCGGATAAAATCGGCTTCTACACGCTAAGCATCTGTCTGTTCCTGCTCGTCGCGGCGATTGCGTTCGTCTGGCTCGGTTCCAGACGAATCTATTCGCCGGTTCAAACGCTGCTTAAGCAGCTGGGCGAAGGGTTAACCGGGGCGGACAAGCGCAGGAAGGACGAATTCGGGCTGATCGGAGAACACGTCAGCCATCTGTTCCAGTCCAAGTCGCGCCTGGAGAAGGAAGCCCGCCAGCATCTCGGGCAGGTGCGGGCCTATTATCTGATCAAAGCGATTCAGGGGAATCTCAAGCCCGGCGAGCTGACGGAGCTATTCCATCGCTTCGGCTTCGGGGAGCAGTTGTCCGGCTGGAGAAGGCTCGTCGTACTGACGATGCAGATCGACGCGTTGGAGGAAACCCGCTACGGCAAGGAGGACCTGGAGCTGCTGCTGTTCGCGATCCAGAATATCGTCGAGGAAATGATTCCGTTCTCCCGGAGATTGACGCCGGTTACGGTCGACGGGACGGTCATCGTCGTGCTGGGCAGCTCCGACCCCGAGGCGGACGGCTTCAATGCTGCTCTTCTGGAAACCGCCGAGCAGCTGCAGCAGAACGTCGGCCGCTATCTTGAGCTGCAGACCAGCATCGGCCTAAGTCTTCCGCTGGATTCCTTCGCCCGGCTGGAGGCCGGCTATCGCGAAGGGCTGGACGCGCTGAAGCACCGGCTGAAGCTGGGGAAGGGCATCATTATCCAATACGGCAATTTGAATGCCGGCCATCCGTTCCTCAATCTCAACTATCCCGCACTGATCGAAAACGAGCTCATCGACGCGATCAAGCTGGCGGAGGAGGACAAAGCGCGCGATCTGCTCGGTCAGTTTCTCCGGCCCGTATTCCAGGCCGAGCTGTCCCCGCAGGAATGCCAGCTTCCGCTGATCCGGCTGCTTAACAATCTGCTCATCGTCGCCCAGGAGTCGGGAATTCAGCTTCCCCGGGCCGGGGGCTCCTTGTTCGAGCAGCTGCTGGCGTTGAACACGGTTCCCGAAATCGAGGAGTGGTTCCGGTCTTCCGTCGTCGCCCCGATGATCGCCGCCTTCGGGGACCGCCAGGAGGCCCAGTACCAGAACATCTCCGAGCAGATCATCGATCTTGTACAGCATTATTACGACACCGACTTGACGCTGGAGGAGTGCGCGACGAGACTGCACTACAACGCCAATTACTTAAGCAGCGTGTTCCGCAAGGAAACTCAGGTGTCCTTCAGCGATTACCTCTCCGCCTATCGCTTCGGCATGGCCAAGAAATGGTTGACGGAGACCGACCTGCCGATCAAAGACATCGCGGCCAGGCTCAGATACAACAATCCGCAAAACTTCATCCGTTCCTTCCGCAAACAGGAGGGCATGACACCGGGGCAATACCGGGAACGGAGGCTACGGGCCTGATCGTCCCCCGCATTGATTTACGCGGGCACGTCCATACGCTGCGCGCTTCCGCGATGCAAAAGGCCGCCTCCGTCCGCCTTTTGCATCGCGGATAGAGACGGCCTGTTGTCGTTATTGCGGATAGAGAAGGCCTATCGTTATTGCGGATTTCGGTCCGGCAACTGCTTCACGTAGCTGTCGGACAAGTTAAGCAGCTCGAGCGCGCGCTCGTATTCGCCGCGGGAAGCGCCGCTGCCCTCGGGGAGCTCCGCTCCGCCGAACGGGTAGTCCGTGCCGTCCTCGTAATCGTTGCCCGGAATGAACACCCCGGTATCCATCACGATCGAGCCGGTCGGCAGGAAATGCCTCATCGGCAGCACATTGGAGCCCGAGTTAAGCAAATCCTGCCCGAAATGGAGCTGGTCGTCGAGAGGAACGCCGACCAGATTGGCTACGGTCGGCAGAATATCTACCTGTCCTCCCGTTTGTTCGATCACCGAAGGATAGGTGACGCCGGGAACGTGCATCAGGAACGGAATGTTGAACATATCGGCATATCCGTATTCATGGCCGAGCAATTCGAGCATCAGTGCGCGCTCGTCGGCGCTCATCGAATATACCGGCAGCCCTTGGTGATCGCCGTACAGAAGAACGATGCTGTCGTCCCACAGCCCGCTGCTCTTGAGATCGTCGATGAAGGCGCCCAGCGCGTAATCGGCGTAATTTTGCGCTGCGATATAACGCCCGATCATCGATCCCTGCATCTCTTCGGGAAGGGTCATGCGCAGCTTCTCTTCCGGAAGATTGTACGGATGATGCGCGCTCATGCTGATCACCTGCGCGTAGAACGGCGCATCGCTCTCGTCCATTTTCTTCAGCTCGTCGATCGTCTTGGCGTACAGCACCTCGTCGGATGAACCGAATGCGATATGATCCGTATCTCCGAAGAAGCTCTTGTCGTAGTAGCGGTCGAAGCCGAGCGCCGGGTACAATTCGGTCCGGTTCCAGAACTTGACGTCGTTCGTGTGGAACGTAGCCGTATCATAGCCTTGGGCTTGAAGCAGCTTGGGCAGGCTCGGCAGATCCTTCTTCACGTTGTTCTTGGTCGCCGGCTCGTGCTTGGGCACGTACAGTGAAGTATTTACCGTGTATTCGGCATCGGAAGTCGTCCCTTGTCCGACCATCGTATAGAACTTGTCGTAGCGGAAATCCTCCCCGGCCAGCCGGGTCAGGTTCGGCATAACCTCCTGGCCGTCGACCCGAAGACCGATCAGAAAGTTTTGCAGCGACTCCATCTGAATAATAATGAGATTTTTCCCTTTGGCCGCTCCGTAGTAATTCTTTTCCCCGGAGGGGACGACGCCCTTCAGCCGGTCGATTTTCTCCTGGGTGATCTCGCTCATATCCACTATCGCGGCGTCGGTCTTGTCGTCGGCGAATATCGTGTAGAACTCGTAATTCAGAATGCCCATTTCCTCGGCCTGCTTATTCTCGTTCATGCTGGCGCGGTTGGGCCAAATGCTGAAAAAGCACAATACGACGGACACGGCGAACAGCACGGACAGCGCCGTGCGGCTGATCGGGCGCAGGTGCAGTTGAATGCCCTTGGCACGATTTTTCAGCCACAACGGAATGAATACCAGAACGAGAATGTCGACGAAAATAAGCAAATAATACGGATCCATCAACGAATAGGTGCTGTCTCCCACCTGGGCGACTTTGTCGGCCTGGTTGAGCGCGTGATAGGTTACGATAACGCCGTAATATTTGTAATACATCAGCACCGTAAAATAAAGCAGCGTAAACAGCAGGTTGGCGATCGTGTAATAAAGCAGCTTGCGCTTGGGCGCGAACCATTCGATCAGGCAGAAAACGACCCAGAAAAACGGAATCTCCGTCAGCATCGTCGCCATCGAAGGACCGTTCTCGAATACGACAAACCAGGCCAGACAGCATTTAAGCATCAAAATCAGCGTAAAAACAATAAATCTTCTGTTGCTCAGCTTAATCAACAGATTCATGTCCGCATCATCCCCCTTACCGAATTGCGGTGAACCTTTTTCTATTATTCTATCGCATTACTACGCCGCCGGTTTCTTAAAGTTTCTTAAGATTCATATACCCGCAATCGCGCGGCTTGAAAAACCCGATCAAAAAAACCCGCCAATGTGCATGCAGGTTCGTCCTGGAGTCGAATCGGTCGGCAACGTATTTGTTCATTATACGGCACGCTCAACCTCCTGTTAAGCTTGGCCGTTCCAGCTGTAAGACCGTATATTGTGAAAATGGCATGAAAAAAGCGAAGAGCCCCCGCAGAGATCTTCGCTCCTCTGTTTTTCACCGTCTGCGCGTCAATTGCTCCTGCGCCAGCCGAATCATCTCGCGCACCATCGCTCCGCCGATTCTGCCTCCGACCGATCCGGCTTCCTCGGTCGTCAGCTTGCCGTTGTCGCCGGGCTTCAGCGGAACGCCGATATCCTTGGCGACCTCGTATTTGACCTCGTCCGGACGCTGCGGATCGACCGGGTAGCCTTCCTTGCGCATGACGTCCGCCTTGAGCGCGCTGACGCCTTCTTCCGCTCCCGGCACGGCCAGTCTCCGTCTCCTTCTTGCCATCGGTTCAATCGCCTCCGTCCTGGAACGCCTTTTGTCGATGCTATCGTTCCCGGACGGCCGCGAATTATTCCTCGGAGCTTGACGTCCGGCGGCCGCGCGCCGGAGGCGTTACCGGCGTCGGCACGCTTCCCGCCGACCGTCTGCGCCTCTTCTCCGCCCTGTAGTCGTCGAAGCCGCCCAGATAGATCGTCAACCGTCCGGCGTCCAGCTCCCAAATTTTCCGCGCCAGCCGGTTGATCAGATAGCGGTCGTGGGTGACGGCGAGAATCGTGCCGGGATACTCCTCAAGCGCTTCCTCCAGCGCCTCTCTCGACGCGATGTCCATATGGTTCGTCGGTTCGTCCAGCACGAGCAGGTTCGGCCTGCGCAGGACGAGAAGCGCCAATCTTAACCTCGTCCACTCCCCTCCGGAGAGCAGGCCGACCGGCTTGAACACCTCCGCTCCGTAGAACAGGTAAGCCGCCAAACAGGACCGGGCCTCTCCCTCCTCCAAGCCGGCCTCCCGCCGAAAATAGTCCAGCATCGGCTGCTTCGAATCGTCCGGCGCCTGCTGTTGCGCCAAGTAGCCGATCTCGACCCGCGAGCCGAGTCTCAGCTCGCCTCCGTCCGCTTCCTCCTCGCCGAGAATCAGCCTGAGCAGCGTCGACTTGCCCGCGCCGTTGTCGCCGATCAGCATAACCTTGTCGCCGTATTCCAGATGCGCCGAAGCGCCTCCGAGAATATCGGCCTCCCCGTATCGCTTGACCACGTCTTCCAGCACGACAACCTGCTTGCCCGATCGATTCGTCGGCCTAAGCTCGAACTCCGCTTCCTTGCGGTCGATCGCCGGACGCTTCACCTTCTCCATCCGGTCCAGCGCCTTCTGCATGGAAGCGGCTCTGCGGAAAAACTTGCCGTTATCGCCGATTCTGCCCCACTCCATCAGCTGCTTGATCGTCTCGCGCATTTTCTTGATTTTCTTCCGCTGCTCCTGATAGTCGGCGAACTGCCGGAGAAGCAGCGCTTCCTTTTCCTTCATATAACCTGTGTAATTCCTGTGGAAAACCAGCGACTCCCCGTCTTCCAGCTCGACGATCTTCGTGACGACCCGGTCCAGAAAATAACGGTCGTGGGAGACGATCAAACAGGCCCCGTCGTATTTGAGCAGAAACTCCTCCAGCCACTCGACGCTCCCCATGTCCAGATGGTTCGTCGGTTCGTCGAGCAGCAGCAGATCGGGCTTGCGGATCAGCTGGGAAGCGAGCGCCGCCTTCGTCTTCTCTCCGCCGGACAGCGAAGCGTAATCGCGTTCGTACCAGTCCCTGCCGATCCGCAGACCGCCCGCAACCTGGTCGATATGCGCGTCCAGCTCGTAGCCGCCCTCCCGTTCAAAGCGCTCCTGCAGCGTTGAATATTGCCGCAGCAGCGTCTCGAGACGAGCCGGGTCGTCCCCGGCCGACGGCTCCGCCATCCGCCTCTCCAATTCGGTCATTTCCGCCCGGCAATTCAGCAGTTCCTCGTAGCCGAGTGCCAGCACGTCGTAAACGGTGCGATGCGCCGAATCGGCGGGAATCTGCTCCAAATAGCCGACTTTCGCGTCTTTGCGCACGGCGAGCTGTCCTTCGTCCGGTGCATCCTGCTTCGCGATCAGGCGCAGCAGCGTCGTTTTGCCGCTTCCGTTGCGGCCGATGAGACCGGCCTTCTCTCCATGACGGAGCTCGAAGGTCACGCCGTCCAGCACGAGTCGGGCAGCGTTGTACTTGCGTACGTTTTGACAATTTATCGTTAACATATCCGGTTCCTCCCGAGTATCGGAGGAGGTTCCCGCATGGCAATAAAAAACGGACACAAGGAAAATTCCCCGTGTCCGTTCGGATATGCCGATCCGTTTCGGTCAAGGCAGGAACCTTCTCGCGAGTTGTGACATCGTATGGCCGCAAATGGACAGACTTCTCCCGTCTTCGCGTACGCCATGAACGATGCCGGCCATCGCAAGCGGCAGCCGGCTTACTTGATTGTTCACGAACTCTCGATTCATCCTGCCTTCACCTCCCGTCGTCAATAGATAACCGAAGAATACCATGCCAGGGGGCGGCGATGCAAGAGCGCCGACGCCCTCGCCGTGCGCACACTGACGCCCCCCTTTATCCGGTATGCCCATTCGGTTTTATCGAATCCTAATTTCCTTGTTATATAATTAAATCTAAATGTAATTATACAATTATATCCCGTTAAGCAAAAAAGGGGACCCACCGCGCCTAATCGGCCGAGGAAGGAGCGCCGTCCTCCTCGACGAAACGTTTGAGAGCGTCGAGTTTGTTTTCCCAGAAGCGTTCATAGTACGCCAGCCAGCTCTTGAGCTCCCTTAGAGGATCGGGGTCGAGCCGGTAGCGCGTTTCCCGGCCGACCTTGCGCTCCTTCACCAGCCCGGCCTCGGACAGAATGCGCAGATGCTTGGAGACGGCCGTGCGCGACATCGGAAAATGGCTGCTGATCACGTTCACCGGAAGCTCGCGGTCGCCCAGCAGCCGAAGTACGCCCCTCCGCGTCGGATCGGCGATCGCCTGGAAGACATCGTGCTTCTGCGTCGCGGAAACGGCGTTAAGCTCGGACATACTCGCCCAGCTTCGCCACGATTCCGACCCAGCCTCCGTTCATGCGCTCGCGCACGACTTCGTGAGGCTCGCCGAACTCCGTCGCGCCTTCCGCGGCCCAACCGCCGTGAATCAGCGTAAATTCGGTCTGGCCGTCCTTGTCCGCAAGCTCGAACGTCACGTACCAGTCCTTGCCCCAGTTAAAGGACAGGCGGTTAGGCGGATCGACCTCGGTGACCTTGCACGAAGATTTGCCGTAAGGTCCGGCATCAAGATGGAAATCGTAGCCGACGATCGGCTGGAAGTCGCTCGGCATAAACCAGACGGCAATTCCTTCGGCCGTCGAGACGGCCGCCCACACTTTCTCGATCGGGGCGTTGAACAGCTGCGTCTGGCGGATGTCGGGCAATCGGTCGTTAGCGGAATGAGTCATGAAAATATCCTCCCTTACATTAGGAAACCTTTTGGTTTCATTTCCTCTCTACTATACGACACCTTTAGGTTTCACGTCAACTCTTCTTCCGCGCACGCCGGCGGCCAGAACTTTACGCATGAACAGCCAGCTCATCAGCGGAGAGCTGCCAACCGCCAGCAGCAGCCACTTCATCGCCAGCGGCGTCTTGCTGACGTAGATAACGCCCATGAATACCGCCATGCCGACGATGCGTCCGACATTCAGCGCCAGCTCGCGGGCCACGACGTATTCCACCCTTCTCTGGACGCTCTCCTCGTCCTTCCCGATCAAGTCGAACACGACCGCGGTCATCGGCAAAATATAGAGAGGGAAAAACAGCGCCGCCCCAAGGCCGAAAGCAAGCAGAGTGGCGTAGCTGAATCCCGCGAACATCGGCAGGATGACCGCAATGAGAGCAATCGCGCCCACCAGCATCCCCCGGGTTCTCCACCGGGGCTTGAGCCATTTTCCCGTACACAGGAAGCTCGCGAACCCGACCGCCGACGTCAGCAGCATAAAATTGCCCAGCTTCATCTCGCTGCCGGTCTGGACGTAGATCAGCACGCCGATGATCACTCCGAACACGCTCTCCCGGATGCCTTGGGAAGCCAATGCGCCCATGACCGACGGCCACACGGAATCCCGTCCGCGGAGCAGCCTGTACGGCCATCGCCAGTGATAGTTGCCCGACGTTCTGCGGTTCCGAACGAAGAAGCTCGTGAGGATCGCCGCTACGAATACGCACGCCGAGGCGATGAAGATGGCCCGGTAGCCGCGTTCCCCGCCGATGCGGGAAATCAGCCAGCCGGAGGTCCAGGGAACGACGATTCCGATCAGCGAGCCGATCGTGCCCGACCAGCCGTTGAACTTGTCCCGGTTGTCGGGCTCGGTCGCCTCGAAATAAACGACGTTGTAAGCCAGCCAGAACAGTCCCGTCGCGACTCCCTGCACGACGCCGAGCAGGCCTATGTAATGAACGGCGCTCCCCTTCAGCAGCAGCACCAAAGCGTAAAAAACGGCGGAAATCGCGATCCCCAGCCTCAGAAGGATCATCTTATTGCCTTCCTTGGCCGAATTGCCGGCAATCCAGAACGTCAATCCCATGCACAGATGGGTAATGAGCGTAAACCATCCCAGCTTGAAATAATCGTTGCTGGCCTTCCAAATGTAAATGCCGAAATAGGTGCCGGACAGAGCGGTCGCCATGACGAAAAGTCCGTTAACCGCGAGCAGGAGCTGCGTCTGGCCGTCCAATCGCCCGTCTCGATGCTGTCGTCGCATGTCCATGAATCTCTCCTTCGGGTTGCGGCGGAATGCGATGCACCGTAATAACCTGCCCCAAAAAAGCGTTCGGAAACCGTCCTTTTCCTCCGACACGAGAGGCTGTCTCGTGAGCCATTAGGGGGGCAACAACAAAAAATGATCGATTTATTAACATGGGGATATATCTCCTTCCGCTGCAATGTACCCCAGAAAGTGACGAGAAGCTTCGAAGCTTATTCCGATTACTTTCCGGGGACCCCGAAGCGCGGTCATGAAATCAGGAATGGATTAACCCGTGACAGGGTAATTTCATGACCGTATGAGGCAGGCGCTCCGCTCTACAGGAGATATATCCCCATCTTTTTGCGATCATTTTAGTTGCCCTGGCTTACCAATTCGCATACATGAACTCCAAGGAATCGCGCCCCCCTACTCAACCCACCCTTTTTGCGTCCCGGCAGGCCAAAGCGGGCAGCTGCCCGCTTTTAGCGGTCCGGGAGACCGTTACGCTCGCCCATTCGGGCAATTCCCGCTTTTAGCGGTCCGGGAGGCCGTTACGCTGGCCCATTCGGGCAAACGCCCGCTTTTAGCGGTCTGAGAGGCCGTTACGGAGGCTCATTTGGGCAACTGCCCGCTTTTAGCGGCCTGAGAGGCCGTTACGCTCGCCCATTCGGGCTAATGCCCGCTTTTAGCGGTCTGACAGACCGTTACGCTCGCCCATTCGGGCAAACGCCCGCTTTTAGCGGTCTGACAGACCGTTACGCAAGCCCATTCGGGCAAAAGGTTCTGGCGAGTGTCAGGTACGTCAATTGGTCAGCCGCAAAAAACAGACAGCGGTCGCCCGCTGCCTGCTCCCTCCGAATCGCGTCCGGATCGCGTCCCTATCACGCCAGCCCGCCTTCTCCGAAGCGCCGGGCGAACCATTCCGCCGCTGCCGCGGCCTCGGTGCCCGTCAGACGATGTCCGAATCGCTCCCAATGTACTTCCACCTTCGCTCCGGCTCCCTCCAGCAGTTCCTGCAGCTCTCTCGTCTCACCAGGCGTGCAGATCGGATCGTTCTCTCCCGCCCCGATGAAGACCGGTACGCCCGAGAGATCCGGAAGCCGCAAATCCCGCCGCGGAACCATCGGGTGGTGCAGAATCGCCCCTTTCAGCGCATCCGCGTAGTAGAACAGCAGGCTGCCCGCGATATTCGCGCCGTTGGAATAGCCGACCGCTACCACGCTGCCGCGATCGAAGCCGTACTCGGCGGCCGCCGAATCGAGAAAGTCGTACAGTTCCTTCGTGCGAAATTCGAGATCCTCCAGATCGAATACCCCTTCGGCCAGCCTGCGGAAAAACCTCGGCATGCCGTTTTCGAGCACACTGCCTCTCACGCTCAGCACCGAGGAGCCCGGCGAGACGGTCTCGGCCAGCGGCAGCAGGTCGTTCTCGGTCCCTCCCGTTCCGTGCAGGAGCAGAAGCGTCGGCGCTCCCGGAGCGGAGCCTTGGCGATAAATATGTTTCATTGGCGATCCTCCTCCAATACCCGGACTTCGATCGGCGTCAGCCCCTGTTCGATCTGTTCCCGATGAGGCTCGTACCAATCCGGCAGCATCAGCTTTTCGCCCATCGTCTCCGCCGGCTCATCCCGCGCAAAACCCGGCGGATCGGTCGCGATCTCGAACAGGATTCCGCCTTCCTCGCGGAAGTAGATTGCATTGAAATATTGCCGGTCGATAAACGGAGTCGGATGGAAGCCGCTCTCTTCGACGAGGCTTCTCCAGCGCGCATGGTCTTCGTCGTCCGCAGCTCTCCAGGCGATGTGGTGCACCGTCCCCGCTCCGCCGATACCCGGGGCCGCGGGGGCGACGTTCACGTCGATGAGGTTGCCCAAGTCTCCGGCCGCCTGGAAGCGAACGTAGTCGCCTTCCCGCGCGAGCCTGCGCAGCCCCATCACGTTCTCCAGCACTGCCGCCGTCCGGTCCGGCGCCGTGCTGAGCAGCAGCGCGCCTCCGAAGCCTTTGATCGCTTTGTCCGCCGGGACGCCTCCGAACGCCCAGCGGCTCGCCGGTCCGGCTTCCCGCGCGACCAGCTCGATCCTTAAGCCGTCCGGATCGTCGAACTGCAGCAGGCTCTCCCCGAAGCGGCTCGTCTCCGTCGTCGGAATACGGAATTTCGCAAGGCGCTCCTTCCAGAAGCCCAGCGTTCCGACCGGCACGACGTAAGAGGTAATGCCAACCTGCCCGCCCCCGATGCGGCCCTTGCGGGAAGTCGGCCAAGGGAAGAACGTGATGACCGTTCCCGGGCTGCCCCCGTCGTTGCCGAAATACAGATGGTAGACCTCCGGCGCGTCGAAGTTAATCGTCTTTTTAACCAATCTCAGCCCCAGCACTCCCGAGTAAAAATCAACCGTCTCCTGCGCATGTCTGACGAAAGCCGTAACGTGGTGAATGCCTGTTGTGCGCTGTGTCATTTTCTACCCTCTCCTTAATCCATAGTCGCGAATCTTTCAGAAACCGTCGTAGCTTACGAATTCGCCTACGGGCTTGCGATAGCCGCGCGGCCGCTGGCTTGACGTATCTTCGTGACCGATCGCAATCATCATCGCCGGCAAATGCGTATCGGGGATATTCAGGATGCGGCTGACCGCTGCGGGATCGAAGCCGATCATCGGACACGTATCCCATCCCTTGTCTTTGGCCGCGAGCATGAACAGCATCGCCGACAAGCTTGCGCTGCGGATCGCTTCCTCGCGCTGGAACGACTCTCCCCGTTCCTCGTAGAACGACAGCACCGACTGGACCGTCATATCGTACTCCTGCTTGCTCATGACGCCCAGATTCAGCAGTCCTTCGTGAATCGGCCCGACATTCCGGTAGGCTTCCGTGTCCCCCAGCACGAGAATAACGGCTGAAGCGCTCAGCACCTTGTACTGCTTGTTCGCCGCCTCGTACAGCTCGTTCTTGTGCTTCGGGTCCTTCACGACGATGTAGCGCGCATGCTGCAAATTAAACGCCGATGGCGCGAATTTCGTCAGGCTGAACATTTCATTCAACTCGCGTTCGGCAATCTCCACGTTCGGGACGAACTTCATCGCCGATCTGCGTTCCTTCACCAAGTTCTCGAAATGGCTCATCTCTCTCCGCCCTTTGCAACTAATTTAAGAATCTTTAATTTAAGATTTATAGGAAAAATAATCGCTCTCGTCCCCGGCGCGAGGCCGTGTCGTCGAAAGCGGAAAACCGATCATCCAAGCGGCGACAGACGGAGGACGGAGGCTCCTCTACTTGAATCCCTCTTCCGCCGCTTTACCCAGCTTCTTGAGCAGCGCGCCCGCCGTCTTCATCTCCTCTTCGTTCAGGCCGCTCACCGCCCGGTGAATGACTTCCGCATGCTTCGGAAATACGTCCTCGATCAACTGCCGGCCCGAATCCGTAATGTCCGCGTACACGAGACGCCGATCCTCCGTGCAGGCTCTGCGGCGAACGAGCCCTTTTTGCTCCAGCTTATCCACGACGTAAGTAATGTTGCCACTGCTCATCAGCACCTTGCCGCCAATCTGCTGAAGCGGCTGGGAGCCCTTATGATACAGCAGCTCGAGCACTCCGAATTCGGTCCGGTTCAGGCCGAACCCTCTGATATCCTTGTCGATATGGGCGTTCACCCATTGACTGGCCCTGTTGAGGGCGATAAAAAGGGCGAGCGACTCATCCCGCTTCCCATCCGTCATCGCACGCACCCTCCTTCCGTAAAAGCGTTCATTTTATCTTTAATTCATTTATCTTAAATTTAAGATATATCAAATGCGAAAGAATGTCAAGATGCTTTTTCGACCGCCCGCGCCCACGGAAAACACTTCCGCGATCCGAACCCCCTCGTTCAAACCAGGCTCGAAATCGTATGTCGGCTTAAATAGTCGAGCATTTGACGATCCATACCGCTCATAATTTCGATTAACGCCAAGTCGACCCGCTCGTTCCAGTCGACCTCGCCGTAAGACGGCTCCGCCTTATCGTCTCCTGAACCATCCGTCTCCTCCGCTCCGTCCCAGCGAATCGCCGCGAACACGTCTGCGAGCGTAATCTGCTCGGCCGGCAGCTTCAGCCGGTATCCTCCGTCCCGGCCTTCGCGCGCCTCCACGATCCCGGCATGAACCAGGCGGGCCAAAATTCTGCGCATGAAGGTCGCATGGGAATGAACCTGATCCGCGATCGTCGTACTGGACAGATTGCAGCCGCTGCGCGCCAGCCCGACCAGAATATGAACGGCAACCGCAAAACGCGGAGGACCGATCGGACGAATAGAAGCGCCCATGGCCTCACCTCCTATCCGTCTATTGTACTCGATTCTCCGCGTTTCGCAACCGGCCTCCCGGATCGGGGCAGGATCGGCGTCGGATCAGCGGGCGACGAACGCGTTAAGCATCCAGGCGTGCTTCTCCAGGTTTGTTTTCATGCCGAGCAGCAGGTCCGCCGTATCCTCGTCGTCGTGCGATTCGGAAATCTTGATGCCCTGCCGCAGCTCTCCGGCCAATTGGACGAAATCCTCCGCGATAGCGGCGGCCATCCGTTCCGCCGATTCGCCCCCTTCCGCTTCGCGCACGCTCGCCAGCCGCAGACTGCCGGCCAACGTGGCGACGGGGCTTCCGCCGATCGCCAGCAGCCTCTCCGCCAGGGCGTCGACATGCTCCGCCGCCTCGGTATACAGCTCTTCAAACTTCGCGTGCAGCGTGAAAAATTGCGGGCCTTTCACGTACCAGTGGTAATTGTGAAGTTTCGTGTGGAGAACGGTCCAGTTGGCGACTTGTTGATTCAGAACAGCGTTTACGGTCATCGTGTTCGCGGTCATGTGAATTCCTCCCGTTTTATAATTTATACTTGATCTAAATATAAGTTAATTGTAGCACGGAAGCCTTCGCCCGACATGAACATGAGATGAAGGTTTCATGAAGATTAAATGAAGACCCGCCGCTCGCCGATCCTCCGCCGGATCACAGCGACAAACCCGTCTCCGAAGCCAGAGACTCGGGCCGACGGGAGGCCGCTTCCGCCCTGCGCAAGTATTTCTGCCCCCTCCATCGCCGGAGCACGAAAATGCCGCGGACCCATTCGTCGGCAATCATGCAGCAGTAAATTCCGGTTAATCCCCAGCCCGCTTGAATGCCCAGCACATACGACCCGGCCGTCGCCACAACGGCCAGGGAGAAGAGCGCGATCCCCATCGTATACCGGGTGTCGCCCACCGCGTTAAGCGCGTTGTTCAGCGCCATGTTCAGCACCTTGCCCGGTTGGAGCAGCAGGTTAAGCGCCAGCAGCGAAGCGCCCAACGTCAGGATTTCTTCGTTGCCCGAGAATAATCCGAGCAAATAACGGCCAGCCGCCAGAAGCAGCAGCGCGTTCGCCGTCGCCAGACCCAGGCCGATCGCGAGCGCGCGGTATGCCCCGACGTAGGCCTCCCGCGTCTTCCCCGCTCCGAACAGGTGGGCGACCTGAATCTGAACGGCCAGGGAGATGGCGTACCCGAGCATAAAGCAGAAGGACTCCAGCGTGTTCATATACGTCTTCGTCGCCAACTCGGCCGCGCCGAGCATCGCGATAAACGTATAGATCGCCAGCTGCGAGAATACCCATCCCGACATGTTCACGCCAAGCGGCCAGCCGATATGGACGATTTCCTTGAACAGCTTCGGCTTGAACAGGAACAAATCCTTAAAGCCGACTTTGCGGTCGAACGCGTAAATGAAAACGTAGAACAGCAGCAGGACGGCGATTAGCCGGCTGACGTTGCCCGACACCGTCACGCCGAACAGTCCCCATTCCGGGAGACCGAACTTTCCGAATATAAGCGCGTAGTTCATCGCGATATGGATGACGTTCATCGCGATGCCGATATACATCGGCGTTTTCGTGTTGCCCGTATTGCGGATCGCCGTACTCAGCGCAGCGATCAGGGCGGTCAGCACCATCCCGCCTCCGAAATAGGAGACGTACACCTTCCACAGCGGCAGCAGCTCCGCGGAGACGTTCAGCAAGCCGGCCAGGTTGGCCGCCTGCGTATAGAGCACCAGACTGATCGCCAGGCCGATCCCTCCACTGACGGTCAGCCCCATGATCGCGATCGCTCTGGCGTCCTCGCTCCGCCTGGACCCGAGCTTCTGCGCGATCAGAATGCCGGCGCCGCCGGAGATCGTCATGAACAGCGTCGTGAGGGCGCTGAACAACTGGGCGGACAGACCGACGACCGCCACTGCGTCGTCCGATATGCGGCTGACCATCACCGTATCGGCGGTTCCGAGCAGCGTCTGCAGCAGCACTTCGATAAAAATGGGCCATGCCAGCGTCCACAGCCCATAGGGATTTCGCTTCGATTTCACGTTTACAACTCCTGCCAAGCCAATCAGCTTCATTTATTCCGCGCAGATTAGACTTTGCGCGCAAAACAAATTATAGTGGCAATAATGAAACTCGTGGTTCAGTTTTCAAACTCTTTCTTTCATTTTTCAAACCTCGTCGAATAAGGAGCCTGCGCATGAAATTGCTGGAATTCACCCTTCCGCCGCTGCCGCATTATATCGCGAGCGGGCGCACGAAGTTTACCGTCGGCGAGAGACATATGAGCAGACGCCATATCGGCCTGTTCGACATGCTTGCGGTAAGGAAGGGATGCCTCTATATCGGGGAGGACGATTGCCATTACGAGGTCGCGGAAGGCACCGCGCTGATCCTTCGCCCCGACGCCTTCCACTACGCGACGGAGGGCTGCCGGACGAACACCGATTATTACTGGCTGCACTTTCGGACGATGGGCGACTGGCGGATGACGGAAACCGTTCCGCCGAGCCGGTCGCCGGAGCCTTACGACGACCGCGACGAGGCCTACAAATTCGACGCCAACGCCTTTCAGCTCGTGCTGCCCCAATTCGTCAAGCTGGCGCAGCCCGGCAAGTTCGAGGAGCTGATGGACCAGATCCTCTCCCTTGGACCGGAAGCGCACTTGAACGTATCGCGGTTTCATCAGCAGCTCCTGTTCCAGGAGGCGCTCCGCCAGCTCTCCGCAAGCATCGAATCCCAGCTCGCGTCTCCCTCTGTCGCATGCGCGGAGCAGGCCGCCGCCTATCTTCGCAGCCATTACCGGGAAGAGATTACCGCCCGGTCGCTGGGGGAAGCCCTGAGCTTCCATCCGGTCTATGTCGCGCGCTGCATGCGGAGAGAATACGGCTTGTCGCCGATGGCTTACCTGCTGCGCTACCGGATCGAGCAGAGCAAGCTGCTGCTCATGCAGACCGACTATTCGATTGCCCGCATCGCCGAGGAGGTGGGCTTTAACCAGACGCCCTATTTCAGCTCGTGCTTTCTGCGAACGGAAGGGTTGTCCCCGCGGGAATATCGGCAGAGATTCTCCTAGGGCGTGTATGCATACACGCCCTAGAAAACGGCCGAAGCCGATATCGGCGCATATTTTGGCACGAATGCCGCTATATATGTCGTGCAGGGGAAATCCGGCTACCAGAGAGGAGTTTTACTATGGACAAAGCCTCGCGTATCCCGGGTCGAGGCGGAGCGATCCCGCAGCCGATACGCAAGGACGGGGCGGGGGCGACCGACACCGGCCCGCGCGACGTGATGCGCGATCTGGAGAATCCCGATATGCTCGTCCCTCCCGAGACGGATTCGGGAACGCTGCCCAATATGAGGTTTTCTTTCTCGGATACGCACATGCAGCTTAATCACGGAGGCTGGTCGAGAGAGGTGACCGTACGCGAGCTTCCTATCGCAACGACGCTGGCCGGGGTCAACATGAGGCTGACTCCCGGAGGCGTGCGGGAAATGCACTGGCATCAGCAGGCGGAATGGTCGTTCATGATTTCCGGGCGCGCCCGGATTACCGCCGTCGATCAGGACGGCAGAAACTTCGTCGGCGATATCGGACCGGGCGATCTGTGGTACTTTCCCCCGGGCATCCCGCATTCCATTCAAGGTCTGGAGGAGGGGTGCGAATTTCTGCTCGTGTTCGACGACGGCAGCTTCTCCGACATCAACACCCTGTCGCTCTCCGACTGGTTCGCGCATACGCCCCGGGACGTTCTGGCCGCCAACTTCGGCGTCTCCGAGAGCGCGTTCGCCTCGATTCCCGACCGCCAGAGGTACATCTATCAGGACCGGGTGCCCGGACCAATCGAGACCCAGACCGTCAGCGATCCCCAGGGGAAAATTCCTCAGAACCTGACGCATCGGCTGCTCGCGCAAGAGCCGATCGTCACTCCTGGCGGCACCGTCCGCATCGCGGATTCCCGCAACTTCCCCGTCTCCAAGGCGATTGCCGCCGCCCTGGTCGAGATCAAGCCGGGCGCCATGCGCGAGCTTCACTGGCACCCGAACAACGACGAATGGCAGTATTATTTGTCCGGAACCGCACGCATGACCGTTTTCTCCGGCCAGGGCGTGGCTCGCACGTTCGACTATCGGGCGGGCGACGTGGGCTACGTCCCGTTCGCCTTCGGCCACTACATCCAGAATACCGGCAATACGAGCGTCTGGTTTCTCGAGATGTTCAAGAGTGACCGCTTCGCCGACGTCTCGCTGAACCAATGGATGGCGCTCACCCCGGCCCCGCTCGTCGCCAACAATCTTCACGTCGGCCCCGAGCTCATGGACGCGCTCCGCAAAGTCAAATGGCCGGTCGTCAAATATCCGCCGCCGACGTCCCGATGACGGACAAAGGGGACCGCCCTTCCGGAGCCGATCCGGCGGCTGGTCCCCTTTATGCTGCGCTTACGAACCTTGCGAACGCTCGCGCAGCTACCCAAACAAGCGGTAAGCAAGCTCGCAGCGCGTACCGAGCGGAATCATCTCGCTCAAATAGCGGCGCGCCAGCTCCTTCTCTTCCGCCGCTGCGGCCTTGTCGGCGAACACATCGAAATGAAGCGTTCCCGAACAGTAATCGTACCGGCGATACGTCACCGTGCCCGAAACCATCGTCGCGTTCATCGCGGCAACGACCTCGTCCGGTCCCAGTTCCGGATCGACGGCCGCCCGGGCGATCCGCTCCGGAAGCCGGCCCTCCCCGGGAACGCGGTCCTCCCGAAGCTGCGAATACGCCTTTACCCGGAAGCAGATGAACGACGTCAATCCGTTATGCGCGAACTTCTTCAGCTCGGCCGCCTCGGCCTCCGAAAGCTCCAGATTTTCATTCCAAGCGTACAGCGTCGCCGCATTCCGTCCGGTCGTATGCGCCCGGACGTATTTAAGCTGCGGATACTGCCCTCTAATCAACTGCTCGGTCAACAAACGAGTACCCATTTCGATCGCCTCCACAGGAATCGTTCCGGGTGCCGATACATGATTGCGCTTACATTGATTGTACTTCCGGCATCCCTTTCCGTCCAGCGGCAGATCGGATTTCGTTAATTTTTTTCGCGTTTCCACGGAGGGTCTCCGTAACGATGCAGCGCTTGATTGATTTTGTAGACGATCCACGGGACAAGCCCGGACAGCGCCGCGTTGACAAGGACCGACGTCCCCGGCATGCGATCGGCCAACGCTTTGAACAGCTCTGACAAGACGACCTCACCTCGGTTGGATGCGCTCGATCGCGCCTATGATTCGCAGCCGGGTATCGACGTTTACGACGACGCGGCAGCTCGAGAACAGGTGCTCGCCGCGGTCCCAATTGCTTGCGATTTTTTTCCACGCCCGGTAATGATTCTCGTTCAAATGATCGCTTAAGCCGATGGCGTCGGCTTTATACTGCTTCTGCAGCTTCTCCAATACGGCGTACATAATTTCCTTGATCCTGTTCCCGACGCGGTCCTCGATTTCCCGAATGACCTTCGGATCGAGCAGATCGGCGTCGGTATATGTTTCGCCGACGTTGCCTTCCACATTGACGTTAATCGTAAACACGGGGGATTCCGGGTTGGACACGTCCGCCCGGATCTTCCTGCTCGCGCTCTTGACTTCGAACAGCAGCGGTTTGCCGTCCAATTCGATCTCCACCGCTCCCGCTTTGATCGTGCCGCTGAAGTAATTTTTCCCCGAGGTCTCCTCCCCGTTCAGGTATCCCTTCATTCTCTTGTCGCTGCCGAACACGGCGGCTCCGCTTAGCGAAACCTTGCTGTCGGTCTGGACGATTCGCGGAATCGTGAAGCTGTGATCCTCCAGCAAAAACCGGTGAACGTGACCCATCGTGGTCGGCGGCACAATCGATTCGCTCTTATCCGGATTTTCCGAGGTCGAATTAATGTACTGAGCGGGCAAGGTCTCGATAGGGGGCTTAATGTCCAACAGCTTCTTCGCCTCGCCGACCGCGATCAGCACCTTCGCCGCTCTCCTCATTTCCGAATCGCGAATGAACAAGTCGAGCGTCTCCTGGAATTTTCCCGAGCGGGCCAACCGATCCGATACGAGGATCACTTTATTTTGCTCCAGATAAGGAGGACGGCTCGTTTCGTTGGACATTTTGCGCGCGGCCTTGAACAGCGTCGTAGCCGAGGCGGACACGTTTTGGAAGGACGCATCCGTCGGATGTCCGCTGCCTGCCGACTTGCCCTGCATAGCGCTCGGAACGATATATTGGAACGTCAATTCGTACATGCCGTTCTCTCCTTCGTCGATCGCGGATCCGACCACGAAGCCCCGATCCTCGATTTCCACGCGGTCCCAACAGCCCGCAATCGCGATTAAAGCGGCCGCGGCTACGGCCGCCCTAAGTATTGCGCCCATTCGCCCTCACCCCCCGCAGCTTGGCCGCGCCCAGCAGAATCGCCGGAAGGCCCCACCCGATCACAATTCCCGCGTAGCTGATCCATTCTCCGAAAATGTCGATTTCAGTCACGCTCTGGGGCTGCATCGCGACCAAATAAATCAACGGACACAGCCAGATCACCCATGTCATGCGCTGCGTCCCGGGAAACAGGCCTTTCAGCGCGAGCACCGTCACGTCGAACGCCATTGCCGCCGTATTGAACAGCGTGACCACCCAGATCGTGAAGAAAATAGATTCGAACCGCTCGAAGAACCCGCCCGGAATTTCTACCTGCTTGGCCAATTCGGCCGTCGGATAGAGCGTATTCTTCGTCACCTCGGAGCCGAAAATCCCGATCACGAACACGAATACGACCAGGTAGATGACGAACGGAATCGCCAAGCCTCCGAGAATCGCCTTTCTCATCGTTTCCGGCCGGTTGTTCAATGCGTTGTAGAACAGGAAAACCTCGAATCCGAGGAAAGAAAATACCGTGCCCCTGACGCCCTTCAGCACGTCGATCCCATTCGTGACGAACATCGGCTTCAAATTGTGAACGTTGAAAAAGGGAATGTTCATGGCCAGCACGCCGACGACGATCAACAGCACGAGAGGCAGGAAAACCACGTTGAGACGAAGCAGCGTCGCGCTCGGCCCCGCCACCCCGTAGGCCAGTACGAACAGGAAGAACAGGCAGATCGCTTCCTCCGGCGTCCGATCGAATAAATAGAGCTTGGAGATGTTGGCCAAGCCTCTCGTCTCGTAACCGACGAACAGGAACGTATAGCAAGCGAACAGCGAGGTTACGACATTGGCCGTCGCCCCGTTCGCGACCGCCTTCGTGATCTCCTGCAGCCCCATTTTCGGAAACCGTCCGCACAGGACGGCGATCAGCCAGCCGATCGCCAGCGCCACCCCTCCGCCAAGCACAAGCGACATCCAGCCGTCCGACGATTCCGTCACGGCCGCAAGCGTGCGCGGGAGCGTGAGCACGCCGAAGCCGATGACCATATTGCTGACTCCGAAGACCACGTCGGTCGACCCGATCTCCCGGTCTCCGTATTCGAACGATTTCATGGACGTTTGCCTCTCGCGCTTGCCCGGTTCGTATTTTTCGTCTGCATAAATTCGGGCCTCTTCGTCAGGAAAGTTACCGGAAAACGGATCACCAAATCTCTCCAATCGTGAAAAAACACCGGCGAAAACGGCGCGGAATACGGCATGCCGAAGCTTCTAAGCCTGACGAGATGCGAGCTGATCATAATAAACGCCAAAATAATGCCGAACAGGCCGAGAATGCTGGCCGCCAGCATCGTCGCGAACCGCAGCATGCGAAAGGCGATCCCCGCGCTGTAGGACGGAATGGCAAACGAGGAAATCGCCGTCACCGCGACGACGATGACCATGATCGGGCTGACGACGCCGGCCTGCACCGCGGCTTCGCCGATGACCAGCCCGCCCACGATGCCGATCGTCTGGCCAATCGGCTTCGGAAGGCGAATGCCGGCCTCGCGCAGAAGCTCCAGCGTCCCTTCCATCAGCAGCGCTTCGACGACGGCGGGGAAGGGAACGCCCTCCCGGGCCGCGGCGATCGAGAACGCGAGCTTAAACGGAATCATTCCTTGATGAAAAGAGACGAGAGCGATATAAATCGCGGGAGCGAAGAGCGCGATGAACACGGCGATGTACCGGAGCACCCGAATCAGCGAGCCGATCATCCAGCGCTCGTAATAATCCTCCGGAGACTGGATGAGCGCCACGAACGTCGTCGGCAGGATGAGCGCGAACGGAGTTCCCTCCAGCAGAATAGCCGCCTTCCCCTGCAGCAGGGCCGCCCTGACCTTGTCCGGTCTCTCCGTGTGCAGCATCTGCGGGAACGGGGACAGAAAGCTGTCCTCGATCCACTGCTCGACGAACCCCGATTCGGGGGCGTCGTCGATATCGATCGTATCCAATCTCCTGCGCGTTTCCTCTACGATATCCGGGTGGATGATGCCCTGAATATAAGTCAAAATAAGCGTTTTGCGGGAACGTCTGCCGATCGTGTAGGAGACAAAGCGCAGGTTCATGTCGCGAATGCCCCGGCGGATCAGGCCGACGTTCGTCTCTATCTTCTCGGTGAAGCCCTCCCTCGGACCCCGGACCAGCGCTTCCGTGGGCGGCTCGTCGACGCTCCGTTCCTTCCAGTTCGAGGTGCCGATCAACAGCGCATCGTCGGCGCCTTCGAGGAACATGGCCGTGTCTCCGCGAAGAACCCCGTTGATCACGTCGCTCCAGAGATTGACCTCGATCACCTGGGATACGGCCATCGTCTCGCTGCGAAGCCCGCCCAGCATCCTTTTCGCGTCCGCTTCCGTCCCTTCGTCCCCGAAGCGATCCGTTCTCAGCAGCTGCCGGACGATCTGATCGTCGATGACCGCCTTGTCGGACAGACCCGAGAGAAAGGCCAGCGCGCAGCTTCTCCCGCCTTCTCCGATCTTGATGATGCGAGCGACAAGATCGGACGGGTCCCCGAGCATTCGCCGAATATGGCCGATATTCTCTTGCATGTCCGGCAGCACGAAAGCTTCTTCGCGGCGCGTCTCTTCGTTCGGCGTTTCATCCATCCCCGTCTCCCCTCCCGTCTCGTCTCGACATTGGTTTGCAGCCCTTTTACTATGTCCAATCGTCCCCGATTTAACCGTAATCTTCCTCCCCGCCGCCGCTCAACGGGGATCGCGCCTGACGGCTCGCGCTTCCGATCTGGCAAAGCCCGAATGAGGCCGTTATACTCAGAGAGAGGAGGGGGACTTAAGCTCCTTCCATAGGAGGAACGATAAGATGAGCGAGTTGACAGGCGGGCTCGGGGAAAGCTTGGCGGACGGCGCCGAGCCTCTCGTGCTGGAATATCGCGGAGGTTTTCCGGAGAACGTCCATTACGGACATGTATGCGCGGTGAACGACAAGGGCGGCGTCGCCTGGCGGTACGGAGACCCGGACGCGATCACGTTCATGCGCTCGGCGGCGAAGCCGATTCAAGCCCTGCCCTTTTTCCTGGAAGGCTTCGACAAGAAGTTCGGATTCGCCCCCGAGGAGCAGGCGATCATGATGGCGTCGCACCGGGCGCTTCCCTACCACGTCGCCGCGCTGGACAGCATGCTGGGCAAGCTGGGTCTGGACGAAGGGGCGCTCGTCTGCAAGCCGACCTATCCGCTGGACGCGGACGCCCGGGACGCGCTCGTGGCCGAGCGCCTGCCGCAGCGGCGAATCTACCATAACTGCTCGGGCAAGCATCTCGGCGTGCTCGCCACCTGCGTCGGCATGGGCTATTCGCTGGACGATTACGACTCTCCCGACCATCCGGTTCAGCGGCGGATCGCCGCTCTTGCCGCCGAGCTGGCGGAGATTCCGCAGGAGGACATCCGAATCGGCACCGACGGCTGCGGCTTCCCGGTATTCGGCATGCCGCTGCGGAACATGGCGACCGCCTTCCTCAAGCTGGCCTGCCCGGATCTGATCGCCGATGCGTCGCTCCGCGACGCGGTTCGCCAAGCGACGGGACTGATGAACGCTTATCCGCGCATGATTTCGGCCGAATATTTGATCTGCCCGAACCTGCTCATGGACGACAACATCGTCGCCAAAGGCGGGGCCAAGGGCATCTATTGCTTCGGGTTGAAGAAGGAACGGCTCGGCTTCGCGCTGAAGGTCGTCGACGGCTCGGAGGACGAATGGCCGATCGCGATCGCTTCGATCCTCGAGCAGATCGGCTACGACAACCGCGAGACGATCGATCGGATGTACCGGATCGGCTCGCCGAATATTCTCAACGACAACGGACGGGTCATCGGCGAGAACCGCAGCGTCCTCAAGCTGCGGCAGGGCGCGGCAATATGAGCCGCATCGATTGGCTGGAGGAAGCACGAAGACGGCAAGACGCGCTGCTCCGCGACCTGTCGTCTCTCCTGGCGATTCCGAGCGTGAAGGACGAGGCCTCCGCCGGGCCGGGCGCTCTGCTCGGCGTGCAGTCCGCCAGAGCCTTGGCCTGGGCGCTGGAGCTGGCCGGGAAGCACGGGCTGGCGACCTCGGCGCTCGAAGGGATCGTCGGCTATGCCGATTACGACGGCCCGGAGAGCCGTGCGGAAGACGGCCGCGGCAAGGAAAATCGGGACGACTACATAGCCGTGCTCAGCCATGTCGACGTCGTGCCCGCCAGCGGGGAATGGACCTCCCCGCCCTTCGAAGCCTCTATCCGAGGCGGCAGACTGTACGCGCGCGGCGCCCTGGACGACAAGGGACCGGCGCTGGCCGCCTTCTACGGTCTGCTCATCGTGAAAGAGCTCGGCCTGCCGCTGCGGCACCGGGTCCGGATGATCTTCGGAACCGACGAGGAGACCGGCATGGGCTGCATGGACGCCTACAATCGCCGCGAGCGTCCTCCATTGGCCGGATTTACTCCCGACGCCGATTTCCCGATCGTCCACGCGGAGAAGGGACAGATCAATACGAGCATGGAGCTCCGCTTATCCGGGGACGGCGGCGGAGCGGAGCTTAGACTGTGCGGCTTCCGCTCCGGCACGGCCGCGAATATGGTTCCGGACGCCGCGGAAGCGATCGTTCACGGCTCCCCGGACAGACTGGCGGCCGTCGTATCGGAGTTCTGGTCGTACTGCTCCGGGCGCGGACTGAAAGGCTCGACCTCGACCGATCTGCAGCTGACGGAATGCGCGACGATTCTGCGAATGGAGGGCAAGTCCGCGCACGGAATGGCGCCGGAGACCGGCGTTAACGCGGGGCTGCGGCTGCTCGAGTTTCTCGGAAGCCAGCCGCTGGGCGGAGACGACGAGCGGTTCGTACGCGGAGCCGTCGAGCTGCTCGCCCCGGACGCTGCCGGAGAAGCGCTCGGCATCGCCTGCCGCGACGAGGCAACCGGAGCGCTCACCGTCAACGTCGGCTTGCTCCGGTATGCCCCCGGCGAGGGGGAAGCGTCCTTCCGGCTCAACGTCCGGTTTCCGTCCTGCGCGGACGGGGAGAGCCTTGCGGCGGCATTGGAAGAAAGAGTTCGGCCCTACGGCTTCTCCCTCACGCCTCCGATCTTCAAGCGGCCGCATGAAGTGCCCGCGGAGCATCCGATGATCCGGGCGCTGCAGCGCATCTATACGGAGCAGACCGGACGGACGGCCACGCTGCTCTCGACCGGCGGCGGCACTTACGCCTGCAAGCTGCCGGGCTGCGTCGCCTTCGGCCCGCTGTTCCCCGGCGAGGAGGATACGGCGCATCAGCCGGACGAATCGATCGCCATTGACAGTCTGCTGCGGGCGACCGCCCTGTACGCCGAGGCGATCTACGAGCTTGCGAACATCGACTACGGGAAGAAAGAATAGCGCAGAAAAGCGGATAGCGGCGCAAAACGACTGGCAAAATAGGCTGCAAGGAGCTGAGATACACCGTGAAAAACGAGATTATCACCCGTTTCAAAACGTATGCGCAGGTCAACACGCAATCCGACGAAAGCCGGCAAACGTGCCCGACGACCGAAGGACAACTAACGCTGGGCCGGATGCTGGCGGAAGAGCTGAAGGAAATCGGCATGCAGGACGTAACGATGGACGACAACGGGTACGTCATGGCCACCCTCCCGGCCAATACCGACAAGGAGGTGCCGACGATCGGCTTTCTGGCGCACCTCGATACGGCGACCGATTTTACGGGCAAGGACGTCAAGCCGCAAATCGTCGAAAACTACGACGGAGAGGACATCGTGCTGAACGCCGGACAGCGGATCGTGCTGTCTCCCCGCGATTTCCCGGAGCTGGCGGGGTATAAGGGACATACGCTGATTACGACCGACGGCACGACGCTGCTCGGAGCCGACGACAAGGCGGGGATGACGGAAATTATGACCGCGATGGCCTATCTGATCCGGCACCCGGAGATCAAGCACGGCCGCATTCGGGTCGCGTTCACGCCCGACGAGGAGATCGGCCGGGGTCCGCATCGTTTCGACGTGGCGGCGTTCGACGCGCAATTCGCCTACACGATGGACGGCGGCCCGCTCGGCGAGCTGCAGTACGAGAGCTTTAACGCCGCTGCCGCCCGCATTACGTGCACGGGCAAAATCGTTCATCCCGGAACGGCCAAGGGCAAAATGGTCAACTCCGCCAAAATCGCGATGGAGCTCCAAGGCCGGCTGCCCGTCCTGGAGGCTCCCGAGCATACGGACGGCTACGACGGATTTTTCCACCTCATCTCCGTCCACGGAGACGTCGAGGAGACGAAGCTTCATTACCTGATTCGGGACTTCGACCGTGAAAGGTTCGAGGGGCGGAAGGCTCTGCTGACGGCCATAGCGGAGGAATTGCAGGAGAAGTACGGCAAAGAGCGGATCACGCTGGAGATCAAGGACCAATATTACAACATGCGGGAGAAAATCGAGCCGGTCCGCGAGATCGTCGACATCGCCCATCAGGCGATGGTCAATCTCGGCATCGAGCCGATTATTCGTCCGATTCGGGGCGGAACGGACGGCTCGCAGCTCAGCTATATGGGATTGCCGACTCCGAACATTTTTACCGGGGGCGAAAACTATCACGGACGCTTCGAATACGTCTCCGTCGATACGATGATCCAGGCGACGAACGTCATTATCGAGATCGCCAAGCTTTTCGAGCAGCGGTCCGAGCGTTAGATCAGCCAAGGGAAAGACTCCGTCTCCTAAAGTCAAACAATTTGAAGGATCGAAATAGAAATAGGGGTATGTATCTCCTTACGCTGCTGATACGGTCATGAAAATTTGAATCGATTAACCCGTGACAAGGTAATTTCATGACCGTATGAGGCAGGCGCTTCGCTCTACAGGAGATACATACCCCTTCTTGTTCATCGATCGTCCTAATTGTTACTCCCAGGCCTTAGGAGACAAGCTTCTCCACCCCGATTATCCCGAATCTCCCGCCCTCTCCTCGCCCTCGACACTGTCGGATCCCGGAACGTACCGGTATTCGTCCAGATCGATCAAGCCGTTCAAGCCGAATTCGATCCCCTCGTTTTCCAGATAGAGCCGCTGCATGTAGCGCCCTTCCCCTTCCTGGATCGCGATCTCCCCTTTGGCGTTGACGACCCTGTGCCACGGCAGGCCGTGCTTCTCGCTTAACGAATGCAGGATTCGCACCACTTGCCTTGCCCCTCTCGGGCTCCCTGCGCTTGCGGCGACTTGTCCGTAGGTCATGACGCAGCCCTCGGGAATGCTTCGGATTACCTCGATCACACGTGCCGTAAAAGGCTGCACCATCGACATCACGTCTCCCTTCAGATCAGTTCCAGCTCCGGCTTCCACCAAGCCCTTGACGCAGGCCGCGGATCTCCGATCTTGACGACTTCGCCGATTTTGGGCGTCACTACGGTCGCTCCGCGTTCCCGCGCCGCCTTCGCCGCGCGCTCGACCGGATCCGTCCAGGCATGCAGAGCCAGCGTGAACGCGCCCCAGTGGATCGGCAGCATCGCCCTGCCCCGAACGTCAAGATGGGCTTGGACGGTTTCCTCCGGCACCATGTGAATGGCGGACCATCTCCGATCGTATTGGCCGCACTCCATCAACGTCAGGTCGAACGGACCGTGCCTGTCTCCGACCTCTTTGAAATGAGGGCCGTAACCGCTGTCCCCGCTAAAATACACCTTGGCTTGCTTCCCCTCGATAATCCACGAACACCATAGCGTAGAATTGCGATTGCTGCCGACGCTCCTTCCGGAAAAATGACGGGCGGGAGCGCATACCAGCTTCACCCCTTCGAATTCCAGCTCCTCCCACCAATCGTGCTCCGAGATCGCGGCCGGATCGACTCCCCACCGTTCCAGATGCGCGGCCACGCCGAGCGGTACGATGAATCGGCGGACCTTGCCGCGGAGCTTCTTGATCGTGCCGTAATCCAGGTGATCGTAATGATCGTGGGAGATGACGACCGCGTCGATCGACGGGAGCTGGTCGACCTCGATCGGCAGCCGTTTGCTGTAGCGCCGGCCTCCGAACGGCGGGAACGGCGACGGAACCCGGCCCAGCATCGGGTCCAGGAACAGGGTTTTGCCATCCAGCTTGAGCAGCACCGCCGAATGGCCGAACCACGTCACCGCGGCCTCGTCGTTCGAGCGCAGCCTTTCCGGCGTTAATCGCTCCGTCTCGAGCGGTTGTTTGGGCCGGCTTTGGGGATGCCCTTTGATCATATCGACGAATACCTTTATTCCCGTGCGGAGATCCATGTTCATGTTCGTCGGGATTTGGTTTTCGAATTTGCGGTCGCGGCTCTGGGGCGAGGCTTCGATCCGCCGCCTGCTCTCGCGCGACGCTTTGCCTCCGAGAGGCGGATAATACCGAATGACCAGGAACGTCGCGATCGCGAGGACCGCCGCAATGAAGACAACCGTTGCCATGATGATCAACCTCGACTTTCTTCGGCCCTTCTGCGAATCTTTGTCCGCAGAAAGTCATATAGGAATATGGTATACCTATTGCCTGCGAAAATCCAATCGTCCCCCGCGTCCGAAAGCGAGGTCTTGCTTTCCCCCAGTCCGGAACGGATAATAAACAAAAACGGAAGCTGTCGAAGGTTCGGCAGAGGGAGGCCGCGATGCTGCATATCGTGAACGGAGACCATGTCGGAAACAGCTTGCGGAGCGGAGGGATCGCGGGAGACGTTCTCGTATGGAGAGAGCTGTATACGGAGGGGCCCGTCTTCGCCGATCCCCGCCGCGAGATCCGGACCGATTATATGGTCGATGCGCTGGGCGTGCCGCGGGACGAATGGAAGGCCGCCCTCGACGAACAGACGAACGCGTTCGAGCATGCCGCCGAACGCGAAGAGATCGTGCTCTGGTTCGAGCACGATCTCTTCGATCAGACGATGCTTGTCCGCTTGCTTCACGAATTTGAACGGCAGCCGCTCGGACGAACCCGGTTAAGCCTCGTATGCGTCGGGGAATATCCGGGCTTCGAGCCTTTTCATAGAACGGAATCGATCTCTGGCTCGGAGGCGTCCACCTTCGCGGCACTCGCGAAGTATGGCGCTGGAACGAAGCGGCGGCGGTCCTGGAACGCAGATGATCGCCTTGCCCTGCCTCCCTTCGCTCATCCGTGTACAGCCAGAACCTCGGCCCAATCTCCATAGCCGTAATAGTCGGTTGCCCGGTCTATCTGTTTAATCCAGACGGAAGGGCCTTTGCCTCCCCTTCCCGCCATCAGCGCGTCGGCCCGCTCGCGGTCGGACCTGACCCAGACGAGCCGCTGCTCCCGGGGGAAAAATTGCGGCGCGAAGTCCCCGTAGTCTCGGGGAGGCTCCGTTACCGAGCGGGACCGGCCGCCCTGCAAACGAATCTCGACAAGCTTGGGCAGCGGCCAGCTCTTGCTCCCGCCTTCCCCGGCATATTCCTTCGCCCTGGACGCCACGATCCGATCCGCGCCTTCCCACGTCAACCCTTGATCCACGAATCCCTTCGGCGTATGGGATATCGGTTTGCCTGACGCGGGGATTCGCAGGGTTTTGAGCACCTTATCCCGGGCCGCTTCCCGTCCGACGCCGGCAATATACGCCAGCGTATCTTCCCGACCCGACCATTGAATCCAATCCGGTCGATTCAGCATTTGATCGACCGCATGAAAGCTCGTTCCGTCCGAGGACAGCAGGCACAGATAGTTTGCGTCCGCCGACAAGGAAGCGGTCGGCGTCGCCAGGAACGCGATCCACTTGCCGGACGGGGAATACTTAAAAGCGCTCGCGCCGACCACGAAAAAATCATCGGAAGCCGGGGGCAGCGTAAACAACGTCTTCGTCGCTCCCTCCGGCGAAATCTCCAGAATGCGCACGCGTTCCCAGCCTTCGGACAGCAGGCGCGCGGCCGAGGAGGCGATGAATCGTTTGCCGTCCGGCATCCAGGAGAAGCTGCCGATGCCGTCCGCGATTTCCTTCGGCGCTTCGGACGATTCCGCCCGAACCGCATAAAGTTTGCCGTTTGCCGTATAAGCCAGCTCATTGCGCTCGGGAGACCATTGATACAGCTCGACTCCTCCCGCATTCACGGTTCGGCTCCGTCCCGTCGGCACATTCCATAATTTTAACTCCGGCTGATTTTCTCCTTCGAGATAAGCGATCCATTCCCCGTCGAACGACCATTTCGGCCGCAGCGCCTTTCCTTCGCGGGTCAACTGCCGTTCCTCGCCGTATCCGCTCTTGATCCACAGATTCCCGTCTCGCACGAAGGCCGCGTTCAAGGTATCCTTGGACACGGGCGCCGCGAGGGCCGAGGAACCGAATAGCAGCAGCGAGAGGACAAGCGTCAGTCCTTGCAGCTTCCAGACTCGTAAAAGCATTCCGTTTCATCTCCTTAGAGGTTTCCGCACGAACGATCGATCGTCACGACCGTCGACCGTCCTACGTTGTCCCTCCGTTGGGAGATTTATGCGGCTTCTCCCTTGCCCTTACTTCCGCAACAGCTCCCGGGCCAAAGCGAAAGCCGAGCCGATTCTGGAAGCTCTGCCGTGCGTGCGAATATAACTGTAGTCGGTGAGCGTCACCCCGGCGTCGTTCATCGCATAGGCAAAATCGTCGTCGAGCATGAGCCGGTACTCCCACACTCTTTTTTTCCAATGCGGGACATGCTCCTGCATGCAGGCATCCTCAACGGCGGGGTGAATGTACGTCTCGCTGATTCCTTCGGGCAGGTCGTAAAGCTTGCCGATCAGCTCCTCCTTGAACCGTTCGTAGGTTTCCCCTTCCCGCGCCTGGAACGGATGCGACAGCAAATAATCCGGTATCGCCACGCCCAGCACGCCGGCCAGCGCCGAAGCTTTGGCCGCCGCCCGCTCGACTCCCGGAATGCCGGAGAGCAGCGAATCGCCCGGATGGACTTTGCGGAACAGGCGGAAGGGCAGCTTCCACTTCGCGCACAGCTTAAGCGCGTGAGGAATGTGGCTTCGGCCCGTCGCGGTTCCGTACAGGCTGCCCATATGGTTGTCCGCATGGCTTAATCGTAGGCCCGCGCGAACGGCCTTCTCGTATTGGGCGCCCAGTTCTTTCAGCACGGCACCCGTATCGGCGAGACGCTCGAACGCTTCGACCGTCTTGTGCATGTGCCCGCCCTCGTCGTGGAGCGAAGCGTCGCCGGTCAGACTGGCCCAGCGGACGGCGTCGAATTCGCTGTTCAGCGTCAGATGCAATCCGATATTGACCGCCCCTCTGCGCCTGCACCATTCCGCCGCCTCCTCGAAGCCGGGAGCCGGAGCCATGATCGTCGCGGAGGATACCCTCCGTTCCTCGAGCAGATGCATGATGGCTTGGTTCATCGGCTTGCTTTGACCGAAATCGTCGCAATTGACGACGAGAAACTTAGGACTCATTTGCCGGCTTCCTCTCTATGTTCACGAAATAGGAAATGACGAGCGAGAACGCGAGCAGAACGAGCGGAACGACGCTGATCAAGTACCGGAAGGTCATCTCCGGATTAGGTCCGGGATTGTCCCCGCTCTCGTAGCCGAACACGAGGCTGACGATCAGGAACGCCACCGCGGAGATCAAGCCGCTCGAACGAACGATAAAGCCGCTGACCGCCGTATAGATGCCCTCCCGCCGGCTGCCCGTCTTGTCCGCGTCCATGTCGATAATCTTGCTGTTGACCATCGGAGGCGAGACGAGGAACCCGGCCAGGCCGAAGCCGACGATCACGCCCGCGATAATTCCGCTGAGCAGACCGGTCCCGAACCACAGCGGAATGACCGAGAGCGCATAAGCGAGGAACGACAGCCGCCAGCCCTTCACCGGGTCCATCCGGCGCAGCAGCCAGTACCAGACGCCGACGAGCGGAATGACCGACACGAAAACCGATGCCAGCAGAATCGTATTCTGAGCCTCGGGGATTTTGAGCACATACTTGGCGTAAAAAGGAATCGTGGCGCTGAGCAAACCGTTGACGGTCTGGGCGAACGAGTTGGCGAGGTTGATCAGCCAGAAGGGCTTGTTGCCGAGCGTCTCCTTGAACGCATCCTTCATGTTTGGCTGAGGCGCTCTGCTCGCCTCCGGATCTTCCTTCACGAATCTCAAACAGAGCAGCATCAGCACGGCGAACACGACCGCATAGACGATCGCCATATTGCCGAAGCCCATCCCGTCGAACAAAATCGGCGTTAGCGCCGTCCCGATCAGCAGCGCGACGATCTGGAAGCCTTGCTGCACGGCGGACGCCTTCGCGCGCACGCGGTCGCCGCGGAACAGCTCGGCGAACAAGGCGCCGTAGTTGACCCAGATGACGGTCGCCACCGCTTCGTAGAAAATAAGCGCGATCAGGAACCAGGTGAACAGCCCCATCTCGGCCAGATTGGCCGGGGGAGAGAAGACCATGACGAACGCCAGCATGAACAGCGGAATCGCTCCGAAGATCCACGGCCGCCTGCGTCCGTATTTCGATTTCGTCCGGTCGGACCAGTAGCCGAACAACGGCTGATTGACCGCGTCCCAGATCAGGAAGATCGTGCGCGCGAGCGTCGCCAAGCCGACGCCCAGTCCCAGTTTATCCACGTAATAATAGCTGTAGAACGTGCTGAACGCCTGACTGGGAATCATCATCGCCAGCATTCCGAACGCATACATCATCGGGGTATTCGTGAGTTTTTGTCGCATAGCTCGGCAACAACCTCCGCCACTTTTCGAATGTAAACGCATACACGAATCAGAAAGGAAGAAGCTCCGGGATTTTCGGCCGACCGTTTGTCTTGGAAATCCCCTTTCCTTCCTATATATTCGAGATATAGCCTATTATCACGGATTTTTGTCTCCGGTCACAAGTCCCAAATTCGCGGACAAGCCGGCAACGCCTCTTCGTTTCCTCCGCCCCTTTCGGAGACCTCCCGTCCGCTCAACGGATGATCCCGGTATTGATGATCCTCAGGGTAACTTGCGACTCGATCGGAATGCGTGGATACTCTTCCTTCCAGTCCAATTGCTTCCACGTTGCCGGATGAAACGACATCAGCCTCCTCGCGATGCCCAAGCCGTCGTGCCGGGAGCGCTGCATTTTCCCGATGACCGCCGCGGCTTCCTCGTTCATGTGATTCGTCAACGTCCGTTCCAGGTTCTGCATGACCTCTCTCTTGTACAGATGGTTGCTCGGGTCCTCGATCACGGTTATTCTGAGCTTTAACCACAGATTCACCCGGATCCGTCCGTCGTTCGCCACCGCGATCTTCAGCGACCTTCTCGCCTTTTTGACCTCGATCGTCACGTAGTCGTAACCGTTGTCGCGCTTGTCGCCTTGCGTTTTCATCGTCAGCCTCATGTTCTTCTTATGCGAGTCGGTGAGCAGCATGTACACCTTGGAGCGGTCCGCATCAAGCTTGCCCCTCATGCGCACGCCGTCGAACAAGGCGATTCCGTCCATCGTCGGCATGCCTTCGCGAATCGTCAGATAGGGCAGCGCGAAGTCGTAGCCCCGATCCAGCGGATGCAGCGTCTGAATCGTGACCTTGGGAATCAGCGCCGCCTCTTCCATCGTTCTTAACAGATCGTCGATTTGCAGGCCGATCGTCTTCGTGCCGGTTTTCTTTAATCGAATGACGTCCTCCGCTTTCCCTTGCGCGACGGCCACTCTGGCGTTCAAGGGACTTCTCGGGTCGCGGTAATAGACGTCCAGATAAGGCATGACGTCGCGGTTGCGGACCATCTCCTCTCCCAGCAGCAGCACGCGCATTTTCGCGTTGGAGTATTTGCCGGACACTTGCTCGTCCAGAAGCTCCTGCGCGTGCTTGCTGCTTCTGGCCACCACGGTATGAGTCTCGCTCGTGTCCTTGCTCCCGGACTCGGTCACGGTAATATCCCGGATCGATACGGTGGTTTTCAGCGTCTTCTCCGGCCCATTGTCCATTCCAGCGATGCTGACATTGCGTTCGTCCTTCAACAATTGCTGGTCCCAGCAGCCGCACAGTCCCGTTAAGAGGAGTACCGCAAGAGCGATCCGATATACCGCGTTTTTCATGCTTGCCGGCGTTCCTTTCGCTCGATTTTTCGGAGATAAGAGAGACCGAGCAGCAGCAGCGGCATCACGATCAAAGTCGCGGTCGTCAGCACGGCAACGATCTTCTGAATAAAATCGATCATGTCCTGGTCGTGCGGATACACGGCGATCAACAGGATGCATACGGCGACGAACGGAGCGACCCCGGAATGCCGGGCCTTGCCGAACAAGGTCGATACCGATTTGGACGCCATGTACAGATAAGCCATTACCGTCGAGATGACCACGACGATCCAGATCATCAGGAAATACATGTCCGCGCGCTCGAATACCGTAAAGGACAAAGCTTTGACCATATACAGGATTGGTTGGGGAATGATTCTAAGCTCCTCCGGGGTAAAAATGAGCACGCACGTAAACACCAGAAATACATAAAAGGCGGTCGAAAACAAATTCGAGAACAAACCGGCTTTCAGAATCGCCCGACTCCCACCCTGAACGAACGGAAAGCTGAACAGAATAATCTCGAACCCGTAGAAGGAGTTCATCGACAGCGCCGCTCCCTTCGCAATGTTCGCAAGTCCCGCCTGCCCTATGGGCAAGGCATAGAGCCATTCCGCATCCCGATAAGCATACAGGGCGATCAAGACGAGGACGAAGATCAGGCCGAACGTCAATACGAAAAATCGGGCCAGCAGCCGCAGATTTTCCACGGCCAGGTAGAGGGAAACCGCCAGCATCATTCCCAGAATGATCCAGGCCGGCGTGCTCGCGAAAATCCAATCCCTTACGACGTCGGCGAAAAGGGCAAGAATCGACCCGCATTCGGAAATAAACATGACCGCGTAAGTCGCGTGGACGATTTTCGCGAGCGGCTTGCCGACGAGCAGCGGCAAGTATTCGAACAGGATCATGCCGGGAAACCGTCTTCCCAATGCCCAGATCACGATCAGCAGCATTCCGGAAAAAGCGCCCCCGATCAGGATCGAGATCCAGGAGTCGTTGCGGGCCGCGGCCTCCACGGTCGAAGGGAGGAAAAGCGCGCCCACCCCGATCTGGGACTGGATAATGAGCGCCATGAGCTGGCCCGGCGTAATCCGCTCCTTATCCGGGATCATGCTCCCCCTCCTCCCTGGAGCGGGTCTCCTGGATCAGCTTCTGGGCGTGGGCGTCGAGGGGGCGTTCGTTCAGCTTCCAGAACGGCAGCCGAACGAGGGCATCCTTCCAATCCTTCACGCGCATCGGAGAGATCGGCGCGAAGTACGGGGAGCCAAACGTCTCCAGCTTGCACAGATGAACGAAAATAGCCGTCAGGCTGAACACGATGCCGACGAATCCGAACAAAGCGGCCGCGAACATCACCAGGAAGCGCAGCAGCCGTACGGAATAGCTCATTTCGTGGGACGGCACGACGAACGAAGCGATCGCCGTCAACGCCACGACGATAATCATCGGATAAGACACCAGGCCTACGCGGACGACCGCGTCGCCGATGACGAGTCCCCCCACGATGCCGATAGACTGACCGACCGGCGCGGGCAGTCTCATGCCCGCCTCCCTCAGCAGCTCGATCGTCAGCTCCATGAACAGCGCCTCCAGAATCGGAGGGTACGGAATTTTCTCTACGCTTCCTTTGATCTGATAGAACAGCTCCATCGGTACGACTTCGTAATGGAAGGAAATCACGGCAATATAGTATGCGGGCAGGGTAATGGCGATAAAAAAGCTGAACAGCCGCAGCAGCCGAATAAACGAACCGGCCAACGACCGGCTGTTGTAGTCGTCCGGAGATTGATAGAAAACGAAGAAGTTGGCGGGCATGACGAGCGCGGCGGGGGTGCCTTCCATCAGAAGGGCGACGCGGCCCTCAAGCAGGTTGGCGGCGACGCGGTCCGGGCGTTCCGTCAGCAGAATTTGCGGGAACGGCGAGTAGGAGCGGTTCTCGATATACTCCAGTACGAGATACGCATTCATGACGTTGTCCGCGTTGATCGCTTTGATTCTGGCGTCGATCTCCGCGACCAGCTGCGGATCGGCGAGATCGTTAATATACACAAGCGAGGCTTCGGAATGGGTCATTTTCCCCAGCGTATACTGGCGAATAACCAGATTGCGGCTGTTGATCTGCCTGCGGACCAGCTGCAGATTCACGCGCAAGCTCTCGATAAAACCGTTATGCGCCCCTTGGACGGTTTTCTCGTTCGCCGGCTCGCTTACGGACCGGTTGTTGATCAGAGCCGCTTGAATCGCGTAGCATTCCGGCTTCCCTTCGAGGAACAGCACCGCGAAGCCGGAGGTCATCAGATCGATCGCGGCGCCAAGATCGGTCAGCCGGCTCAAGCCCGCGGCAGTCACGATTCGTTCCGGATCGGTACCCGAAGAATTCATCATCGGCTTCAGGATAAGCTCGTGGATCAGGTTGTGATCGCATACCGAATTCAAATAAAGCAGCGTTCCGCGAGCTTCGGGCAGCTTAAGCGGGCGCTCCGCGAGATCGTCCGTGCCGAACAGCGCTTCGCGGACGTATTCGACGTTATCCGATAGCTCTTCCTTAACCGCGACCGCCGAAGGGGGCGTCCTTAAGGCGACATTCGCCGGCCTCTCGCTTATTCTGTGATTGTTGGTCAGCAGCCTTCTGAAAAACCCCATGACACACCTCGGATTCGCAGCTTTTCAGGATAGAATTTCCAGAATGCAGTCCGATTATTCTCCGCGGAATCGCCAGAGGGGTCCGTTCCCTAAGCAGAGTTGCTTGGGACGATCGATAGACAAAGAAGGGGTATGTGCCTCCTGGAGACCTGCCTCATACGCTCCTGAAATTACCTTGCCACGGGTTAACCATTCCCATTTCAGGAGCGTATAGCAGCGGAAGGAGGCACATACCCCTTACACCTTGTTCATCGATTATCTTTGAAAGCAACTTGATTCGCTTAGGGGACAGCCCCCTCTGCTTTATCCGCCTTGGATTACAGACTTGCGCTCAGAATGCTCAGAACGTCGTCCCGCGACAGCAGCTTAAACGAACCGATTGGGCCGAATTGCGTCGCTTCGTCCGCCATTCGCTCCAGATGCTCGTCGCCGATGCCGACCTCGCCAAGCGTCGCCGGAGCGCCGATCCGGGTAAAGTAAGCTCTCGTCGCCTCGATGCCCTCCAGCGCGATCTCGTCGTCGCTCTTGCCCGCCGGATCGACCTGCCAGACTCGCACCGCATACTGCACGAACTTGCTCACCCGTTCCTTGTACACGTATTTCATCCAGTTCGGGAACAGAATGGCCAAGCCCGCCCCGTGCGCAATATCGTAGATCGCGCTCACTTCATGCTCGATGCCGTGCGTCGCCCAATCCGTCGTCACCCCGTTGGGCAGCGTGCCGTTCAGCGCGTATGTACCCGACAGCAGCAGATTGGCCCGGGCATCGTAGTCCGTCCCGTCCTCCAGCGCTTTCTCCCCATTCTCGATTACGGTCAGGAGAACGCCTTCGGCCAGACGCTCCTGAAGCGGAATGTCGGTCGTGAGCGTAAAATACTGCTCGAACACGTGCGACATCATGTCGACGATCCCGTTCACCGTCTGGTCGCGGGGAACCGTGTACGTCAGCTTCGGATCCAATATGGAAAAGCGCGGGTAGACCAGCTTGCTGCCGAGTCCCCGTTTCTGCTTCGTCTCCCAGTTCGTGATCACCGCGTTGCCGTTCATTTCGGAACCCGTAGCCGCAAGCGTCAGCACGGTTCCAAGCGGCAGCGCGTCCTGAATGATCGCCTTGCGGATCGTGAAATCCCACACGTCGCCGTCGTATACGGCGCCCGCGGCGATGGCCTTCGACGCGTCCAGCACGCTTCCGCCTCCGACCGCAAGAATAAACTCGATGCCCTCCGCGCGGCAGATTTCGATGCCCCGTTTTACCGTGGAGAGTCGCGGATTCGGCTCGATTCCGGAAAGCTCGTGAACCGTCGCCCCGATGTTCTCAAGCTGGAACATCACATCGTCGTAAAGCCCGGTTCTCTTGATGCTTCCTCCGCCGTATACGAGCAAGATCCGCTTTCCGTAGGGTTCGACCAACTCGCCCAATTGTCCGACCTTGTCCGCTCCGAAGACCAGCTTGGTCGGATTATACCATTCAAATGCGTTCATGCTTCGTATTCCCTCCTAGGTATGGTAATCTGCTGCATTGCACCCAGTGTACCACTGAATGGGGAAATACGCACATTTTTCCGCGAAGAACGCGGGACGGCCCGCAAATATTGTAGAGAGATGGGGAAATGTGGTATTGTTTCGATGTTCGATATTATCCTTGTAGAATCGGAAGGCGGATGAACCGTGGGCGATTTCGAAACGCTGCATCGAAGAAACAAACTTCTTGTAAACATAATCTGGGGCATGCTCGCTCTGGGAATTATCGTGGATTTCTTGACCGGAGCTCCGTCCAGCTCCATCGTCGTGCTGGCGATCGTCGGCTCGATCGCGGGCGGAACGGCCACCTTGCTGACTTATATGCGCTGGTGGCCTTCGTACATCATGTATCTGATCTCCATTATCGTCTCCGTCCTTACTGTGCTGCTCATTGCGACGGGCCCCGTTATTACGACTTATTTCCTTGTTTACGTGAACCTGGCGATCATGGGCCTGTACAGCAATTCCCGGGCGATCGCGTTCTCCGGCCTCTCGGGAATCGCCCTTACGATCTATTATTGTTTCCTCAGCCCGTATAAGGACGAGATGTTCGGGGGCAACGATCCCTATACGATCATCCTCTTCTTCCTGCTTATCGCCGTTCCCTTGTACATATCCGCGAGGTTCAGCCAACGCTTGCAGACCGAAGCCTCGTCGCAGCGCGAACAAGCGGTGGCCGAACGGAATCGCGCGCAGCAGATCGTGGACCAGGTGGCCCGATCGCTGGCTGCTCTGAACGACTTCAGCTCGAATCTTAAGAGCAATATCACGTCGACCAACACGATCTCCAAAGAGGTGACCTCGGCGTTCTCCGAAGTCGCGTCCAGCATGGAGAGCCAGACGTCCGGCATCGCCGACATCAGCGAATCGATTCGCCTGATCGGTCAAGAGATCGCGTCTCTCGCCGCCCACGCGACGGAAATGAAAGCCCGGTCCGAAAATTCCGCGCGTTACACAAGCGTCGGCAGCGCCGAAGCGGAGACGCTCGAGACGCAGATGAAGCAGGTTCACGCCACGATCGACGAATCGGCCGCCCTGATGCAGCAGCTCAACGAACAGAACCAACAGATCGGGGACATCCTCGCGACGATCAAGAACATCTCCAATCAGACGAACCTACTTGCGCTTAACGCCGCGATCGAGGCCGCCCGGGCAGGTGAGCACGGCCAGGGCTTCGCCGTCGTCTCTCATGAAATCCGCAAGCTCGCCGAATCCTCCACCCAATCGACGGAGCTGATAGAGACCATTCTCGAGACGATCCGGACGAAGACGTCTCTCGCCTCAGATCAGGTGCTCCAAGGGCAGCTCGGCATTGTCCGCAGCGGCGAATCGGCGAATAAAGTGGCGGAAGCGATGCGCTCTCTCGCGGAGGACTCGCATCGGAACGAACAGCACTCTTCCGAGCTGAATCGTTCCGCCGAGGACTTGAACCGTCAGTACGATACGATGAGCCAGCGAATCGTCAGCATCGCGGAAGCGACCGAACGGAACATGGCCGCAGTTGAAGAAATGTCGGCCAGCATGACGACGCAGGACACGAGGATCGGCGATATCGTCGAAAGCTTCCTGCAATTGGACAAGCTTGCCTCCGACCTGAACAGGATGACCGGAAAGTGAAAAGAGGCTGTCGCTCGCAAGTTTCGACCGCGAGCGACAGCCTTTTATTGACCGGGGAGAAGCCGGCTTAGTGAGCGGCTCCCGCCTCGTCGATATGCTTCAGATGTCTTCTGTTCGCGAGAATGAACAGAACCGATACGAGGACGAACCCGCCCCCGACATAGAACGGGACATGCGAGTTAAACCATTCGGCGAGCTTGCCGGCGAAGAACGGCGCCGCCGCGCCGCCGAGAAAACGCAGGAAGCTGTACGCGGCCGACGCCGTCGAGCGTTCGACCGGGGCGGCATGCATCACCACTGTCGTAATGAGCGTATTATTGTTGCCGAGAAAAGCGCCGGCCAAAATAACCGCGACGATAATAACCTCCCTCGTCGAAGTCCAGATGCCCATCGCAATCAAGGTCAGCGCGAACAAAGTCAGCATCAGGCACATCGCCTTGATCGTGCCCAGCTTCCTCTCCAGCTTGGGCGCCATGAACACGGAAGTGACCGCCAGCAGCAGCCCCCAGCCCAGGAAAACATACCCGAGACCGCGTTCGTTCAGATGCATGACGAACGGAGCGTAAGCCAGCAGCGTGAAAAAACCGAAGTTATACAGCAGCGCCGCGATGCCCAGAACGAGCAGCGCCGGATATTTCATCGCGCGGAACGGGTCCAGAAGGGAGGTTCGCTTGACCGGCGCGGCCGCGTTCGGCGACGCAGCGGCCGGATGACGGGCGGGCATCATAAACAGCAGCAGCAGAAACGCCAGCCCCATCAAGCAGGCCACTCCGAAGAACGGGCCTCTCCAGGAGATCGAACCGAGACTGCCGCCAAGCAGCGGCCCCACGGAAATTCCGAGGCCGATTGCGGCCTCGTACAGAATGATCGCCTTCGCGACGCCCGATCTGGAGAACGATACGATCGCCGATAACGCCGTAGCGACGAATAGCGCGTTGCCTAGTCCCCAGCCGCCTCTCAGCCACACAAGCTCCCAGATCCCGCCGGAGCTGCCGCCGAGCGCCGAGAACAGCGCGATGATGACGACGCCGCACATCAGCGTCCACTTGATGCCCAGTCTGGACGAGATCGTACCGGTAATGAGCATCGCGATCGCCATGACCAGATTGTAGCTCGTGAACAATAAAGTCACCTGGCTCGGCGAAGCGTCGAGCTTCTCCGCGATTGCCGGAAGAATAGGATCTACAAGGCCCAGCCCCATAAACGCGATAATCGAAGCAAAGCCGATCGCCCATACCGCTTTCGGCTGATTCCAGATACTGTTGTTGCCTGGCTGTTGATTCATGAAGGACCTCTTCTTTCGTAGAACGGATTTATTTCATAAAGTCTATTATAGGAAGTCGCTTAAGTGATGTATAATACATAATTAACTATGAATCGATAGACCTCAGGCTATAATCTGAAGGAAAGAAGGTCAAGCAAGCGATGGAATGGCTTCAACTGAAATATTTCCAGACCGTTGCGCGGCTCGAGCATATGACGCAGGCGGCGGAGCAGCTGCAGATCGCCCAGCCTTCGCTGAGCAAGACGATCGGCAGGCTCGAGGAAGCGGTCGGCGTGCCGCTGTTCGACCGTCAAGGCCGGCAAATCCGGTTAAACCAGTTCGGGAAAATTTATTTGGAGAGGGTGGACCGGGCTTTCCGGGAGCTGGAGGAGGGGGAACGGCAAATCCGCGAGCTGGCGGGATTAAACCGGGGCAGCATCCGGCTGGGCGTATCGATTACGAGCGTGCTTCCGGAGCTGATCGGCACGTTTATTCAGCGTCATCCGTCCGTTCACTTTCGCCAGACGCTCGGACCGACGATCGAGATGATCAAGCGGCTGGAGGACGGAGACATCGATCTGTGCATCAGCTCCATTCAGGCCGAAGGCTCGGACCTGGAGTGGCGGGAGCTGATGACGGAACGGGTATGGATCGCGGCCTCCGTCGACCATCGGCTCGCCAGCCGCGACAGCATCGCGCTGGAGGAGCTGGCGGAGGAGCCGTTCATCAGCATGAATGTCGGCTTTTCCTTCCGGGATCTGATGGACGAGCTGTGTCGTCAAGCGGATTTCCAGCCTAACGTCACATTCGAGGTGGACGAACCGGAAGGCATTTCCCGCCTGGTCGGGCACGGACTGGGAGTCGCCTTTCTCCCCGAGCTGGCCTTCAGATCCCCGTCGCGCTCCCATCTTAAGAAAATCCGGATCGAACGCCGCGATTTCCGGCGAACGACCTGGTTCGCCTGGTCGAAGAAACATTACTTGTCGCTTGCGGCCCAGGAATTCCGCGAATACATCATCGAGAGCTACGGACTCATGCAGCGGGAACTGACCCGATAGATTGGAGCCGCTTCGGGCAAGCTACCTCAATTGGCGATGGGCCCGCGCGGATTCTGCCCATTTAATGGTCCAGCAGACCGTTAACCGAGGCACCGGCGCGGACTCTGCCCATTTAGCGGCCCAGCAGACCGTTAACCGAGGCACCGTGCGGATTACACCCATTTAACGGCCCGCCTGACCGTTAACCGAAGCGCCCAGGCGGTTTCCGACCATTTAACGGTCCAGCAGACCGTTAACCGAGGCACCGTGCGGATTACTCCCATTTAACAGTCCAGCAGACCGTTAACCGAAGCGCCCGAACGGACCATGCCCATTTAACGGCCCGCCTGACCGTTAACCTCACTCGGAGGGCTCACCAGTTTGCGTCCGGCTGCCGGACGCGATGGAGGAGCCGACGCGGCCAGCATCCCGGGAGTTCAGGCCGGTAGCGAGGCCTTCTCTCCCGTCTGGAGCTGGTACATCTTGAAGTAGCGGCCGCGAAGCGCCATGAGCTCGTCGTGGGTGCCGCGCTCGACGAGCTCGCCGCGGTGCAGCACGAGAATTTGGTCGGCGTCGCGGATCGTGGACAGCCGATGCGCGATGACGAGCGTCGTCCGGCCTTCGCTGACGACCCGGAGCGCCCGCTGGATAAGCCCCTCCGTCTCGCTGTCGATGCTGGCGGTCGCCTCGTCGAGGATGAGAATCGACGGATCGAACGCCAGCGCCCGGGCGAAGGAGATAAGCTGCCGCTGTCCGGACGACAGCGTGCTGCCCCGCTCGACGACCGGCTCGTCGTATCCGTTCGGGAGCTGCTCGACGAACGAAGCCGCGCCGACGGCAGCGAGCGCTTCTTTAACCCGCTCCAGCGAAATGTCCTTGTTGTACAGGCTGACGTTAAATTTGATATCCCCGGCAAACAGATACGGGTCCTGCAGCACGATGCCCATATGCTGGCGAAGCTGCTGCTTCGACAGCGTCGCGATGTCGACGCCGTCAATCGCGATCCGTCCCGAACCGGGCTCGTAGAAGCCCAGCAGCAGGTTGATGATCGAGCTTTTGCCCGATCCCGTATGGCCGACGAGCGCTACCGTCTCTCCCTGGCGGGCGGTGAAGGAGATGTTCTTCAGCACGTGATCGTCGCCGTTGTAAGCGAACGTCACGTGCTCGAATCTCACTTCCCCTTCCGGCTTGGCCGCGGCGGCAACCTCCTCGACGTCCCTGCCTTCCATGTCGAGAATGGCGAATACTTTGTCCGCGGAGACAAACGCGCGCTGCGCGTTCATGAGCTGGTCGAAAATCCCGATAATCGGGTTGAAGATCCGGCCCAGGTAGTCGGTGAACGCGTACAGCACGCCGAACGACAGAGCCGCGCCGGCAATCGAGAGGCTGCCGAAATGCCAAATGACGTACGCCGTAACGAGGCTGCCGATCGTGCCGACGATATTCCGCGACGACAGAGAAAAGACGCGGAACTGCTTCACCTGGGCGTCGTAGCGGTCCTCGTTCAGCCGATCGAACTCCTCCAGCGTCGCCTTCTCCCGGCGGAAAGCCTGAATGATCGGCATAACGGCGATCGACTCGTTGATCATCGCGTTCATGTCGCTCAGCCGCGCGCGCATAATCGAGACGTATTTTCTGGAGAACTTCAAGTGGAAATACATAATGACGGCAAACACCGGCGGAAGAGCCAGCGTATAGACGGCAAGCCGCGCGTCCAGAATGAACAAGGCCGCATAGATGCCGATCAGATGCGCGAAGCTGACGACAAACGTGGCCATGAAGCTCATGAACAGCTCCCGAATCGCCTCCGTGTCGTTGGCGACGCGGGAGACGATCTGGCCCGCCGGCGTATTGTCGAAATAGCGCAGAGGTATGCGCTGGATGTGGCGCATGACGTCCATTCTCATGTTTTTGATAATTCGGAGCGACGCCGCTTGCAGCAGGTAGGATTGCGAGAAATTCAGCACGCCCGACAGCAAAACCAGCCCCATATAAAACGCGAGCAAAACGAGCACGGGAACGATCTCGTTCGTCGGAGGAGACAAATGCCGGTCTATGATCGTCTTGACAATGAACGGACCGCCGAGCTCCGCGCCCACCGCGCAGAGCAGAATCGCCAGAGCGGCGAAAATCCGGTACTTGTAAGCGAGCGCGTAAGAGAGCAGCCTGCCCCCCGTTGATCGTTGGGATTTCATACGAGCCTCCGATCCTGATTGTCCGATTATTCTTCCAAGCCGGCTTCCATCTGCTGGCGGTCCCACTGCTGTCTGTACCATCCGCCCAGCAGCATCAATTGCTCATGGGTGCCTTCTTCCTTGATCCGCCCTTCGTCCAGCACGACGATCCAATCGGCGTGGCGAACGGCGGACAGGCGGTGCGTCGAGATCAGCGTCGTCTTGCCGGCGCGCTCGCGCCGGATGTTGGCCACGATGCGGCTTTCCGTCCGCGCGTCCACCGCCGACAAGGAGTCGTCCAGCAGCAAAATCTCCGCGTCGACGAGCAGCGCCCGGGCGATCGAAAGCCGCTGCTTCTGGCCGCCGGACAGCATGACGCCGTTCTCGCCGATAAGCGTCTCCAGCCCTTGCGGCAGCTGGGCGATATCTCCGGCGAAGGACGCCATCTCGACCGCGCGATCCACTTCCTCCGGCGTTGCGTCCGGCTTGCCGAGCGCGATGTTGTCGCGAATCGTCTTGGAGAGCAGCAGGTGCTCCTGCGGGACATAGGCGGCCCATTGCTTCAGGCGATCAAAGGAAATGCTCTCCGCCGGGACGTCCGACAGGAACAGCATGCCGGGAGGCAGCGGGTACTGCCGCAGCAGCTGCTTCAGCAGGGTGCTCTTGCCGCTGCCGGTTTTGCCGACGACACCCAGCGTCCGGCCCCGCTCCAGCCGTACGGAGACGTCGACCAGACTGGGAGACGAAGCGGTCGGATAGGTGAAAGACAGCGCCTTCATTTCAATCGATTCGGGAACGGCGGGCTCGATCGGGTCCTCGGCGTCCCGCACGTCGGCTTGCTCGGCCAGCACGTCGTCGAGCCGCCCCGCCGAAGCGCTGCCTCTCTGCAGCACGTTAATGAACTCGCCGAAGGAAATGACCGGCCAGACCAGCATGCCCAAGTAAATATTGAAGGTCACGAGCTGACCCAGCGAAATTTCGTTCTGAAACACCAGATAAGCGCCGTAACCGATGCCGATCACGAAGCTCGCTCCCACAACGAAGGAAATCAGAGGGTGGAACAGCGAGTTCAAAATCGCCACTCGCCGGTTCTTGTCCATCACGTCCGACGTCAGCCGGTCGAACGCCTGCAAATCGTCTTTCTCCTGCACGTAAGAACGAATGACCCGGATGCCGGAAATCGCCTCCAGCACATGATCGTTCATCCGGCCGAACGACTCCTGCGCAGCCACGAACCGGGTCCGTACAAGGCCGCCGAGCTTGCTGATGACCACAACGAGCAGCGGCAACGGAATCATCGCGGCGATCATCAGCTTCGCGCTTATGAAGCTGAGCATCATCACGACGACGACCGAGATGCCGACCAGCGTATTGACGAGCGTCATGACGCCGTATCCGGTCGTCTGACCGATCGCCGGCACGTCGTTGGTCGCCAGCGCCATCAGTTGTCCCGTGCTGCGGCGTTGGAAAAACGAAGGACGCATCCGGGTCAGATGACGGAGCAGACGGAAGCGCAGCAGCTTCTCGATCAGCACCGAATTGCCGAACAAGCTTGTAATCCATATGTAAACGAAGACGTAGGTGATCAGCGCAAGGCCGACAAGCAGGAGAACGGTCTGGTTCAACTCGGCGGAGGTCAGAGTCCCCTTCTCCATCACGTCGATTTTGTTCCCGATAAGCCGGGGCGGAATCATCGACAGCAGGCTGACCAGCGTCATCAGTCCGACAGCCAGGAAATAGCTGACCCATCTTTCCTTGAAAAACCATTTCAGGCGAATCACGAACGACAGTGTCGTCACCCTCCTCATTTTCCATATTCTGAGCGCATGCTTCGATCTTAACCGTTCCGCCCGTTCGCGTCTACGCGAACACTACCTTAAATTTCCCAAGCAAAAACGCCTGCGGCGTCCATAGGACGGCGAACGCGTTTTTGTCGGAGACGATACAGACAAGGATAAGGGTGAAGCTTATAAATTCTGTATCGTGCAAAAAAACGATCGCCGCCGTCCCGGAAAAGAGGAACGATAAGAGGCCGAAGACGGGGAGGCCGGGCGTTGACGACACGCAAAAGAAAAGCGGCGAGACCGGTTCGGGTGTCGAAGGTTCGCCGCTCTGGGATGTATGGAGTTAATCTTCGCCTTCCTCGTAATGAGCCTTGCAAAATTCGGCCAGCGCGGCCTCCTCCTCGTCCTCCAGCTCGGCGTCGATGTAGCGGCCCGTCGATTTCTCGTACAGTCCGTAGCTCACGACGCTCCCTTGCTCTCCGTCCACCTTGTAGACGGCCTTGATCTCGATCCCGTTCGCGGAATACAATTCGTCTTCCTCGTCGAGCTCCAGCTCGATCACGAACTCGTAACGCCGTCCCGCCAAAATCCGGAAAGGGTCTTTCACCAGTTCCACGCTGTATTCGGTTACCGCCAGCATTTTCTCATCCTTCCTTGCACTCGATGTCCTCATTATACACATTTCCACATACATGGCGATTATGCCTCCTTCCGTTGAGCGTGGACCCGATACCCCAGCTTCGCGAGCACGAGTCCCGTAAACGGGTTCAGCTCCGCGATCGGCGCTTCCGGATCGAAATAGGCCAGCTCCAAACCTTCCCGATCGTTTACCCGAGGAATTCCTTCCGTTTCGATCGCCTCGTACACGGCCATCACGTTATATACCTCATCCCCGTGCGGGTAACGATAATACATCTCCCTGCCGGAAAATAAATCGATCAGCCGGAACCGCCTCGCGGTCAGTCCCGCCTCTTCCCACAGTTCCCGCGCCGCCGCTTCCTCCAACGATTCGCCGGGCTCCAGCGCCCCGCCGATCGTTCCCCAATCTCCGCTGTCCGAGCGCCTTTGCAGCAGCAAGCGCCCGCCGTCGTCGAACACGAGCACGCAAGCGCCGGCCATAATCAACGGGCGCGTCCCGACAACCTCCCGCAATTCCGCTATATAGCCCAAGTTCCTCGTCTCCTTTTTTCCCCGAAGGGGGTGATTATGGATTTATGTCTTGCAGGGCCTTCTCGGCCGAATGAACCGACAGGTTGAAGGATTGCCAATCCCGGCTTGCGCGGCCCAGCTCATCGCAGCGGGAAACCAGCAGCCTCTTCATTGCCGCGTCTTCGTACCGGTTCCCGAACCGGACGAGGGTCGGAATGGCGTCCGCCGACAAATCGCTCAAATACTCGCGGTCGACCTTGCCCGTCTCCTCGAAACGCGCGATGTTGTTCTCGGCGATCAGCCGGTCCATGCCGACATAGTTCAGCAGCGTATAGGCGGCCAGGCTGAGAACGATAAAACATTTCGCCATCGGCACAAGTGAAGTGCGAATGCGCAGCCCCGCAATCAGCAGCAGGAACGCCAGATAGATCATGAACGCGTGAACGAGAAAACGGATGTACGTGTAACCGTACGCCTCTTCGTACATCGCCAGCCGGATGTAGGCCGAGTACAGCATGACGCCCGAGCAGACGACCAGAATGTACAGCAGGACGTTGACGAAGCTTTTCCTTGCTCCCGCGTACGCCAGGGAAACGGTCAGCAGACCGAAGTTGATCGCCGATACCGCCACCAGCTCGCCGAAGCCTCTGCGGGCGTATTCCGCGTAAGTCGTTCCGTCCGGCAGCAGGCCGTCCCAAGCCCCGAACAGGTAGGTGAACTGAATGACCACGAACAGCACGTAGACCGCGTTGACCGCCAGCAGCAGCGTCGTCAGCACAACGGCATCGATGCTTGGCTTGGAAGGCCGCGCTTCGTCCGCTTTCTCCGCGGATTTCTTGCGTCTCGGAGGCTTTGCGAAGCTCCAGAAATAGATCGCGAACAGAATGCCGAACACGATAATCCACAGCAGTCTTCCGAACAGCTCGCCCAGGGAGAAGCGGCTGATCCATCCCGGAATGCCGTTCAGCAGCCGATTAAACGCGCCGTCCGCCGAAGCCAGCAGGGGAATGACGATCAGCAGCAGCGGAGCCGCGATCAGCAGGCCGACGGCAACCTTGGTCGCGGTTTTCTGACGCTTGGTGTCCAGCCTTCTGAAGAGCGCGACCCGCAGCACCCGGAACACCCTCGGAATCTGGAGCAGGCTGCGTGGAATCAGATGGGCGAGCGCTTCTCCGACGATCCGGATGTCCCACCACGGGATTCGGTTCGAGCCGCGCAGCACGGCGAGATGGAGGAAAACCAGTCCGGGAATCGCCAGCAGATTAAGCACCCGAAAGATCGGATTGTCAAACAAGCCGTAAGTCAGAGACAGCAGCAGGATCACGGCGAGCAGAAACCAGCCGAAGCCCGTCGTCCCGGTCGGCCGGCTTTTCCAATCGTGGAACAGGTAAACGTATAGCAGCGCGATGAATATCGGGAACGAAAATCCCGGATTATGATCGAAAAACAAATATTGATGAACGGCGGCAAGCGCGAAGGCGCCGATCAGCGCAAGCAGGGAGCTCCCGAGCAGGGGTTTGCGAGATGCAGGCAAGACGATCCCTCCGTTTCCTTGTTTCTAATGCCTATTGTAGATGTTAAAATAGGAAGATAAATAGAAACTAATCGTTGGAAAATTTCCTATTTTATTGGCCGGATTAAAGGATTAGAATACGGGGAACGGAAAGGGGGACGGAGGATGAAGCTGCAACAACAATTTCTGCTGCTGCATTCCCGGTTCGGGAGCGCGGATCCGGTCTCGACGACGCTGGACGAGATCGCCAAGCTGCTCGACTGCACGCCGCGCAACGCGGCCAATATCGTGCGCTCGATGAGCCGAAACGGGTGGATCGCGTGGGAGTCGTCCCGCGGCAGAGGTCGTCGCTCGACGCTGAGCTTTCTGGCGCAGGCCGAAGACATCGCGGCGCAGGCGATGCTACAGGCGATCAACCGCAAGGACGTCGCGCGCGCGATCGGGCAGATCAAGATTCACCGGCACTCCGCCGCGCTGCAGGAGCATCTGCAGGGCCGGCTGCTCTCCTACTTCGGGCACCACGCCGAGACGAGCAAGGACCGGCAGATCGATACGCTGCGCATTCCGATCCGCCAGCCTCTCCATACGATCGATCCTCTGTATATGAATCTGCTGGCCGAATCCTTCGTCGCCAGCCATGTGTTCGACGGGCTGGTGCGCCGTTCGGACTCGGGGGACGACATCAAGCCGGGCATCGCCCACGCCTGGGACACGGACGAGAGCCGCACGATGTGGACGTTCTACTTGCGCAAGGAGGTGCTGTTCCACCACGGGAAAGTGCTGAACTCCGACGACGTCGTGTACACCTTCGAGCGGCTGATCCGCTCTCCGCGCAGGACGCTGTACAGCTTTATCTATAAGCAGATCAAGTCGGTACGGGCGCTTAATCCGACCGTCGTCCGCTTCGAGCTGGAGGAGCCGAACGAGCTGTTCCTGCCTTTTCTGTGCACGAGCCGGGCGGCGATCGTTCCGAAGGACCTGAACCAACTGGGGAGCTACCGCTTCGGCACGGAGCCGGTCGGCACGGGGCCGTTCAAGGTCGCGCAGATGAACGAGGCGGTGTGCGTGATGGAGGCGTTTGGGCCGTGTTTTCAGGGGCGGGCGCATCTTGACCGGGTGGAGATCGTGCACGTGCCATGGGCCGCCGAGGCGATGACGGGCGAAGCCGGCGGCGCGGGAGAAGGAGACGTCGCAGCGGATCGGGTATCCCCGTTCCACGTCATCCCGAACGCGGCCTCCGGGAGCTCCGGCTGGAGCCGGATCCATTCCGAGACGACCGTGCGCAAGTTCGTCACCTGCAACACGCAAAAAGCCGGACCGTTGACCGAGCCGGCGCTGCGGGAGCATTTGTTCGAAAGCTTGGTTGGAACCGGCGGGGGCGCCGGAGACCCGGGAGAGGCGGAGAAAGCGGAAAAAGCGTTGGCAAGCGCCCAGTTACCGCCGGCCGTATCCGGGCAAGTCCCGGTCCGCCTGCGGATCGCCACGATCCTGCCTTACCGGGACGACGCGGAAACGTTAGCCGGAGAGCTCGGCCGGTTCGGCTACGACTGCGAAGTGTCGGCCGTCTCTCCGGAGGAGTTCAAAGGCGCGATCCGGCTGGAATCGGATCTGATTCTGTTTTCGCTGCTGCGCGACCAGGACGAGGAGCTGCGGCTCTACGATCTGTACCGGACGATGGCCGAGCATGTCGACGCCCACACGCGCATCGACATCGAACAGCTGTTATCCCGCACGCTCAGGGAGCCCCGGCCGGAGATCCGGCTGCGAAGCCTGAACAAGATCGAATCGCTGCTCATCCGCGAGCGCCATCTGCACATCCTGTCCGAGAAGCCGCTGCCGACCGCCTACCTGCCCACCGTCCGCGGCGTCACCTTCAACTCCCAGGGCTGGGTCAACCTGCGCACGCTTTGGTTTCCTCCGGTCATGGCGGGGGAGTAGACAGTTTCTTCTTCGTTTGACCCCTTTTCTTTCTTTGACCCCTTCATTCTTCCCCAGAGAGGATAAAGGTGGTTGCAGGGTATAGATGTCTGAACGTATAATAAAACTATAGAAGGAGCCGTGCTGGACATACGACTCCTCCTGGCACAGTAGCCGCTTCAAAGGCGGTCGGCTTCAGGAAAAACGGGTATGAAAATAGACCGCATTCCTTTGCAGAGGGGGCGGTCTATTTCCGTGTTACAGACAGTATCGCAACGATCAGCAAACCAAAAGTAAGCATGATCATAAGTGGAGTTGGTCTCTATTATTCTCTGTAATGCCTTCTCTTTGTCTTTTAATTTCTTGTTGTATTGTTTCAATTTGTACGAGAACAAGTATAACAATACCGCTTTTTTTCCGAACTTCCCCTTTTCGTCGGAAGGCTTTTTAAGCTACGCCGAATTTCAGAATAAATACAGATTTTGTTGGAACAGTTTTGCAATAGAGTTATCGAAAAACGATTCCGATGCGATGCAGACCGATCTGAATTATATTAACAATATTGAAATCCTGTTTAGTCAGAACGAATCGGGCAGGAACAGATTTATAGAAGCAAAGGATTCTTTTATGAGTTGGTGGTACGGCAAAAAGTCGTTAGGTGCCCAGAGGACTTTGGGAATTCTGACTGACAATGCTATACCGGAGATTTGGGACACCTTCAAAAGGAATTATTCTATAATTGATTTACCTTCTTCGATTCGATATGATATTATTTTTGTTTTTACCGATCCGCCTGCTGGGGATTTCAAGCTTGACTCGCATCGATTTCATATTCAAAAGGTGGATGAACGTTCGTTCGATTATGATCGTATAGCCGAACGAATGTATAATAATCTGTTAGACCGCGGTATGTGAAGTGGTGAAATTACCTTACCTCATGGACGGGGATGGGGAACCTGTTCATTCCCTTTCGGGAGCCGCCCCTTCCTCCTCTTATTCCGGGCCACGATGTTCTACAAAATCGGTTATCTCCGCGCGAATAGCCCCGTTCCGGGCCGCGATGTTCTACAAAATCGATTATCTCCGCGCGAAAAGCCCCTTTCCGGGCCGCGATGTTCTACAAAATCGGTTATCTCCGCGCGAAAAGCCCCTTTCTGAGCCGCGATGTTCTACAAAATCGGTTATCTCCGCGCGAAGAACCCCTTTCCGGGCCGCAATGTTCTACAAAATCGGTTATCTCCGCGCGAAAAGTCCCTTTCTGAGCCGCGATGTTCTACGGGTTACTCATCGGCTATCGGCTATATGCTCTAGATCGTTCATCGCCGGCGTCACAATCTTTCCTTGCTCCATTTGCTGAATGGACTGCTTTAACCGTTTGAGGTTGGCCGGATTGTAGAATGGATCGGTTTGAGTCGTGATTTCAAAGGGAATTCCACCCTGACGCAACGATTGTCGAACAAAGATATTGAACGCAGTCGTCCTATTTAAACCTAACTCCGAAAAATGCGATTCCGCTTCTTTCTTCAGATCCTCGTCCATTCGAGTATTGATATTCACAAAGGAATACAAAGTGCGCACCATTCAGAAGTTAATGTCCGGCAAGCCGATCGTACAATTCCGGTCTCCGGTCATAGAAAGGAGCGACGGCGCCGCGAGCGCGGTTCTCGTGCAGCTGGTGGTAATTCAGCTCCACGAGAATCGTCGAATCGACGTTCTTCTTCCCCGTCTCCAGAATGCCGTCCGGGTCGAACGGGAAGTCGCACGGCGCGAAGGCGCCCGCCTGACAGTAGCCCGTATCGACCTGCGGACGGTCCTCGGACAGCGCCCCGACGAGTCCGCTCAGCACGACGAACACTTGATTCTCGACCGCGCGCGCCTGGGCGCAGAACCGTACCCGGTGATACCCGTACGCGCTGTCGGTGTAAGACGGGCACAGGATCGTCTCCACGCCCCGGAGCGCAGCGGCTCTCCCCAGCTCCGGGAATTCGATGTCGTAGCAGGTCAGAATCGCCATCTTGCCCCACTGCGTATCGAACACGTTTAAGCTCTCGCCCGGCACGAGCGGCCAGCGAATCTGCTCCTCCGGCGTGAGGTGGACTTTGCGCTGCCTCTCCAGCCTCCCGTCGGGGAAAAACAGAAACGCCTCGTTGACGTACTCCGCGCCCGAACCCGAAGCTTCCCTCCGACTCGAATTCGAGCTCGAAACCGGGACCGCTCCCGATTTTTTCCCCGTACTCGCTTCGTCGCTCCCTTCGTCCCCGATTCCAGCGCCCGTACGGGCGCCCTCTTCCCACGTCCTGTCCGCCCGGCAGATATGCGTCCCCGCCAAAATCGCGATCCCCGCCTCGCCGCTCAGCTCGCGAAAAAACCGCTCGTATTGTTCGGACTGCCCGTCCAGGTAGGCGCAAGCCTCATCGTGCAGCATCTGCGGCCTCAGGCTGAGCAGATGCGCCGTCACGTATTCGGGGAACAAGATCATCTCCGCTCCCTCGGCGGCCGCTTTCCGGACTTTGTCCGCGATGCCGGCCCAGAACTGCTCTTCGGACGTAATGTCCTTCAACCCGTATTGGGTCGTGGCGATGGTCAGCTTTTTCATGGATGCTCTTGGATGCTCCTTTGCGGGTCTATGTTCGAATTTTCAAGGAATAGAGGTCCGTCCTGCGATCCTGGAACGACAGCGTGTCCTGCGACTTCCGGTATCGTTCCAGCACTTCCATGTCGACTTCGGCCATGATGACCGTCTCCGTGTTCTCGCTGCATTCCCCGGCGATTCCGTCCCGCGGGAACGAGAAGTCCGCCGGCGCGTAGATGCCCGATTGGGCGTACTGGATGTCCACGTTGTCCACATGCGTCAGATTCCCGACCGTCCCCGCCGTCACGACGAACGCCTGGTTCTCGATCGCCCGGGCTTGCGCGCAATATTTGACCTTCAGGAACGTCTGCCTGTCCTCTGTGCAGAAAGGCACGAAAATAATCTGCGCCCCCTGCTCGGCCATGATCCGGGAAAGCTCCGGATACTCGATGTCGCCGCTGAGCTGGATGGACACCTTGCCGCAATCCGTATTGAATACGCCGATGGAGGACCCTCCGTTAATGCCCCACCATTTGCGCTCGTTCGGGGAGATGTGCAGCTTGTACTGCTGTTCAATCGTGCCATCCCGGCGAAACAGATGCGCGACGTTGTACATCCGGTTGTTGTTCTCGATAAAATGCGAACCGCCGACGATGTTGACGTTGTACTTGACCGCCAGATCGGAGAACAGCTCCATGTATTGAGACGTAAACGTGCTCAGCTTGCGGATCGCCAGGCTCGGAGACCGCTCCTCCAGGAAGGAGAGCAGCTGCATGGTGAAGTTTTCCGGAAAGACGGCGAAGTCGGATTTATAGTCCGAGGCCACGTCCACGTAGTGCTCGCATTGGGTCGCGAACTCTTCGAAAGAATCGATCTTCTTCATCATGTACTGGACGACGCAGATGCGGACCGGGAACGACATCTTATAGTGCAGCTTGTCGATGCTCGGCTTGTATTCGATATTGTTCCATTCCAGCAGCGCGGCATAGTTCTTGGAATCGGCGTCGTCGGACAAGTAGCCGGTAATGATCCGCTTCAGCGTAAATCCGTTCATCATCTGGAACGTCAGCACCGGATCGTAGATGTTCTGCTGCAGCACCTCTTCGGCGTACTCCTTGGGCGTCATGCGGTCGCTGTAATGGTGGTAGCCGGGAATGCGCCCGCCGACGATGATGCTCTTCAGGTTCAGATGCTCGGCCAGCCGCTTGCGCGCCTCATAGAGCCTTCTGCCGATCTTCATGCGCCTGTAGTCGGGGTGCACCATAACCTCCATCCCGTACAGGTTGCCCCCGCGCGGATTATGATTGCGAATATAGCCCTTGTCCGTAATCTCGGTATACGTATGCTGCTCGAAATAATCGTCGAAGTTCACGATCAGGCTGGAACAGGAGCCGATGATCTCTCCGTCGAGCTCGACGCAGATTTGCCCCTCCGGAAAAATGCGCACGTGACTCTCCAGCTGCTCCGGCAGCCAAGGCGACATATTCGGAAAACAGCTGCTCTGAAGCTCGATGATTTTGGCGAAGTCCCGGCGCTCGATAGTACGGATAATGACCTTTTTCTCGAATTGAGAGAGTGGATCGGTTGCCATGAGGTTGTGCCTCCAAATCGAACGTTTGCCTCTATTGTACCATGACATCGCCGCTCATATAATCCGGCCCCTTCGCGATTTTGCACTTTGTTTGACGAATGGCCACTACCTTTGTCGTGCCCGCAGGGGGACGGAAACGAATCTCGAATAGGGTAAAAAAGAATGCCGCGATTGGAGTGAATGGTGATGCGCAACCTGAAAACGAAAGAGGCCGCGGAACGGCTCGGCGTCAGCCAGACGACCGTCAAACGCTGGGCTTCCCATTATCCCGCATCCTTCCGCAAAGACCCGTTGGGACACTATGTGTTCTCCCAACGCGAGTTCGGCCTGCTGCAGTCGATTCAAGCCGAGATCGAACGAGGCCGTACGCTGGAACAGATCGTCCTGCCCGCCGCGTCGACTCCGGACGAGCCGGCGAGCCGGCCGGCCGACGAAGCCGCCGCGGAGCGCCGGAGAGAGCTGCAGCTGCGCCTCTGCGAGATCGAGCGCTCTCTCGACCAGAAAGCCGACGAGGTCGTCTCCGTGCAGGTGCGCCAGCACCGCGACGAGCTGGACGAGCTGCGCCGCGTCGTCGCCCAGCTGGCCGCCGCCGTCGAGACGTTGGAGAGCCGGGCGACGGCGATGGTCGAGACGGCGAAGAACGAGGAGATTCGCCTGCCGACCGCCCAGCCCCTCGCCCTGCCGGAGCGAAAAAGAAAGCTGTTCCGCACCTTCTTCTGACCGGAAACGTTAAGACCGGGCCTCCGACAAAAAGATTTAAAATCCTTGTCGAATTCCTCTAACTTTTTCCCCGCTCTTACGTCTAATAGGATAACCAAAGAGAACGGATTGCAAAATCGGTCCGGGCGGTCGGGGATGGGGATCCCGGCCGCGCGGATTCTCCCCAGGCGCCTCTCTTTTCTGGTTGGGAAGAGGAGATTTGGAGGATAAGGCTATGCGGGGAAAACGAAATCGATTCGGGCGGGCCGTACTCGGCGCGCTTGGTATTGCGATGCTGTCGGCGGCGCTGACCGGGTGTTCTCTGATCCGGGAATGGCAGCTCGTCGGCATGACGGGAGGCGGTTCGGCCGATGCGGCGACGAGCTTTCCCGTCGAGGAATCCGATGTGGAGACGGCTGTGCACGCGGACGCCGGTCCGAATGACGGGCTGCCGGACGCGAAGACGACCGACCTGCCTCCGACGCAGGCAGTCAAGCCTCCTCCGACTCCCGGGAAGCCGAAGGAAGAGGTCAAGCCGCGACATCTCGTCGCTTTGACCTTCGACGACGGTCCGGACAACAAGTACACGGAGCAAATTCTGGATGTTCTGAAGGAATACGACGTCCAAGCAACCTTCTTCCTCGTGGGCACCCAGGTCAAGAAATATCCGGACATGGCCAAGCGCATTGTCGAGGAAGGCCATGCCATCGGCAACCATACGTGGTCCCACGGCGATCTGACGAAGCTGTCGGTCGAGCAAAGGGCCGAACAGATCGACAAAGCCCGGCAAATCATCGAGCAAGCGACCGGCGTGACTCCGCGCTTGATGCGTGCCCCTTACGGCGCGCTGTCCGAGGACGTGCTGGCGACGATTCACGACGACGAGATGAAGCATGTCGCCTGGACCGTGGATACGAGAGATTGGGCGGGCAGTTCCGTAGCGGACATGTACAAGAACGTCATGGCCAACACCCGTGACGGCGGAATTATTCTGATGCATTCCTTCGGCGGACGCAAGAACGCGCTTGAGCATACGGTCAAGCTGCTGCCGAAGATTATCGAAGACTTGAGAGCCAAAGGCTATGAGCTCGTCACTGTGGAAGAGATGATCGATTCCGGCGAATACAAAGCCTCGGTAATTAAATAATAGCGCAAGGAGCCGTCCCAAGGTCGACGCAGACTGACCTGCAGGGCGGCTCCTTTGCGCTATTTTCCGTACACGTATACCCGCGTCCGATACAGGTCTCCGCACGTGACGACCCGCTCCGGCCGCCAATCCGGAATCGCGAAGCATACGCTGACGACGCGGGCGCCGGGGGCGAGCTGCTCCTTCAGCAGCGGAGCGAGACGCTTCATCGCGCCCGGATACAGATAACAGACGACGGCTCGCGCTTCCCGGTAGGAGACGCTGTAGATATTCCCCTTGCGGAACGATACGGATGATGACTCTCCGAACGCGCGCGCCTTCCGCCGCTTCCCGAAGACCAGCCAAGCCGCGAGCCTGGACACGGCCAGCGGCAGCGGCGAATTCTCCACGCCTTCTATCGTCCAGCCTTCGCAGTTCTTTCCGAGATGGATGCCGAGCGTCCCCCATCCGGCCCCCGCTTCCACGAGCAGCCCTTTGCTTTCCAGACGATTGATCTCCCCGGCTACGGCCTTTCGCACCAGGGCCGACGACGGCATCGGCGAGATGCCGTTCCGCCAGCTTGTCCACACAATGGAGCAGGCGGCCAGAAGGGCCGCTGCCGCCACGGCAAGCGAGATCGCCGCATTTACGCTTAATTCCATAGGGCCTCCTTGCGCTCGTCCATTCGTCGATAACGTTACCTTACACGCCTTCGCGATTTCGCGCAAGAACACCGGGCCCTCTCGCTCCTTCTACCTCGTATGCGGCTTTAATGGCCTCCACGTCCGTTTCGCTCGGCAATCCCTCCGGAAGGAAGATGCCGGCATTGTTGACCAGAATGTCCAGCCTCCCGAACTTGGACGCGATGCGCTCCCTGGCAAGGTCAACCGTTTCCTGGACGGTTACGTCCAGCTCGACGGCATGGGCCTCGATTCCTTCGGCGGCAAGCTTGTCCGCCGCTTGCCCGCCCTTGCCGCCGTTCCTGGCTCCTACGATTATCGTGATTCCGCGCTCTCCCAGCTGCCGGCATATTTCGAACCCGATGCCTTGATTGCCGCCGGTCACGAGCGCGATTCTTGCATGGTCCATCGTTCCCCATCTCTCCCTTGCCCTGAAATGATGCCGCCTCCCCATTATATTTTCAGTTTTTCAACGTTTATAGTGATTGCGGTCATGACTTCGGTCATATAAAAAATGACATCGCTCATAGAACCAACCGCAAACGAAGCTGCCGCCCGCGCCCCCGCAGACTTCGCGACCCGTCCGACGGGCGCGCAGCACAACCGAACGATTGCCTCTTTACATTGACGTTGGGACAACGTTTAGAATAGAAGCGGAAGGAGGGAATCGGCGTGAACATTAAAGAGGCGGCCGACAGGCTGGGCATTACGCCGCGGGCTATTCGCTTTTACGAGAAAAAAGGGCTGCTGTCGCCCGCCAAGCAGGAGTCCAACCGTTATCGCTCGTTCTCGGATCAGGATATCTGGCGGCTGCAGACGATCGTGTCGCTGCGCGAAGCCGGCATGTCGTTGTCCGACATCAAGCTGGCGCTTGAAAAATGGGAGGTCGACGGCATGGGGGAGCTTCAGTATTATTTGGAGCTTCAGAGGTCGATCCTGATGTCCGAATGGCTGCAGCTGCGGCAAATTCTCGACATGACCGATCGCATGATCGGGCTGCTGAAGGACGAACGCGGGCTGCCGATCGAGCATATTTTCGGCCTGGCTGCCGCTTCGAAACGGCTCAGGGAGCAGCGCGGAAATTGGCAGGACCGCTGGAACTTCAACCGCTTGGCGCCGACCCATGACGAACGGGTAGCCGCCGGATCGGGGAATTACGCGGATTACGCGGAAGCGCTGGAGAAAATCGTCCGGCTGGTCGTCCCGGCAAAAGGAGAGCGCGGGCTTGACATCGGAACGGGAACGGGCAATCTGGCGGGCAAATTTCTGGAACGGGGATGCGTCATGTCCGGGGTCGACCAGTCCCGCGAGATGCTCCGGCTGTGCCAGACGAAGCATCCGGGCATGGAGACGAGGCTCGGCAACTTCCTTGCGCTCCCCTATTTGCGAGAGCAGTTCGACTTCGTCGTCTCCAGCTTCGCGTTCCATCATCTGTCCGGAGACCAGCAGCGGCTGGCGCTGGAGGAGATGGACCGAGTGCTGAAGCCGTCGGGGCGCGTCGCCATCGCCGATCTGATGGTCCCCGCGGCGGACGACGAGGCCCACGCGGGTTTTCCCTCCGCCAGCAGCCTGGTCCGTTGGTTTCTGGAACACGGATATACCGCCGAACTCCGCCGTCTGAACGAACGCCTGCACATTCTATATGCCCGCAAGGAGGAATGAAAGATGCCGAATCACGAAGCCATCTACGCAAATGAAGCCGCGCAATACGATGAATTGATTGCCAGACAGCCGAGTCTGCTGCCCGTGATCGAGGAGCTTGTCTCCGTTCGGGGATTGGATATCGTCGATATGGGAGCGGGAACGGGAAGATTGTCGGCCGTGCTCGCCCCCGCTGCCGGCTCCCTGGTCGCCATGGATGCCGCGGAGGCGATGCTCCGCCTAACGGCCGAACGGCTGCGGGAGACGGGGCTCGATCACTGGTCCGTCCGGGTCGCCGATCATCGCGAGCTCCCGCTGCCCGACGCCAGCGCCGACCTGGTCGTCTCGGGCTGGAGCGTCTGTTATCTCGCCGCCGCCAACGTCCCGCAGTGGGAGCGCAACCTGGAGCGGGTCATGGGCGAGGTCGAGCGCGTCCTTCGCCCGGGCGGCACGGCGATCTTGTTCGAGACGATGGGCACCGGCTGCGAAACGCCGTCCCCGCCGGATTTCCTGCTTCCGTACTATCGCCAGCTGACGGAACGCTACGGTTTCGCTCATCGCTGGATTCGCGCCGACTATGAATTCGACAACGCCGAACAGGCGGAACGGCTGACACGCTTCTTCTTCGGGGACGAGCTGGGAGACCGGGTCGCCGCCGGCAGGCTTGTCCGCGTGCCCGAATGCGCCGGCGTCTGGTGGCGGAAGCGCCCGGGCGGAGGCTAAATCATTCTCTCCAGCGCGATCGACCCTTCCGCGCTCAGATCGATATATTGTCCGTCCACCTCGACGACGGGGCGGACGGGATCGGCGGCGCTCGCCATCACAATCCTGCCCTCGCGCCCGTCCGTCAGCACGACCCGGTTGCCGATCAGCATATCCATGATCCGCTTCAGGAACGCGAGCGTGATTCCCGGTTCGAGCGATCCGTAGACGTTGTCCGCCAGCTCCTTCAGCACCTGACAGAGCGGGAGCGGACTTTTGTATACCCGTTTGGACATCATCGCATGGAACACGTCGGCCACGGCGACGATTTTGCTGAACTGATCGATCCCGTCTCCTTTGAGCCCCAGCGGATAACCGCTGCCGTCCTCGCGTTCGTGATGCTGCAGCGCTACGTAAGCGTGACGATCGGGCACCCCCTCCGAGCGTTTCAGAATTTCATAGCCGAACACCGTATGCTCCTTCACGATGCGGAACTCTTCTTCCGTCAATCTTCCGGGCTTGTTCAGAATGGCTCCGGGAACTTTGGATTTGCCGATGTCGTGAAGGAAACCCGCGATCGTCAGCTCCGTCAGCTGCGCCTCGTCGAATCCCTTGACCTTGCCGATCAGCCTCGACAAGAGCGCCACGGCTACGCTGTGGCGATAGACATATTCGTCATAGGTTTCCAGATAACGAAAGGTCTGGTTCAGATCCGGATGATTGCTAAGCTCCAGAATCAGCGGAACCACCTTGTCGCGAACCCGCGCGAACGGGATTCGGTCGGTCTGCTTCGCGAATTCGAACAGCTCCCGCACTTCCCGGATCGCGGACTCGATCAGATAAACGATCGACACCGCCTCCACGTCCTGCTCGCACAGGGTAACGCCTTGTCTCGCGAGCAGCCGAATATCGCGATCCGTCAGCACGCGCGAGACGGGAACGATCAACGTTCCGCTCTCGTTGTAGATGTTGCGGTTGACTCTTTTTCCGATGTAGGCCTTCATTTGACTCCCCAGCATGTTTATCCCACCATCTGCTTATCTTTAGGTTTGCCTCGCGTCATCCGATCCGTTATGTCTCTTCAAAGCCGGAATGTCGAACACCGTCTGCCCGATCGGTTCGAAAATATCCTTGCAATACCTTCCGACGCACACCCGCCCGGAATACATCTTCTCCACCTGCACTTTGCGCCTGGCCTTAAGCACCGATATCGCTCCGGTCTGGCCTCCGACGGTGATCGCCCGGATGCTGTCGCCGGCGTCGAGCCGCGATCCGCGGCAGATCGCCTGAGTCGCGAGGAACACGATGTTCCGGGCCGAGTACAGCTCGCAGAGCAGCACGCCGTCCCGATGAATGACGATGTCGCCGTTGGATTTCAGCTCGCTTCCCTGACATTGGTTGATGCTGATCTCCACCTGCTCCTCCTGCATTCGCGCCACCTCTCCGTGGGTGTCCTGCAGCAGCGCGAGAAAGCCTTGCACGAACTCCCGGGTCGCCGACTCGATCAGCTGCGTCGGCTTCGTGAAGATTTCCGAAATCTCTTTCAGCTTCTCGTATTCCGTCTGCCGAATGTTGCGTATGTTCGAGATGACGGATTGCAGCTCCTTGATCGCCGGAAGAATGTCCTTCATCTTCGTCTCCAGCAGCAGCTGCACGATCTGGCCGAAGCGGACCGGCTGACGCTTCGCTTCAAGCGCGCCCTCCAGCAGCCTGGACGCCTCGAGCAGCTTCTCGATCGAATCGCACAGCTGCTTCGACGTATGGTAGAGGCGATTGAACAGCACGCCGAAGTAACCCGAATACAGCCGGCTCGAAATGACGTTGCCCCGTACGTTAATGCTGCCCGTCGCCGTAATCGTGGAATTGAACACATTCCCGTATACATAGACGTTGCCCAGCGACTCGACGATCATATTGTCGGTAACGTCCCCGCAGACGATCACGTCTCCGGAGAAAACGATGTTGCCCGTCGAGATGTCCACGTTGCCCGATACGACGTACGAGGTCGAGACGTCGAACGTCTTGATTTTCCCGCCCGTAATTCGGGGCCGTCCCTGCTTGCGCGCGATCACCTGGCCTTCCGGAGTGAGCTCCACGTTCGGCTTGGCCAGAATAAACAAGTCCTTGGGAGGCGTCGGCAGCGTCACGTTGCCCAGAACGTCGTACCCGGCGGTGCCGTCCACCATCGGAATTTTGCGGGCCATCAGATCGCCCTTCTGCACGGTCGGAATCCGCAGGTGATTGCGGAAATCGATCGCGCCCTCGACCTCGAAAAACTCGCTCCGCACCTGCTGGTCGAAGTAAATTTCCAGCCTGGCGTCTTCCCCATCCGCGGGAGCTTTGCCGCTGGCCACGACGATCGGCTCGAACGTGGGCCGGAGCAGCTCCTGCTGGATGGCGGCGAACTCGATCCGCGATTTGATCGACATCGCCTCCAGCTTCGCCACCACGTCGGCGAGCTGGACGGTCTTCAGCACGATGCTCTCGTCGTCCTCCGCCCGGACGGTCACCCTCCGCTCGGGGCCGTCGTCGACAATTCTGGCCGCGTATCGCTCCGTCGCGAACAGCCGCAGATAAGCAAACAGCTTGTCCTCCGAGACGGTAATCTCGAACAGCGGCTGCTCTTCCACTTTCCAGACGATTTTGTCCGAGGCCCGTACGGGAGCTTCCCATACGACTTCCTCGTCGTTAACGAACAGCCGGACGGGGCTCATCGGATAAATGACAGCGTATTCTCCGCCGGCAGCGGGGTCCTGAACGTAGATTTGCTGGTTGCGAATCCGTATCGTTCCGTCCCGCGCGGGGCCCTGCCCGTTCCCGTCCGGCTCGCCGGACACCGACAAGGCGTCATCGTCCGCTTCCCTGCCTTCGCTGTCGATGTCCAATTGATGGATCAGCTTCTTCAGCTCGGCTTCGGATATTTGCCTCTTCAAGCTCAACACCTCTCGACAACAAAAAAGACACCTCCCGAATGGGAAGGTGCCTTAACGCTCCATTCGGCGGCCTGGCAGCCATTGAACTGGGGAGTTCTTTAGGCCCATAGCTTTGCGTCCCCTTCTTTCGAAGGGTTTGCCTTTTCGTGTGTGCGTCTCCTCGATGTATATTTAACTAGAACAAATGAATATCTCCGCCTATTTACGTCACGCTTCGATATCAATTATAAGTCTATAGTCGCAACAATTTCAAGAGATTTATCGCGTGCCGGCCTATTCCAGCTTCACGACCCACCCGAACGGATCCTCGATCGCGCCTCTTTGGATGCCGGTCATGAAGTCGTACACTCTGGCCGACAGAGGCCCCGTCCGTCCCCCGTTCAGCGTCAGCTTGTCGCCCTGCCAGTTCAGTTCCCCGATCGGAGAAATGACGGCGGCCGTTCCGGTGCCGAACGCTTCCTCCAATGTCCCTTTCCGATACGCCTCGACCAGCTCGTCGATCGAAATCGTTCTCTCCTCGACTTCCACGCCCCAATGCTTCAGCACCTGGATAACGGAATCCCGCGTAACGCCGTCCAGAATGCTTCCGTTCAGCGCCGGCGTGACGACCTTGCCGGCGACTTTGAAGAAGACGTTCATGCTGCCGACCTCTTCGATATATTTGCGGTGCACGCCGTCCAGCCAGAGCACTTGGGAATAGCCTTTGCCGGAGGCTTCCTCCTGAGCTTTAAGTCCCGCCGCATAGTTGCCGCCGGTCTTGGCGTTCCCCACCCCGCCGGTAACCGCGCGCACATATTCCGACTCCACGTAGATGGTGACCGGGTTGATGCCTTCCGCGTAATACGAGCCTACCGGGGACAGAATGATCATGAAATAGTAGCTTTCCGACGGGGATACGCCCAGCGTCGCCTGCGTCGAGACGACGAAGGGACGAATGTACAGCGACGTGCCTTCGTCGGTCGGAATCCAGTCCTCGTCGACCTTGAGCAGCTGCTTCAGAGCGGCCATCGCCAGATCCTCGTCGATCGGCGGAATGCTCAGACGGGCGTTGGAGCGGTTAAGCCGCTGCAGATTTTTGAAGGGACGGAAGAGCAGCACCGGTCCTCCCGGCGTCTTGTAAGCCTTCATGCCCTCGAAGACGGTCTGGCCGTAATGGAACACCTTGGCGGCCGGGTCCAGCGAGATCGGCTGATAAGGAACGACGCGGGGATCGTGCCATCCTTGGCCCGAATTGTACTCCATAATAAACATGTGGTCCGTAAAATGCTTGCCGAAAACGAGCGTCGAAGCGTCCGGCTTCGCCTTGGATGCGGTCGTCCGTTCTACCGGGATTGCGTGTGCCATGTCCGAATAGTCTCCTCCTTGATTGAACGCGCTTTATAATTGAATGATACCAGAGTGCGATGTATATTGATAATATCTGTTTTATCGGTGATGCATACCTTTAGAGTATGGGAGGAATCGAGATGGACATGCGGCAGCTCCGGTATTTTCTGGCGATCGCGCACGAGGGTCAGATTACCCGCGCGGCCAAGCAGCTGAACATGGAACAGCCCCCGCTCAGCCGCCAGCTCAAGCTGATCGAGCAGGAGCTCGGCGTCGTGCTGTTCGACCGCAACGGCAAGCGGCTGCAGCTCACCCAGGCGGGCGAAATGTTAAGGGACAGAGCGCTGGTCCTGATGAAGCAATTCGAGGATACGATAACCTACGTGCAGGAGCTGGGAGAAGGCGTGCAGGGCGTTCTGTCAATCGGAGCCGTCGTCTCCTGCGTCTCCCTGCTCCCTCCTGTTCTGCGCAAATTTACCGAGAAATATCCGCAGGTGACCTTCAAAATCCAGGAAGGAGACCACTTCCTGCTCGGAGAGCTGCTGGAGAACCGCGATCTCGAATTTATCGTCACCCGTCTCCCGTTCCAATCCGATTTTCAGTCGCAGCATTATTCCGTTCTCCCGCTGCCCTCCGACCCGTTCGTCGCCCTGCTTCCGAGCGAATGGTGTCCTCCCGGCCAACGTGCGATGACGATGGAGGAGCTGGCGGGCTTCCCTTTTCTAACCTTGAAAACGGACCGGACCACGGGGATGCACCTGCAGGTGTTCCACGAATTCAAGCGATTCGGCCTGGAGCCCCGGATCGTCAGCGAGTGCTCCAGCGTGGCCATCGCCATTTCGCTCGTCGCCGCCGGAATCGGCGCGGCCGTCCTGCCGAATTCGGTCATGCGCTCGTTCGCGCCCCCGAGCATTGCGAAAGTCGCGATCGCGGACGCCCATTTCCACAGCGAGATCGGCGTAGTGTGGCTCCGCGACCGCCATCTCTCGAAGAGCGCGAGGCATTTGATGGAAATGCTGGTGGAGCAGATCTGATCGGCAAGCGCAGAGAAAGGATGCCCCGACCTTCCCGGTCTGGCGGACACCCCCTCTAGCGCTTCGTTTATTTGGCTACGAATTGCTGCGTCCAGCAAGGCTGGCCGTTATTCGCGGTATACCCGACGCCCATATGCGTATAGGACGAATTCATAATATTGGCGCGGTGTCCCGGCGAATCCATCCAGGCCTGGACGACCTGCTGGGGCGTCGGCTGCCCTTTGGCGATATTTTCTCCCGCGGACTGGTACTGCACGCCGAAATTGCGCATCATGGCGAACGGATCTCCGTAAGTCGGGGAAGTGTGCGAGAAGTAATTGTTTTTCGCCATGTCTTCCGACTTGGCTCTCGCCGAGCGGTTCAAGCTCGTGTAATCGCCGGAGAACGGCTGCAGTCCGGCCTTCTGACGCTCCGCGTTGGTCAGGTTCAGCACGTCGAGCTCGTAACCGGTCATCGATTCGTTGGAAGGGATCGTCACTTCCTTGTCGTTCGGAAGCGGTTCGTTCACCCCGCCCCCCGGGGAGCCCGTCCCGTTCTGAGGGTCGGCCGTCCGGCCTCGATCGGGATTCTGCGCCTCTTGGCCCTGCCCGCCCGGAGCCGGGTTTCCTCCGCCGTACCCGCCGCCAATGAGCCTGGACAAGTCGGGATTCTCCCGCAGAAGATCTCCGATGCTCACATGGTAACGATCGGCGATCTCCTGTGCCGACTCGTTGTTCTTCACGACGTATTTGTTGCCCGGAACCTCCGTATCGGTCGCGCTCACCTGAAGCTTCGTCTGCTTCCTGGCCTGCTGCTTCATCTGCTGCTGCTTTCCTTCGGAAGCGTGGTTGCCGCATGCGGCGAGCAGGGCGATGCATACGAGGATAACCCATCTTTTCATCCCGATTAAGACCTCCTTTATATCGCTTGTCCCTTTTACGGTTCCCGAAGCGCGGGCAAACCATCCGACCGCTTTTTCTGTTGACCAAACAAACATTATAACGTTATATTGTCTATGACGACTTTACTTCCAAACAGAAATCGGGTGATCGCTTTGCAGAGGCTGGTATGGCGAAATCTCAGACGGCCGGACGAATCGCTGGTCGATATTGCCGTGGAGAACGGCATCATCGCGGAGATTTCGCCGGCTGGAACGCGCGGGGAGCCCGGAGAAGGGACCGACTGCGAAGGTCGGCTGTACGTCTCGAGCGGCTGGATCGACCTGCACGTCCATGCCTTCCCGGAATTCGAGCCTTACGGCGACGAGATCGACGAGATCGGCGTCAAACAGGGTGTCGCCGTCGTCGTGGATGCCGGGAGCTGCGGAGCCGACCGGATCGGAGAGCTGCTCTCCGCCGGGAAGAACGCCGCTACCCGTCTGTTCGCGTTCCTGAACATTTCGCGAATCGGCTTATCCAGAATCGACGAGCTGTCAAGGCTGGAATGGATCGATCCGGCTCTGGCCGCCCGCGCCGCTTCCGAGCATCCGGACTCTATCGTCGGCTTTAAGGCGAGAATCAGCCGCAGCGTCGTCGGGAGCAGCGGACTGATCCCGTTGCAGATGGCGCGCAAGCTGTCCGACGATACGGGATTGCCGCTCATGGTGCACATCGGCTCGGGACCGCCGGACATTCGGGAGATCGTTCCCCTCCTGTCGGACGGGGACGTCCTTACGCATTGTTTTCACGGGAAGAAGAACGGACTGTTCGACGAAGCCGGACAGCCGCTCGGCGTGCTGCGGGACGCGCTGAAGCGGGGCGTGCGTCTGGACGTCGGGCACGGCACGGCCAGCTTCTCGTTCCGGACGGCCGAGGCCGCAGGAAGAGCCGGAATTCGTCCGCATACGATCAGCACCGATATCTATCGCGGCAATCGGAGCAACGGGCCGGTCTACAGTCTGGCGAACGTGATGACGAAATTCCTTCATTTGGGCTATTCGCTGGAGGAGGTGGTCTCCTCCGTCACGGATCGCGCCGCGAGCTGGCTCGGGAAGCCCGAGCTGGGGAGAATCCGGGTCGGCGATCCGGCGAATCTGACTCTGTTCTCGATCGAGAACGGCCGAACGACGCTGATCGATTCCGAAGGAGAAGAGCGAATCGCGCATACGAGAATCGAACCAAGAGGAGTGGTGACAGGTGGGCAGTTCCTTAAATGCGAAGTACGGACTTAAAAGAGTCATTAACGCCAGCGGGCGAATGAGCATTCTCGGCGTATCCGCGCCGACCGACACGGTGATGGAGGCGATGAAGCGCGGCGGCCAGCAGTATGTGGAGATCGCCGATCTCGTCGACAAAGCCGGGGACTATATTGCGGGCCTGCTCGGCTCCGAAGCGGCCGTCGTCGTCAACTCGGCCTCCAGCGGCATCGCGCTGTCCGTCGCCGCTCTCGTGACGAAGGGCAACCGCCGTTTAAGCGAGCAGCTGCACCGGGAACCGATCGCCGCCAACGAAATTATTATGCTGAAAGGCCACAACGTGCAGTACGGCGCTCCGGTCGAGACGATGGTGTATTTGGGCGGAGGCAGGGTGATCGAGGCCGGGTATGCCAACGAAGGCAAGCCGCATCATATCGAGGAGGCGATCGGTCCGAATACCGCGGCCATTCTGTACGTGAAATCGCACCACTGCGTGCAAAAAAACATGATCTCCGCGGAGGAGGCCTGGGAGGTCGCGCAGCGCCGCGGCGTTCCGCTGATCGTGGACGCGGCGGCCGAGGAGGATCTGCAGAGGTACGTCCGCTGCTCGGATCTGGCCATCTACAGCGGCTCCAAGGCGATCGAAGGCCCGACCTCCGGCATCGTGGCCGGCAAGCGCGAATACGTCGAATGGCTGAAGACGCAGCTGCACGGCATCGGCCGAAGCATGAAGGTCGGCAAGGAGTCGACGTTCGGGCTGCTGCAGGCGCTGGACGAATACGCGGACCGGAAAGACAATAGCGAGCGGGAGAAAGCGGCGCTGCAAGCGCTGATGCCGCTAAACGACGTTTCGGGCGTGCAGGTGTCGATCGTGCAGGACGAGGCCGGACGGAAAATTTACCGCGCGCGCGTGAAGATCGATCCCGCCGCGTCGGGAATGAGCGCCGAACAGGTTGCCGCGGGATTGCAAGGCGGCGACATTGCCGTCTACACCCGGGATTACGGCGTAAAGCAGGGTTACTTCGATATCGATCCCCGCCCGCTTCAAGGCGACGATATCGAAGTGATCGCATCGAAAATTCGCGCTCTTGCGGGAGGACGCTAACATGATGAACTTATCCAGGCGCTTGTACAAAAACCGTGTCGCGCTGAACGTCTTGGCCAAAGATATCGAAAATGCCAAGGAGGTGTTCGAGGCGGCTGAAGGACACGTTCTCGTCGGCGTTCTGTCCAAAGCTTATCCGAACGCGGAAGAGGCGGCCGCCGCGATGAAGCGTTACGGCGAGGCGATCGACGACGCCGTATCGATCGGTCTCGGCGCGGGCGACAATCGTCAAGCGGCCGTCGTCGCGGAGATCGCCAGGAGCTATCCGGGCAGCCACATCAACCAGGTGTTTCCGGCCGTAGCGGCGACCCGGGCCAATCTCGCCGGGCGCGAGAGCTGGATTAACGCGCTTGTCTCGCCGACCGGGCGGCCGGGCTTCGTCGACCTCTCCACCGGGCCGTTCAGCGCCGCTCATACGGAGCATGCGATCGTGCCGGTAAAGGCCGCAATCGCTCTCGTGCGGGATATGGGCGGCAACGCGCTCAAATATTTTCCGATGAAAGGGCTAAGCCGGGCGGACGAACTGCAAGCCGTCGCCCTCGCTTGCGGAGAGGAAGGCTTTGCTCTGGAGCCGACCGGCGGCATCGAGATGGACAACTTCGAGCGGGTGCTGCAAATCTGCCTGGATGCCGGAGTGCCGCAAGTGATTCCGCACGTCTACTCCTCGATTATCGACAAGGAGACGGGCAGGACGAACGCCGCCGACGTGAAGAAGCTGCTGTCCATCGTGAAAAAGTTGACGGAGCAGGCCAATGGGTAAACGGGTCGCGGCTTTCGGGGAAGTGATGATGCGCCTGCAGGCGCCGGGATACGATCTGCTGTCCCAGGCAAGCACGCTCGGCTATTCGTTCTCGGGTACGGGCGTGAACGTGATCTCGGCGCTGGCCCGCTTCGGACACGACGGCTATCTGGTCACCCGTCTGCCGGACAATCCGCTGGGCGACGCTGCGGCGGCGAATCTGCGCAAGCTGGGCATCGCCCAGCGACTCGTCGTTCGAGGCGGCAGCTCTATCGGCATGTATTTTCTGGAGAACGGCTTCGGCGCGCGCCCGAGCCGCGTCACCTACACGAACCGGCTGGAGAGCAGCTTTAACACCGCTCCCGAGGACGCCTACGACTTCGACGGGATTGCCGAACAGCTGGATGCCGTCCACTTCTGCGGCATTACGCTGGCGATGAACGACATGACGAGAAGCCATATGCTGCGCTTCGCGGAGGCGATGAAGGCTCGTGGCGGCCTCGTCGCGTTCGATTGCAATTACCGCCCCTCCCTCTGGGGCGAGGACGGGTACGGCAGAGCCAAGCCTTACTACGAGCAAATGCTGAAGCTGGCCGATATCGTGATGCTGAACGAGAAGGACGCGCTGCATATCCTCGGGATGCCCGCCAGAAGAACGACGCGGGAGGAACAGCTGGAGGAACTGGTGCCGGAGGTGGCCAGCCGATATGGCATCTCCGCGGCGGCGGGAACGCATCGCTCCGTGAACGGGGACAACACGCATGGTCTGCGCGGCTACTTGTACAAGGACGGAAGCTTCCGCTATTCCGATACGCTGACCTTCGCCGTTTATGATAGAATTGGGGCTGGAGACGCCTACGCGAGCGGCATTCTGCACGGCGAGCTGTCCGGCTTCGAGCCGGAGCGGACGGTCCGTTACGCGGCCGCCGCGGCCATGCTGGCGCATACGACCGCAGGCGATACGCCGATGGCCTCGGAGCGCGAAATCGTGCGGGCCATGACGCAAACGTCGGGCGACGTAGAGAGGTAGGATTCATTCGCGATGACCTTATCCCGGAACCGGAAGCCGCTTTACCTGCAAATTAAAAACAGAATCAAAGACCGCATCCTGCACGGCGTCTATCCGCTCGGAGAGCTTATTCCGTCGGAGCCGCAGCTGGAGCGGGAATTCAAGGTCAGCAAAATTACGGTCAGGAACGCGGTTCAGGAGCTCGTTCAGGAGGGTTACCTGGAGAAGGGCAGCGGCAGAGGCACGAGGGTGCTGCGCAACACGGCCACCTCCAAGCTGTCGAAGCAGAAGAGCTTCACCGAAATTCTCGTCGAGGACGGCCACCGCATTCGCAAGCGGCTGCTTCGGGCGGAGACAATCCGCCCCGAAGCGGGCAGCGAGCCGTTTCGTCTGTTCGGGGAGCGGTGCGTATGCATCGAACGCCTGTATTACCTGGACGACGCGCCCTATATCCATTACACGCATTATTTGACCCCGCGCATGGGCGACGCGGCGGCCTTCGACTTCGGCGAGCAGTCGCTGTACGGCTTGCTGGAGGAGCAGGAGATCGTGCTGGCGCATTTCCGCGACCATTTCGAAATCGCCCCTGCGACCGCCCGCGTCGCCGGGCTGCTGGAGCTGGAGCCGGGCGCGCACCTGCTGCGGCGCTCGCGCTATTCCCGCGAGCCGTCCGGCGACGTCGCCGAATACAGCGTCGGCTGCTACAATACGGCGCTTCAGCCGTATCTCGTCAATTACGAGGCTTGATTCCGGGCGGCCTTCATTCCTTCACGCCCCCCAGCTGCAAGCCGGAGACAAAATGCCGCTGCAGGAACGGGTATACGAACAGAATCGGCACGGATGCCACAATCGTGATGGCGGCCCGCATCGACAGCGGAGTAATCATCGTCGCGGTGTCCTTGGCCGCCGTCGACGACAGGCTCGGGTTGGCATTGGAGTTCACCGTCGAAGACAGCATCTTCATGAGCTCGTATTGCAGCGTGCTGAGCTCCTGTCTCGACGAGGCGAAGATGAACGTGTCAAACCACGAGTTCCACTGCCCGACAGCCGTAAACAGGGAGATCGTCGCCAGCACGGGCATGCACAGAGGCAGGATGATGCTCATGAATACCCGGAAATCGCTCGCCCCGTCTATCTTGGCCGATTCGATCAGGCTCTCCGGCAGCGTGCGAATGTAAGTGCGGACGACGAGCATATTAAACGCGCTGATCAGGCCCGCTCCGGCTCCCGGAAACAGAATATAGACGAGAAACGTGTTTAACAGATTCAAATCCTTAATCAGAAAATACGAAGGAATAAGGCCGGCGCTGAAGTACATCGTGAGCACGAAAATGAGCGTCACCGGCTTGCGGAAGATATACTCCTTGCGGCTGATCGTATACGCCAGCATGGCCGTCAGGAACACGCTGGATACGGTGCCGAGCACGGTCCGGGCGACGGACACCCAGAATGCGTGGTACACCTTCCCGCTTGCGAAGACCGCATCGTAGTTTTTGAAGGTCCACTCTCGCGGCCACACGTAGATACCGCCTCGCGTCGTGTCGACGCCGGAATTGAAGGAGATCGCCAGCGTGTTAAGGAACGGGTACAGCGTGACGGTCGCGACGAAAAGCATGATCAGAACGTTAAACGTATGGAACAGGAACGGCTCCGTCTTGAATTTTCCGATGGCCGTTTGCATGCGGAGCCCCCCTTAGATCAGTCGTTCTTCGCCAAGGCGCTTGGCGATGAGATTGGCGCAGTAGAGTAGGATGATGCTGACAACCGTCTTGAATATGCCGGCCGCGACGCCGAGCGAGTAGTTCCCGAGTCTGAGGCCGTATTTCAGAACGAAAATATCGATCGTCTCCGACCAGTCGAGCACTTGTCCGTTGCCGAGAAAATACTGAATATCGAAGCCGCCGCCGTTCAGAATCCAGCCGACGTTCATGATGAGCAGAATGACGATAACCGGCCTGATGCCGGGCAGCGTAATGTTCCATATTTTGCGGTAGCGCCCCGCCCCGTCTACTTCCGCCGCTTCGTACAACGACGGGTCCACGGATGCGATGGCAGCCAAGTAAATAATCGTGTTCCACCCGACTTCCTTCCAGACGTTGGTCAGCCCCACAATCCCCCAGAAATACTTGCCCTCGCCCAACCATAGAATCGGCTCTTTGATGAGATGGAGCTTCACCAGAACGATGTTCACGATGCCGCCTTCGGTGGACAAAGACATGGAGACGAGTCCGGTTACGATAACCCAGGACAGGAAGTGCGGAAGATAGGAGATGGTCTGGATCAATCTCTTGAAGCCCGTTTTTTTGATTTCGTTCAGCAGCAGCGCCAGGCCGATCGCCGTGGCAAACCCCAGGATGAGCGAGATGAAGCTCATCGCGATCGTATTGCGAAGAACCCGCGTAAAGCCTTCATCCAGGAACAGAAACCGGAATTGATCCAGTCCGACCCACGTCTGATCGGTGATGGAGAAACCCGGCTTGTAGTTCTGGAATGCCATCAACCAGCCCCAGATGGGAGCGTAAGCAAAAAGAATGACGTAGAACAACATCGGGAAGGACATAAAAACAAGCTGCCGTTGGCGGATCAAGCGGTTCCAGAAAGATTCGATCCGCCGTACCGGCCGAGGTGCGATATCAACCATAGGGACCGTATGCTGCGGCATCGGTTCCGCCTCCTGTCTCTAACGAGCGGAAGGCCGGAACATTCGCTCCAACCTCCCGCCCTTCTCGCTTTATTTGCTGGTCCAATTTTCTACTCGCCATTGGAGCTGTTCGTTGATGCGTTCCAAATAGGCCTTCGTATCCACTTTGTCCATCTGCGCGACATATTCGGACCACACACCCTCGAAATCTTCCGGCTTGCTCAAGATCGCTTTCGGCAGGTACTTGAAATCCAGATCCTTCATCTTCTGGTTGGCGACTTTGGCCGCCGAGCCTTCGAGGAGGTCGATGTTCCATGCCGGGTACGACACGCGGTTCTCCGGCGGCGTCGAGAAGAAGTCGGTCCACGTTTTGTATCCGTAGGCGGTTAACAGCTCCTTGTCGATGTCCTTCAGGTTCGAGAAGAATTCATCCGGCTGGTTGCCCGGACCGTCGGCATTGCCGTCCGGATAATTGCCTTCCAGTTTGGGGAGATAACCCCAGAGCGATTCCGCTTTGTACTTTTGCTTCCAGGTAACGTCCTCTTGCTGCGTGCGCATCTCCGGCGTCCGATAGTAGAGGCCGTTGTCGCCGACGAGATAATCGACGCCTTCCTCGCCCCAGTTGAGACGTTTCTGCCACTTCTCCGTCAGGATCGTGTCGATGAACTTGATGATCTTAACCGGATCCTCGGCATTGACCGTGATGCCGAATCCGTTGCCCAGGTTCAGCGGCGGACGGTCCAGATAGTAGTCTCTCGTGTTCACGTCGTAGACAAGCGGAAAGCCGACGTAAGTGCGTTCGAACTTGCCTTGAGAGACGAGCGAATCATGGGCTTGCCCGAAGTTCCAGCGTTGGTCGAACATGCCGAGCACGCGGCCGCTGGACAGCTTCGCCAGATACTGGTCGTAGTTTTGCGCGAACGCTTCTTTATCCATCAATCCTTTGGCGCTGATCTCATTCAGTTTCTTATAGTACGGCTTCGCCGTATCCGTGGCGGCGAACAGCGTCGCGACGTTCGTGTTCGCATCGACGAGGACGCCGCCGTCGTTCGGATGGCCGGCCAAATGCTGCGGCGCGTTGCGCAGCCCCCAATCGCGCCAGTCGAACGCGAGCGACGAGAAGCCGATCGTCGGTTGACCGTCTATCTCCGGATACTTGGCCGCATAATCTTCAATCAGCTTGAAGTATTCGTCCAGCGTCTTGAATTTCGGATAGCCGTATTCTTTGAGAACCGCCTTTTGGATATAGAATGCCGGTCCTTGATACTCCGTCGGCTTGTAGTCGCCTTGATAGACCCCGTAATTCGGCAGCCAGTAGATGTGGCCGTCCTCCGGATCTTTCAATTGCTCCCATACTTTTGCGAAATGCGTCTTCAGGTTCGGCGCGTTCTGCTCGATCAGGTCTTCCAGCGGAATAACCGCTTTCGCCGCCGTCAGCTTCGTGTTCGCCGTAATCATGTCCGGATAATCGCCGCCGGCGATCATAACGCCGAGCTTCTGCTCGATATCGCCGACCAAATACTCTTCCTTCAGCGTGACGCCGAGCTGTTCCTTGATTTCCTGGTAAATCTTGTTGTCGTCCGTCGGGATCGGTCCTGTTGCAGCGGTAAATAAGGAGATGGTAAACGGCTCCACCGTCTCTTCGGGCGTGCTTGCCTCGGGCGAGGAAGCGCCGGAGCTCGGCGACGCGGGCGAAGACGAGCCTCCTTCGTTGTTGCCGTTCTTGGCGCAGCCCGCCGCAACGATACTGAACGTCAGAATCAGCATAAGCAGCATAAAGGCCGCTTTCCTGGCAGAAACCCCCATGTCTAATCCTCCTTAGCGGATATGGCGCAAGACGGCGCGCTTTCATCTTGCTTTACCTATGTTAGCGCTTTCTAAAGCGGGGTTTCAATTCACGGATTAAATGGGGAACCCCCTTAAAAATCGGTTTCGCGCGCCGGTTGATTGCCTGCCTCCCGCCCTCCGGCCGCCCGGTATTCCGCAGGCTTCCTGCCCATCCGCCGTTCGAAATGCTGCAGGAAATGACGGTAATGCGCATAGCCGACCCCTTCGGCGATCGCGCCGATCGGTTCCGCCGCGCTTCTAAGCCGCTCGCACGCCTCGGCGATCCGCAAATCGTGCATCCGCTCCAGCAAACCGCGGCCGAACTTATCGTGATAGGCCTTCCCCAAATATACGGGATTCAGATAGAACAGCGCCGCTACGCCGCGGACGGACAGCGGGCTGCGATAATGCTCGCGCACGTACCGGTCGACCTCCGCCACCGTGCTGCCGGGTCCTCGCCCGCGAATCGCTTGCACAGCGCCAATCGCCTGCTCCGCATAAGCCAGAACACGCATCCGTGCGGACAACGGCCCGGCGGAATCCGCATCCGTGCCGAAGGTATCCGCGCCTTGGCGAAGACGCGGCAGCACAGCCGGGTCCTCGCCCAATTCGCGAATCAGCTTGCTGCACTGAACGGCCAGAGCGCCCGCGAACAGTCCGGTCCACGCCGCCGAACGGCCCTGCATTTCCAGAAACAGACGATCGATCACGTCCTCCGCCCGATCCCGGTCGGCATCTTCGATCGCCTGCAGCACGTCCTTCATCCGCTGCGCCGCCTCTGCCGGCAGCGACGCCTCTTCGCCGCCCTCGTCCGCCGTCCGCCGGGACGCCTGACGGGCATCCAGCCGCATGCGGATCTGCTGCAGCACCTCGGCCGCTTCTTCTTCGACAACCGGCTTCATCAGGTAGTGCTGGACGCCGAGCTGCATCGCGCGCTTGGCGAACGCGAATTCGCCGTAGGCGCTGAGCAGAACGACTTCGGCCGGACTCCTCTCGTCCCGCTCCCCGTTTAATTGCTTGATCATCTCCAGGCCGTCCATCTCCGGCATCCGGATATCCGTCACGATCACGTCCGGCATCGCTTCGCGCGCCGCCGACAGTGCCTCTTCTCCGTTCTCGCAGACGCCGCAGACGCGGAAGCCGAGCGTCTCCCAATCGACGAACATGCGCAGCCCTTCGATCGCCCAGGGCTCGTCATCCACCAGCAGCACCGTATACATCTCTTCTCCCCCTTTCATCCGCCAAGCATAAACGGCTTACGCCGTCCTTGGGATCGGCGGGATAACGTTTATGTCGGAGACGATACAGACAAGGATAAGGGTGAAACTTATAAATTCTGTATCGTGGACAAAGCGGGAATGCGAAATCCGATTCGCGTCCCTTCGTTCGGACGGCTGTCGATGTAGAAATCGACGCGCTCCCCGTAATGAAGCCTTAACCGCTTATAGACGTTGCGCATGCCCACATTGTCGTCCGAATCGAGACTTCCGTTCATCAGGCCGCGGATTTCGTTCAAGCGGTCCTCGTCCATCCCCTTGCCGTTATCTTCGACCTGCACATGCAGGTACGCGTCCGTTCGCCGGGCCTCGATGCGAATGACGCGCTGCCCTTTAACCGTCTGCAGTCCGTGCTTGCACGCATTCTCGACCAGCGGTTGAATGCACATTTTCGGAACCAGACAGCTTCCCGCTTCCTCTTCGATCTCGAAGCGATAGTCGAACCGGTCGGCAAACCGGAACTTTTCGATCCGCAAATACATCTCCGTAAAATGCAGCTCGTCCCGCAGCGCGACCGCGGCGTCGGACCAACTGAGCATCCGGCGAAGCAGCTGGGACAAGTTGCGGATAATGTCGCTCACCTCCGTATAGCCGTTCTTCACGCTGACGACGAGCAGGGCGTTTAACGTATTGAACAGAAAATGCGGATTAACCTGACTCTGCAGCAGCTTCATCTCGGCGCGAATGCGCTCCAGCTCCATGTCCTTCTGCTGGATTTCGAGCTTGTAGACGTCGTTGATGAGCAGCTCGATCTGGGCGACCATCCGGTTATAGCTGCGGATCAGTCCGCCGATCTCGTCTTGGCCTTCGCGCATCACGATCAAGTCGAACTTCTCGTTCTTCGCCTTCTCCATATGGCGCGACAGCCGGCGAATCCGGTAATTGTACGAACGCAGCATGACGAAAATAAGCGTCGTCGGCAGCAGCGTGCTGACGGCGGCCAGCATCCAGATGAACCGGTTCGAGCTCTGGATCGCCGTGTTGAAGCGGTGCTCCTCGGCGAGACCGACGAGCGTCCAGCCTTGAATATACGACGGGTTGCCCAGCGGGCTTCTGAACACCAGCCGGTCGTCCTTGCCGCCTTCCGCCGCGGCGGCCGGCTTCTTGTGCTGGGAGGAGGGAAACAGCACCCGGCCTTGCGCGTCCAGCATGCTGAGCGACAGGTAGGGCTTCTCATCCTCGAGAATCTCGTCGAAGCTGCTAAGCTTAAGATCGATCCGCAAGTATTTGGCATATCGTCCGTACATCTGGTAATCGTTCAGCTTGCGCACGATGCTGAAATACTCCTTGTCGGCTTTCGCGTTCATGGGGTCGGGGTTGGCGTACATAAGAACTTGAACGGCCGACGCGGACCGCGAGGCCGCCTCGTACCAGGGACTGCGCTTCTCCTCCTCGTCCAGAACGAAGAAATTGCCGCCGCTTACGACCGTCTCGTTTTCCGTAAATACCGAAATATTCTCGACGTACGTGTAAGCGGACATAAACGGCCTCATCTTGCCGGCCAGCACCTCGTTAAAGCTTTCGTAATAATCGACGATACCGGCGTATTCCTTGTCCAGCACCTCGTACAAGGCGCGGTCCGTCGCGACGGAGTGGCTGAGCGTAACGCCGCCTTCGATTTTGTCCATCGCCTCCCTGGCCGCCCGCTCGATGGCCAGTTGAAGGTTGTTCTGCTCCTGGGACTGAATGTTCCCCGACAGCTGCCGGTAGAAGAGAACGTTGATCGTCACAATCGGCAGCAGCACGCAAAGCAGGTAAATAAGCGTAAACTTCCATTTGAGCGGAATATTGTTGACGAAACTCATCCAGCCGATCGGCTTGCGCATGCCGGACGCCTCCTTCGGCTTATCCGTTCTTGTATTGGGACGGGGTCATCTCCATCCATTGCTTGAACTTCGCCGCGAACAGCTCGGGGTCCTCGTAACCGACCTCCCGGGCGACGTCGGCGATTCTCAGGTTCGTGCGGCGCAGAAGCTTGCGGGCCGCCTCGACCCGCGTCCGGTGAACGTAATCGAGGAAAGAGATTCCCAGCTGCTTCTTGAACAGCTGCCCCAGGTACGCCGGCTGAAAATGGAGCATTCGCGCGATGGTCTGCAGCTGAAGCGGCTCGCGATAGCGCTCCCGGACGAAGCGGGCCGTCTCCCATGCAGGCCCGGTCGCGGAGCGCTGACGCGCCAGCTGCTCGGACGCTTGTCGGGCGAACGACGCCATGACCGCGGGCCAGCGGTCCGCCCTGTTCGGCAGAATCGGAAGCGAAAGAGGATGCTCGACTTCCCCGTCCGGGTTCGCCGTCTCTCCCTCGATCACCTTCCAGATCAATTCCAGCAGGGCGTTCGACAAGAAGGCCTTGGCCGCTTCCCCGTCGCCGCCGAACGAAATCTCCAGCTGCCGGCACAGCCGTTCGGCCGCCTCTCCGATCCCCTCCGCGTCGTCCGCCTGGATCGCCTGCATCAAACGATCTTCCGCATCGAACAGCGGATCTCCGGCTTCCGGAACCGCCCGCTCCTCTTCCTGTGCCGAGGTCGCAAGCAGCGGTTCCGCATCATAGTCTTCGTCCGGACGCGGCCAATGCCCATGAATTTCCCGAAGCGCGGCATGAATCTCCTCGGCGTCGATCGGCTTCAGCCAATAATCGAGAACGCCGCACGCAAGCGCCTGCCGGGCGAAGGCGAAGTCGTCGTGCCCGCTCAGAATCACGAATCGGCACGGAGCGTTCAGCTCCTTCGTACAGTGCTCGATCAGCTGCAGCCCGTCCATGACGGGCATGCGGATATCCGTCACGACCAGGTCGGGATTCAGCGTCTGAATCCGCTCCAGCGCTTCCTCCCCGTCGCAGGCTTCGCCGCAGACGCGGAAGCCGTGGCCTTCCCAATCGATCATGAACGTCAAGCCCTCCAGAACGAGCGGTTCATCGTCTACAAGCAGCACGGTGAAGATCGGAATCCTCTCCCCTTCCTAAATTATCCTTATTATACCACTCGTCATGAATGCGGTTTCATGAAAATATTTGCAAATGCGCGGCGGCGGCTCCGGGATTGCTCCCCGAAGCCGCCGCTTTTTCTTGCACGGAGGGTTAAACCTCCCGTATAGAGCCGGAGCTTGCCTCCGCGCCAGCCGGTTGCATTAAGCTTTAATGTTCTCGAGCTCCTCGATCCGGGAAGCGATCGCTTCGGTGAGCTTCTGAGCCGTCTTCGGCACGAACGACTTGAGAACGGAGTTGACCATGGCGCCCGCCCATCGCGCCTTTGGCCGTAATGTCCAGGCAGCCGGTCATTGTCGTCGTATTGCCGCCCGCGGTCTCCGCCTCGAAATATCCGCTGCCTCCGAAGTTGTCGGAAAATCCGGTTAGATCGAACGTCACCTTCGTCGGCTCGATCCATTCCCGGATGTCGATCCTCAGCTTGATCGTCTTCTTCACAAAGCCGAGATCGCCGAACGGAATCGGAATCTCCCCCGCGGAACGGGTACTGCCGGCTCTAGGTCGTCAGAATCTCCGGATGGTAGCCGATGAACAGGCCGGACTCGATTACGCCCGGAATCGATTTGATTTCTTTCTCGTAGCCGTCCTCGATTTTGTTAAAGCGTACGTCCAGAATCAGGTTGCCCGTCTCGGTAATGACCGGGCCGTCCTTGGCCACCGCCATCCGCAGTTGCGCCTCCTTGACGCCCAGCTTGGCCAGCTCCGTCTCGACGAGATTGATCGCGCGAGGATCGACCTCGATCGGCGCCGCGAATTTCTCTCCCAGCTGGGAGACGAACTTCGAGGAATCGACGAGGATATAGCTCTCGGGAGCGCTCCTCATGACCAGCTTCTCCGCGAACATCGCGCCTCCGCGTCCCTTGATCAGGTTTTTGTTCGGATCGACCTCGTCCGCGCCGTCGAAATACCAATCCGGTCTCGCGTTCAGCAGAGTCGAAGTCGGCAGCCCCATGATGGAACAGGTCAGCGACACTTCATGGGACGTCGGGATCGCCGTCACGTTCAGCTTTTGCTCCTTTACCTTCTTGCTGATGGCCAGCAGCGCCAAGTACGACGTCGAGCCCGAACCGACGCCGATGACGTCCCCGTCCCGCACGCGCTCGGCGATCTTCGCCGCAACCGCTTCCTTCTGCTCCCTGTTGGAAATTTCCTTCGTCCACTGCAGAGTAGTCGCGATTTTATTTTCCCAGATCATGAACAAACCTCGCTTCGATTAGTATAAATGGAGCGTCTCCATTGCCTGTCCTTTATTATAGCATGATTTATCTTCGGACAAGATTGTATCCCATCCCGCCGCAACTGATATAATGGACAGAAAAAGAACGGAAGACCCCTCATGGGGCATCCGCTCCGTATGGCGCGAAGGAGAATGAACGATCATGATTCTGCATAAAGGAGAGACTCTGTTTCGGCAAGGGGAGTCGGGAGCTCTGTATCGTCTCGTCAGCGGGCTGCTGAAAATCGTCAGGCTTCACGAGGACGGAACGCCGACGCTCGTCAACATCATCGCTCCAAACGAAATTATCCCGCATCATTCGTTAATCAGCCCGAATCCGAATTACGGCACGGCCATCGCGCTCGTCACTTGCAAAGTGGACGTTCTCCCCGCGTCGGAGTGGTATCGCGACCTGGAGACGAACCCCGTCAGATGCCGCGAGATCGCCCTCCTCCTTCAGGAGAGGCTGAACATGATGCAGCGGCGAATCGACCAATTGACGGAAACCTCGCCCGCGGACAAGCTGCGCAAGCTTCAGATTTGGTTCTCCTCGTATTTCAAGGACGTTCCGCTTACGGAGCTGCTTACCCAGGACGAGATCGCGCAGTTCGTCGGACTAAGACGGGAGACGGTCAACCGGGCACTCCGGTCTCTGGGGGAAGCCAGGCAGCATCCCGGGCCGAAAAAATCGTAGTACGAGCATCCCCGTCGGCCCCGCTCGACCGGAGAGCGACGAGAAGAAGAAGCGCTTGATGGCGAGGGGGGCTTGACGGAATCGTTTCGATGATATATCTTAAAATTAAGATTTATAAATTTGAGATTTAACTTGGGAGAGGAGAGATTTATTATGACAGCTTACCGCAGCATCCAAGGCACGTATCGGGGGGCTCCCTTCCACATGGTCGGAGACGGCTTCCGGGTGTCCAACTATTTCCCTTCGGGCCAGGACTTCGGAGCGAAGTTCAGTCCTTTTCTCTTGATGGATTATAACGCGCCTTACGAGTTCCCGCCCTCGGATTCGGTCAAAGGCGTCGGCGCCCACCCGCACCGCGGCTTCGAGACCGTGACGATCGCATACGAAGGCCATATCGAGCATCACGACAATCACGGCAGCCATGGCGTTATCGGGCCCGGCGACGTGCAATGGATGACCGCGGGCTCCGGCCTGCTTCACAAGGAATATCACGAGAAGGAATTCTCGAAACGCGGCGGCTTGTTCCAGATGATCCAGCTGTGGGTCAACCTGCCTCGCGAACATAAAATGCACCCGCCGAAATACCAGGAGCTGACGAAGGACAAAATGGGCTATGTCGATCTTCCCGACGGCGGAGGAATCGTACGCGTCATCGCCGGCGAGTACGAAGGCACGGCAGGCCCGGCGAGCACGTTCACGCCGATCCATCTGTTCGACATCGCGCTGAAGCAAGGCGGCCAAGCCGGCTTCGAGCTTCCGTCCTCCTTCAATACGGGGGCGCTGGTGCTGCGCGGAACGGTGAAAATCAACGAAGATACGACGGCGGCGGAAGGGGACTTCGTGCTGTTCCGGAACGAGTCCGGCGGCATTTCCGTCGAGGGCTTAAGCGACGACGCGCTGATTATTTTCCTGAGCGGGGAGCCGATCGACGAGCCCATCTTCATGCACGGTCCGTTCGTCATGAACAGCCGCGAGGAACTGGTGCAGGCGTTTAAGGATTTCCAATCGGGGAAAATGGGACGCCCCAACTTTTAACTCACCGATCCGCAGGCGCGCAAAACGCAAGAACGGGACCCCATCAGGCCACTCGCCTACCGGTCCCGTTCTGTTCGGTTTATCCCGCTTTGATCTCAAGCAGCTCGTACTTGACGATGCCGACCGGCGCTTCCACGCTGACGACGTCTCCTACTCGCTTGCCGATCAGCTCCTTGCCAAGCGGACTTTCGTACGAAATCTTGCTCTCGTTAACGTCCGCCTCGGCCGGGCCGACGATCCGGTATTCGATCCTTTCGTCGAACTCGATGTCGTTCAGAACCACGGTCGAACCGACATGGACATGCGTCGTATCCATGTCTCCCTCGTCGACGACGCGAGCGTTGCGCAGCATTTTCTCCAGCACAAGAATTCTCGTCTCCATGAACGCCTGGTCGTCTTTGGCCGAGTGGTATTCGCTGTTCTCCTTCAGATCGCCGTAGCTGATCGCCAGCTTGATGCGGGCGGCCAACTCCTTGCGCTTTACGTATTTAAGATCATCAAGCTCGGCTTGTAATTTATCCATTCCCTCTTGGGTCAGAATCACTTCCGCGTCCGCCATCGTTCACAGCTCCAATCTGCTTTCTTATCTCCATTCTACCGTATATCCAACGCCGTTGCACTTTAGACTCTTCTTTTGCGATCCGGCTCCCTCCCCTTGTCGGGCAATGGATGAACGGGATCGGCCTTCACGCATGCCGCGTTCGGTATCGCACGCTCGGGATCATGAGGCGTTCCTGACGGCTTTCTTCATATTCTCGTAGCTGAACGCCCCCAGATAACGCCCCTTCACGAGGCCGGCCGGATCGATCACGTAGGTGGTCGGATACGCCGTCACCCCGTAATCACCAAGCGCCTCGCCCCGATCGTCCAGCACAATCGGGAAGCTCAGCTCTCGCTTGTCCGCATAATCCCGGACGAGTCCGGGATTGCTCTCCTGCGTCGTCGCATTGACGGATAGCACGACGACCTCTTGATCCTTATGCTCCTGATAGAACTTCTCCACCTGCGGCATCTCCGCCCGACAAACCCGGCACCAGGTCGCCCAGAAATTCAGGACGACCGTCCGGCCGCGAAAATCCGACAGCTTAACGGCGTTGCCGTCCAGATCCGTCAGCTCGAATTCGGGAGCCGCTTGATCGATGCGGACGCCTCCCTTGCCCTCGATCGGGATGAGCGCCGTATAGCCGATCATCGCCGCCACAAGCATGACGCCTCCCCAGCTGGCCGCCAGCTTGATCGCTTCCCCGCTCCCCACCCTCCGATAATTGCGCATGAAGAGATACGCCAGCGCGGCGAGCGAAGCGATCCAGATTCCTCTCGTTCCTCCACTGAAGAACAGCAACGAGAGCGGCTGCGCAATCACGCCCGCCGGATCGAACAGGAACAGGCTGCCCTTCCATACGAGCAGCCACAGGAACACGGCGTTCCATGCATCGCCTATCTGACGCTCGCGGTCCGGATGCCGCCTCTGCCGGTAACGAACGGCGTACACGCCGATCATTCCCGCGACCAGATAGACGAGCAGCTCGATATTCAATACGGTCGTGCCCAATTGCAAATTCGGCAAAGTCATCGTCCGTCTCCCCCGTTCTTAAGCGATCGGCGTACCGTTATCCACTTCGCGATCGGGCCGCAGCAGCACGACGTCGCCTTCCTCGGGCACCGCTCCCAGCACCAGCACCTCGGACTTGAAGCCCGCGATCCTGCGGGGAGGAAAGTTGACGATGGCCGCCACTTGCCTGCCGACGAGTTCCTCGGGCGAGTAGCGCCTCGTAATTTGCGCGGACGAAAACTTGACCCCCAGCGAACCGAAATCGATGGAAAGCTTGATCGCCGGTTTCCGAGCTTCGGGAAACGGCTCGGCGGTCACAATCGTGCCGATTCGAACGTCCAATGCGGTAAAATCCTCTATCGTTGCCATCTTGATTGCCTCCCGCTCTATCCGGAATGCACTGCGCGCATATATAATAGTTAAAAGTAAAATGCCCGTCTTCGAACCTCATTTACGAATGGAGAGATCCGCTTTGATCAAATCCTCCGCATGGCCCGCGTTAATCGCGCTAACCGGATTGCTGTATATTTTCGTCATACCCCCGGAGCCCGAAGCCGTCAAGCTGTTGTTCAAGGTCCTTCCGATGGCTCTGATTATCGCGTACGCCTACCGTTTGTCTTCCGGCTCTCGCAAGCGTTACCATTGGCTTGTATTGGCCGGGTTGATCTTCTGCGCCATAGGCGACGGCACGCTCCGTTGGTTTGTCGTCGGCTTGTCCGCGTTCCTCGTCGGACATCTCTTCTATTTGTCCGCCTTCCTGGGCAGATGGCGCTTCTCCAAGCTCAGGCTCGCTGCCGCGCTGCCCATTGCCGTTTTTGCCTGCATCATGGGCAGCCGGCTAGTGCAAGCCCTGAACGCCGACGGCCAATCCGGGCTGATCGTTCCCGTAATCGCTTATGTCGCCGTCATCTCGACGATGGGCTGGTCCGCGATCATGACGGGAAGCCGCACGGCTATCGCCGGCAGCCTGCTGTTCATGGCCTCGGATTCGATCCTGTCCTGGAACATGTTCGTCGCCGATATCCCCTATTCGGGGCCGCTCATCATGCTCACGTATTACTCGGCGCAATTTCTGATTGCAGGCAGCCTGCGGGAAAAGCCCGCGGCCGCCGCCGGGGCTTCCCTCTCCACTTAAGAGGCCGTTCCAAAAGGCCGCTGGCGGCAAACGTCCCCGGCGTCAAGGAAGCCGATAAAGAGCGAACGGCTCCCCATATCGGAACGAGGCGCTGATCTCGTCCAGCTTCCCGATCGTCTCGGCGTCCAGCTCCAGCTCTACGCTGCGCAGATTGTCCGCGAGCTGATCGACACGCGTGGCGCCGACGATGACGGTCGCGACCGCCGGCCGGGCCATCAGCCAGGCCAGCGACAGCGCGCTTGGCGTGCAGCCAAGCTCCGCCGCCAATCTGCCGACCCGATCGGCCAGCTCCAGGTTGCGGTCCGCCATAAAACGCGCGAAGCTCGGGTCCGTCTGCGCCCGCGAGCCGGCAGGCGCCTTGTCGGCCAAGCTGTACTTGCCGCTCAGGATGCCTCCCGCAAGCGGAAAATACGGAATAATCCCGACGCCCTGGTCCAGGCATAACGGAACCAGCTCGTTCTCCGGCGTGCGATCGGCCAGCGAATAGCAGTGCTGCGTCGATACGAAGCGTTCGCAGCCTCTCTGTCCGCTAACCGCGAGCGCCTTCATCAGCTCCCACGCCGCATAGTTGGACGCTCCGATATAACGCACCTTGCCGGAGCCGACGAAGTCGTCCAGCGTGCGAAGCGTCTCCTCCAGCGGCGTATGGGGGTCGAACGTATGGATCTGATACAGGTCGACGTAATCGGTGTTCAGCCGCTTCAGGCTGGCTTCGAGCTCCCGCTGCAGATGGTAGCGCGAGGAGCCGCGCCCGTTCGGGCCTTGATCCTTGACCAGGCCGGCCTTCGTCGCCAGCACGGCCTCCTGCCTTCTTCCCGTCAACGCCTGCCCGATGATGCGTTCCGACTCCGTGTCCGCATAGATATTGGCCGTATCGATGAAGTTGATTCCGCGATCCAGCGCCTCGTGCACGATCCGGGTGGACGTATCGCTGTCGGCCCGCTTGCCGAACGCGTTCGTGCCCAGCCCGAGCGCCGACACCTTAAGTCCGCTGCTGCCCAAACGCCGATATTGCATTCGCGTTTCCCCCTTTTTGCGACGCTGCCGTTAGTTCGCGACCGCTTCCTTCTTAATCTGCTTGCTGCGCAGCTGTCCGCATGCGGCGTCGATATCCGTCCCATGCTCCAACCGCACGCTGACGCTGACTCCCTGCTTCTTCAGCACATCGAAAAACTCGCTCACGACATGCCGCTCCGTCCGCTGATACTGGCTGTGCTCGTCGACCGGATTGTACGGGATCAGGTTGACGTTCACGAGCGATCTGCGGTCCCCGATCAGCTCGGCCAGCTCCAGCGCATGCTCCCGCTGATCGTTCACGTCCTTCAGCAGAATGTATTCGAGCGTCACTCTCCGCCTTGATTGCTCCAGGTAGTAGTCGAGCGCCTTCAGCAGCTTCTCGAGCGGAATCCCCTTGTTGATCTTCATGATTCTCGTCCGCAGCTCATCGTTCGGAGCGTGCAAGGAAATCGCCAGATTCACCTTCAGATCGTCGTCCGTGAACTTGTAAATCTTGTCGGCCAGACCGCTCGTCGAGACCGTGATATGGCGTCCGGCGATGGCCAGCCCTTTCTGATGCTTGATCACGTCCAGGAATTTCACCAAATTGTCGTAGTTGTCGAACGGCTCGCCGATGCCCATCACGACGAGATGGCTGACCGCTTCCCCCTGCCCTCTGCCGTCCAGAAAACGCTGCGCCTTCATCACCTGCTCGACGATCTCGCCGCTGGACAAATCCCGGCTCTTGCGGAGCAGGCCGCTCGCGCAGAAGCTGCAGCCGATGTTGCAGCCGACCTGCGTCGTGACGCAGACGGACAAGCCGAATTTGTGGCGCATGAGCACCGTCTCGATCAGGTTGCCGTCCTTCAGACGGAACAGGAATTTAACCGTTCCGTCCTTGGACTCCTGCCGCGAATGCTCGCTCATCGACTCGATATGGAAATGCTCCTCCAGCGCCTTCAGGCAGTCCGGGTGCACGCCGTTCATCGCGGCGAAATCGGTCGCCCGCTCGCGGTACAGCCACTCCCATACGAGCGTCGCCCGCGACTTCTTGTGCCCGCGCTCGGCAAGCCATTCGGTCAAACCTTCGAAAGTCATATCGTGAACGGATGTTGTCGTCATTTCGTAACCTCTTTTCGCGTAATAGCCGAACCTCGCGACTCCCTCCTATTTTCCCAGAAAAGCCTTGGTTTCACAAGCCGTCGGCGTTTCTTCCGAACGAAGTCCTTCCCGATCCGTTTCGTCATTCCCGGTCGCCGCTATGGCCCGCCGCACTCGGTCCGCATACCGATCCCCGACGCGATAGGCATGATGGGAAAAGTGTACCGAAACTCATTAAAATAGTAGACCCTTTTCCTTCTATAATGGGGCTGTGAACGCCAGAAGCAAGAGACCCATTTTACACAGAAAGAGCGTGACAGCACACATGAAATCCATCTGCGTGATCGGAAGCTTGAACTTGGATATGGTCGCGGCCGTGGAACGATTCCCGCAGCCGGGCGAAACGCTGACCGCGGACGGTTATTCCGTCTTCTTCGGCGGCAAGGGAGGCAATCAGGCGGTCGCTCTGGGGAGGCTGGGAGCCAGGGTGAAAATGGCGGGCAAGGTCGGGGACGACATTCACGGGCACGATTACATTCGGCACCTGCGCATGAACGGAGTCGATGTCGGCGGAATCGGCGTGGAAAAGGGAGCGGCGACGGGAACGGCGATGATCTGGGTCGACCGGCAAGGGGAAAACCAGATCGTCGTCTCACCGGGGGCCAACGGCCATATGCAGCCTTCCGATATCGACGCCATGTGGGGGGAGCTTGTCCAGTCGGACCTTTTTCTGTTTCAGTTGGAGATTCCGATCGGCACGGTCGCCTACGCGGCCAAACGTCTGAAGCAGGCCGGAAAAACGATCATTCTCGATCCGGCTCCCGCCTCGCAGTTGCCGGACGCCATCTTCCGTTACATCGACTACATGACGCCCAACGAAACGGAGGTCCGATACTATGCCGGCAGACAGGAGCGCTATGTCTATCAGCTGAAGGAGGCCGCCGGCTCCCTGCTGCGCAGAGGGGTCGGAACGGTCGTCGCCAAGGCCGGGGAGGAAGGCGCCTACTGGATTCGCGAAGCGGAAATGACGCGTATCGAGGCCTTTCCGGTGCAGGCGGTCGATACGACGGGAGCCGGAGATTCCTTTAACGCCGGGTTCGCTTATGCGCTGGCTTCGGGACTCGAAGCCGAGGACGCCGTGCGGGTCGGCAACGCCGTCGGCGCGCTCTCCGTCCGACAAGTGGGCGCTCAGTCGGCCATGCCTACGCGCGAGGAATTGGAACGGTTTCTGGAAACTCACCCGGGGAGGATCACGATATGAGCGAGATAAGCAGCGATCAGGGGAGAACGGACTACCGCCCTTCCGAAAAACCCGTTCCGATCGTGCTGGACACCGACATCGGTCCCGATTGCGACGACGCGGGAGCGGTGGCCGTCCTTCATGCGCTGGAAAAGTCGGGCCGGGCCCGCATCGTCGGCATGACGCACTGCACGGCCAGCCGCTGGGGAGCCGGATGCCTCGACGCGCTTAACGCGTATTACGGACGCGAGGACATTCCGGTCGGCACGCTGCGGCGCCTGCCCGGCTTTCTGGACGACGACGCCGTCTACGGCAAATACAACAAGCTTGTCGCGCAGCAGTACCCGAACCGCTACGGGCAAGGGCAGCCGGCTCCCGACGCGACCGAGCTGACCCGGGAGCTTCTCGCCGCGGCGGAGGACGATTCGATCGTGCTCGCGGCGATCGGACCGCTGGTCAACTTCATGCATTTGCTGCAATCCGGGCCCGATCGGCATTCGGACTTGGACGGGAGAGCGCTGGTCGCGCGCAAGGCCAAACATCTTGTCGTCATGGGAGGGCTGTTCCCCGAGGGCAAGGAGTGGAATTTCGAGATGCACCCCGAGGCGGCGGCCTACGTAACGAAGCATTGGCCGACCGGCATTACGTTTACCGGCTACGAGATCGGCGCGGAAATCCGGACGGGCCGCCGCCTTCACATCGACGCGCCGGCCGACCATCCCGTGCGGAGGAGCTACAATGCCTGGTACGGAGGCGAGGGCGGCATTCGCGAGAGCTGGGATCTGACGGCCGTACTGTACGCTGCGGAAGGAGCAGGCGACTACTGGGACCTCGTTCGCGGCACGATCGAGGTGGACGGCGAGACCGGCGCCAATCGCTGGCTGCCGCAAGCGGACGGACGGCATGCTTATCTGGCCCGCAAGATGGACCCGGAGAAGCTGACCGAGCTTCTGGACGAGCTCCTCGTACGCTATTAAGAGCGTGAAGCAAGCAAGGACGGCCGATACGGCCGTCCTTGCTTTGCTTGGGAGGAAGGGTCTCACCCGCCGAGCTGCCGCTGTCTGAAGTCGGCCGGGGTGAAGCCGGTCTCCTTCTTGAACACCTTGTAGAAATACTTCGTGTTCTCGTACCCGATCATCACGGAGATTCTGTCGATCCGGTACTTGGTCGTCAGCAGCAGCTGCTTGGCCCGCTCCATGCGAATCCGGCGCAAGTAGTCCTGGAACGTCTCCCCGGTCTTCTCCTTGAACATGACGCTTAAGTAGACGGGATGGAGGAAGAAGCGGTCGGCCACCTCCTCCAGCGTAAGCTGCTGGGCGAAATGGCGATCGATATAGTGTCTGATCTGCTGCGACAGCTCCGCTCCCTTGGCCGTTCGGCTCGGTACTTGGGCGACCGTGTCGCGCACGAATTGCAGGAAATGCCGCTCCAGCGCCCCGGCGTCCGGTTCGTAGCCGAGCAGCTGCAGCGTCTCCAGCCCGGCATCCGGGGAAATCCGGTGAACCGCGCCCAGATGCTCGACGACCCGGTGGTACAATGTCCGGCAAATCTTCCTGACCCGCTGCATCGTGAAGCTCTCGGAGCCGCGGAATTCGGCGAACAGCTCCTCCGCAAGCCGCACCGCCCGCGCTTCGCTGCCCTCCTCCAGCTCGTACAGGAAATCCTCGATGCGAGGCCAACGCCATTCCGCCCCGGCGTCCTGATCCTTTCCGGCCTCGGCGCGATCGGCCGTTGCGCGGTGAAGGCCCGCCATTCTCCCGAACGGCAAGCTCTCCAGCAGCGACAGCGCGTCGCGATACGCGGCGGGCAGGCCCTGGACGGACGCGCATTCGCCGCTCACTGCGGCAAAGCCGCCCGCTTCTCCCGCCAGGCAGGCATACAGCTTCGAAGAAGCCGCCTGCCTTCCGGCGGCAGCGTCCGAACAGACGAGCACGGTCGTCCCCCGCATGTCCGGATGGGCGAATCGCACGCAGCCATCCGGCAGCTTTACAGCGTCCGCGGCGGGCCCGACCCGCACGGCAACGGCATAGGAGGCCGCCGACAGCAGGCTGCGCATCGGCTCGGACGAATAAGCCTCCGTCCGAAGCGCCGCCTCGTCGTCGGAGCTCCGGCACAGCCAGGCAGCGAAGCGAACGAGGTCGAGCTCCAATTCGATGCCCGTCGCGTTCCTCCGGTTCAAGCGGGTTTGCTCGATTCGCTCGATCGCCTTGGCCAGCGCCTGACGCAGCTCGGCGTCGTCGAACGGCTTCAGAATATAACCCGCCGCGCTGGAGACGATCGCCTCGCGCGTATACTCGAAGTCCGAGTAGCCGCTAATGACGATAAGCTGCGCCTCCGAGCGCTTCTCGGTAACCGCCTGAAGAAACTGAACGCCGTCCATTACCGGCATCCGCATATCGGTCAGCACGATGTCCGGCTTTTCTCGCTCGACCAACATCAAACCCTCTTCGCCGTCATCGGCTTCCCCCACCCAAGCCAGAGGCAGCTCGAGGGAGGATATCTTCTTAATGATCGCTTTGCGAATGAGCGCCTCGTCGTCGATTACCACATATCTGTACATGCCTATGACGCCCCTTTCGAGAGATGATCGGGCGAGCCGACTCGCCGGGCAAGAGAATCCCCTTGGTCGGGAGCCGCTTTGGGCAGCCGGAGCAGGACGGCCGTCCCCCGATGCTCCTCGCTGTCCACCTCCAACCCGTAGTCCGGCCCGTAATACAGCGCGATGCGCGCATGAACGTTATACATTCCGATGGACCGGGCATCGTTCGTGGCGGGATTCAGCTCCTCGAACTCGGCCGTCCGGCCGAGCATGGCCCGCACCTCTTCCAGCCTGGCCGCCGGAATGCCGACCCCGTCGTCCCGTACCTCCACGCGTATGCCGTCCTCCTGTTCCCAGGCTCGGATGCTTACCGTGCCATACCCTTTCTTTTTCTCGATTCCGTGATATACGGCGTTCTCCACGATCGGCTGAAGAACCAGCTTCAGCACCTTGAAGTCCTCCAGCTCTTCGGGAATGTCCGTCTCCAGGCGTATCTTGTCCCCGTAGCGGAACGATTGAATCGTCATATAATTATGGACGTGGCCAAGCTCTTCGCTCAGCATGACCAGATCGCGGTTGATCTTGATGCTGTAGCGGAACATATCGCCGAGCGCCTTGGACATGACGGACAGGCTCCGCACCTCCTCCAGCACCGCGATGCTGTTCATCGTCGCCAGCGTATTGAACAGGAAATGGGAGTTGATCTGGGCCTCAAGCGCTTTCATTTTGGAGGACATGGCGATAAATTGATTGTGATATTTTTCCCGGATGAGCGTATCGATCTCCTCCAGCATCGTAAAATAACGATTGTACAAAATGCCGATCTCGTCCGTCCTCCGCTCGTATCGCTCCTGGCGCGGCGGCAGATGGCCGGTCGGGTACCGCTTCATCATCTGGGCGATGCGATTGACCGGCTTGGAGAACGCGTTCGCGATCCACAGCGACAGGCCGACGGCCAGAACCGCCCAGATGACGCCCAGCCACAGGGCAAAGCGCGAGGTCGCGCGAAGCTCTCCCGTCACCGCATCGAGCGAGACGGCGATAATCATATGCCAGTCGTATTCCGAGAACGTATTGTGAAGGACGAGCGTATTGCTCTTGGAATCGATCCGGCTTCCGATCCCGATGACCGACGACGCCCACTCCTCGTCGAATTCGCCCTCCCCGTACAGGCGATTGCCGATGCCGTTGAGCAGGTAGATCCGCTGCTCCGCCAGCATGCCCTCGCTCAATTCGTCGAACAGGCTCAGGCTGCAGTTGATGAGCAGCACGCCGATCCGCCGGTTCGTCGCCGGCTCATATAACGCCCGCGAGAAGGCGATGGAGGGGCTGCCGGACAGCAGGAAGTCCTGGCGCTGCACTTCCCCGACGATCATCTTGCCTTGGGCGCGGATCGTATCCCGATACCAGGCCGAGGATAGCGGCGCGTAGTCGGACTTAAGCTCGGAGCCCTTCGTATTGGCGAACACCGTCCCGTCCTCGGCGAAAACGTACAGCCCTTCGATATAATCGTGGTTCAGCAGCAGGCTCTCCGTCGCCTTCTTGAACTCGCGCGTATGGCTCAGCCGATCGTAAGGAGCGACGCCGCCATTGTCCGCATGCTGCCCGAGAAACGACAGGATCGTGTCCGTATCGGACATTTGCTGATAGGCCAGATAAGCGGATACGCGTCCGACCTCCTCCAGCCGGTTCGCCATCCTTAAGGAGGAGCGATCCAGCAGATTCAAGGAAACTTCCCGCACCTGATTCTCCACAAGCGCGCCGTAGTTCCGGTTCGTCACGGCGACGACAATCGCGATCGGGATCAGGGACAGCAGCAGGAGCGCGACGAGCAGACGGTTTTTGAGTCCCCAGGCAAACTTCATTCGCATCTTCTCCGGGATCGCGTTTTTATTTATAATATTAGCATACTTCAATTGGACGAGGTGACACGATGAAGCGAACACGGCCGGCTCGTCTTTCCTTGCTTCTGGCGCTGCTCGTCGTCGCGGGCTGCGCGCGGCCTCCCGCCGCCGTGCAGCCGAAGGCCGACCCCGTCACGCTGAAATATATGCATATGGGCGTTGCCTCCGATGGCAGAGACCGCAACCGCTACGTTATGCAAGCGTTTCCAAATTTGGTCGAGGAGCGTTATCCGGACATCCGCATCAAGACGGAAATGCTGCCCGAGGACGCGTATACGAAGTCGCTGCTCATGCAGCTATCCGCGGGCGAAGGACCGGATTTCTTCGAATGGTGGCCGATGCGGCAGCTCGAGGAGCTTGCCGGGGCGGGCTACCTGCAGGATCTGACCGGAATGGATATTCTCCAGGCCTTCTCTCCCGAGGCTCTCCGAGGGTTCACCGTAGACGGCCGGGTGTACGGTCTTCCCAAGGGCTTCAGCATGATGGGGGCGTGGTACAACAAGGATTTGCTGCAGCGGCACGGCTATCGGGAATGGCCGGGGGATTGGGACTCGTTCCTGGAGCTATGCGAAACGCTGAAGCGCGAAGGGATTACGCCGATCGTCATGCCGGGCAAGGATTGGTGGTTTCTCCAGTTCGGACTGTATCCGCTGGCGGGGTCGGTCATCTATCCCGAGGAGCCCGATTTCGATCAGCAGCTTCTGACGGGAAACGCAACGTTCGCCGACTCGAAATGGCGTGATGTGCTGCACATGTTCAAGCTGCTGTACGATCGCGGCTACATTGCCCCCGGTTCTCTGGAGACCGGGGCGGCCCAGGCCGCCGCATGGTTTAACGAGGGGCGGGCGGCTATCGTCTTCGGAGGCAATTGGGATTACGACAGCTTGACCGTATCGGAAGGCTCGGACTCGGAACCGGGCCTGGGCTCCGACTCCGACTCCGACCCCGTCGCTCCTGCCGGCTCCGCTTCGTCCGCCGCCGCGTTCGAACGAGGCTTCATGCCCCTGCCCGGCAACGCTCCGGGCAAGCCTTTGTACCTGTCGGTCGGCCCGGCCGGAGGAACCGTCATCAGCAAGAACACCCGCAATCTGCCGGAAGTGCTGGACGCGCTGGCCTACCAATTCGAAGCCGAGTCCCCGCTGCGCGGCGAATTCAGGCGGCAGTACCGCGCGTTCCCGATGTCGCCGGGCGAAGACCTGGGCATAGCCGAGTTCGCCGGTTATGCGGATCTCATGCGGAGCGGCCGATTCGTGGCGTTCAGCAATCAGGCCTGGCCGGTCGGTGTGGCGGAGGCGATGTGCGCCGGCTTTCAGGACTGGCTTGCCGGAGAGGGCGACGCCGACGCGATTCTCGCGGCGATGGATCGCGAGCTGCTGAGGGCTCGCTGAGCGGTACCTTTGGAAAGTATACTTCAACTCCTTAAAAGAATAGACTCCCCGCCTTCTATAATGATGACCATAAACACTTCGAGTGTTTACGGTCATCTTTCGTTAGACGGGGTCGCAGCCAGACCAAAAAACATGATGGAGGTAACGGTATGAAAGAACAAAAGATTCGCGGAACGGCGATGGCATGCCTGGCATTCCTGCTCGTATTCTCGACCGCTTGCTCGCAGAAGGACAACGGTTCGTCCGCCGAGCCGTCCGCGGCGGCCCAAACGGGAAGCGCTTCCCCAAGCGCGGAGCAATCGCAGCAGACAGCAAGCAGCGAGGACCCGTTCGGCAAATACGATCCCCCGATCGAAGTCTCGGTCGTCAGCTCGACGGGCACGAACATCCTGTTCGCGGACGGCGAGAGCATTAACGACAACATTATGACCCGGACCTACAAGGATATCCTTGGCATTCAATTCGTGAACAAATGGGTGTCCGACGCTTCCCAGACCGTGGAGAAGATGAACCTGTCCATCAACACGAACAATCTCCCCGACATCTCCAAGGTCGATCTCAACCAACTGCACCGCATGATCAAGCAGGAGCAGTTGGCCGACTTGACCGAGGTGTACGAGAAGTACGCTTCTCCCCTGCTGCGCAAAGCGATGGAGTACGGCGGAGGAGAAGGCTTCGAGGCCGCGAGCCTGAACGGCAAAATCTACGGCATGCCCGTACCGGTCGACTACTTCGAGAACGTGGCGATCATGTACATCCGTCAGGATTGGCTGGATAAGCTGCAGCTGCAGCCGCCGAAGACGATCGACGAGCTGACGGCCGTCGCCAACGCCTTCGCGCAGCAGGACCCGGACGGCAACGGCAAGCCCGACACGTACGGGATCGCGCTGGACAACGCGCTGGGCATGGGCTTCGACGGCGTATCGGCCGCATACCGGGCGTACAGGGGCATGTGGATCAAGAACAGCGACGGCTCGCTGGTGTACGGCAGCGTTCAACCGGAAATGAAGGAAGCGCTGGCCAAGCTCCAAGAGCTGTACAAGACGAAGGCGCTCGATCAGGAATTCGGAGCCAAGGATTGGGGCAAGGCGGCCGACGATATCGGCGCCGGCAAGGGCGGCATCTACTTCGGGGCGTTCTGGCAGCCGCTGTATCCGCTGTCCACGACCTTGACGCATACGCCGGATTCCGATTGGAAGGCTTATCCGATTCCGGCGGGCCTGGACGGAATCGTCGCGCCGAAACGGCCGACGAACGTTCTCACCTGGATGGTCGCCCGCAAGGATATGGAGCAACCGGAAGCGCTGATCAAGTCGATGAATCTGTGGGCGGAAATGTGGATCGAAGGTGGCAAATACAACGATCTGTTTTACAAAGAAATCCAGGGCAGCGAGAAATATAAAGGCAAGGAAATCCATCAATACGCCAAGCCGTACTTCTTCGACGATCCGGGCAAAAACATGATCATCGGCAAGCAGTTCAGAGCGGCGATGGAGAAGGACGATGGCTCGCTGGTCACCCACCCGGACGGACAGTGGAAATGGGACGCGTACAAAAACAATGAACCGAACGGCTGGGCGTTCATGAAGTACCTGACCGAATCGGAATCGGTGCTGGAGCAGTACGGCGACAATTTCGTCAACCAGGCGTTCCTGGGCGCGCCGACGGATACGATGGTCAAACGGCTTGCCAACCTGAACAAGATCGAATCGGAGACGTTCACGAAGATCATTATGGGCAATGCGGGCGTCGACGAATTCGACAAGTTCGTCAAGCAGTGGAATCAACTCGGCGGAGAGGCTATCACGGAGGAAGTCAACGCCTGGGCGTCGTCCAAGTAAAAGGGTCAAAGCGCGGAGCTTCGCCTCGAAGGCAAGTTCCGCGCCTCTCTAGCGGAGGTATGGAATCATGAAGATAACGAGAAAAGACCGGACGTTCTTCCATCTGCTGCTGGCGCCGGGCATGTTGATCCTGCTCTTGTTCGCCTACCTGCCGATGATCGGCATCGTCATCGCCTTTCAGGAGTTTAATCCGACGCAAGGCTTCTTCAAGTCCGAATGGGTCGGCCTGGAGCATGTGCGGTTCCTGTTCGAGCTTCCGGATACGATGCAGACCGTGCGCAATACGGTCGAAATCTCGCTGATGAAAATCGCGGCCGGGCTGGTCGTGCCGATCGCGTTCGCCCTGCTGCTCAACGAGGCCAGAATCGTGTGGTTCAAACGCACGGTGCAGAGCCTCGTCTATTTGCCTCATTTTCTGTCATGGGTCATTCTGGGCGGCATTCTGATCGACGTGCTTTCCATTAACGGAGGGGTGTTCAATCAGATTCTGGCCTCCTTCGGCCTCGAACCGATTTTCTTCTTCGGGCACGAAGCGTGGTTCCGGGTCATGCTGATCGCAACCGACGTCTGGAAGGAATTCGGCTTCTCGACGATCGTGTATTTGGCCGCGCTGACGGGAATCAATCCGGCGCTGTACGAGGCGGCCTCGATCGACGGAGCGAGCCGCTGGCAGCGGGTCGTCTATATTACGCTTCCCGGCATTCTGCCCGTCGTCGTGCTGATGTCCACTTTAAGCCTCGGCAACGTGCTCAACGCCGGCTTCGACCAGATTTTCAACCTTTACAATCCGATGGTCATCGGCACCGCGGACATTATCGACACTTACATTTATCGCATGGGTCTTATTCAAGCGCAGTACGGGCTGGCCACCGCCATCGGACTGATGAAATCGCTGATCGGCTTCGCGCTGATCGTGACTTCTTACCGGCTGGCTTACCGCTACGCGAATTACCGCATTTTCTAAAGGACGGAGCGACGCCATATGAGAATACGCCTGCACCGCTTCCAGGCTTTCGACCTCTTGAATTACGTCTTGCTGGCCGCCGTCTCCCTGCTCTGTCTCGTCCCGATCTGGCATATCGCCATGGTCTCCTTGAGCGGGGAGGGCCCGGCCAACCAGTATATCGTCGGCCTGCTCCCGATCGAGCTTAACTTTAACGCCTACGCCAACATTTTGCGGCTGGACAAATTCTGGGACGCTTTCGGCGTATCTGCGACTCGGGTGCTGCTGGGCGGTCTGATCAACTTCCTGCTGACCGTCATGATGGCTTATCCGTTGTCCAAGGAGAGCAGCTATTTCCGCAGCCGCAACATCTACATTTGGGCGCTTGTCTTTACGATGCTGTTCAGCGGAGGGCTTATTCCGGCCTATATGGTCATCAACGAGCTGCACCTTATCGATACGATCTGGGCGCTTGTCCTGCCGGGGGCCGTTCCCGTGTTCAACGTCATTCTGATGATCAACTTCATGCGCCAGCTTCCCAAAGAGCTGGAGGAAGCCTGTCTCGTCGACGGAGCGTCGCAATGGGCGATCATGACGCGAATTTACGTGCCGCTGTCGCTGCCGGTCATCGCGACCGTCACGCTGTTCAGCGTGGTCGGCCATTGGAATTCCTGGTTCGACGGGTTGATCTACATGAACCAGACGTCGAATTATCCGCTGCAGACGTACCTGCACGTCGTACTCGCTTCCCGCAACCTCGTGAACGCCGACCAGAATTCCGTCATGGCTTCGCTGACGAATCGCTCGGCGATTTCGGCGCAGATCATTTTGGCTTCGCTGCCGATTCTGATCGTGTACCCGTTCCTTCAACGCTTTTTCATCCACGGCATCGTGATGGGGTCGGTGAAAGAGTAGACTCGCCAGCCGGTTCGGCGCGATTGCCGCGTTCGGACCGGCGGCGTATCCGGGGGGCAAGACGATTGCCGTCCGCATGCCGCGGGCAAGCTTATATCCCTGTGCATCCTACCGAGCTTCCTGCTGCTGGCTCGACCCGGTCCGGTCGCTTTTAGCCGTAATGACGTGGGACGTTCCGCTCTTCTCCTCATGTATTAACCGGCGGTCCCGATTAAACAGGCACCGCAGGAAATGAATGGCGATCGCCATATCGAAAATGAACAGAACAAGCGCGAACAGCAGCATGAGAATCGGCGATATCCCATGGGCGCCCGACCGAATAAACGCCACGTTCGCTCCTCCCGCCAGCAAATAGAGAAGGCCGTACCTGGCGATCAGCTCGCGCAGGGAAAGCCGGTCCCCTTGTCCCTTCAGACGAATTCGCACCAGCCACTTGCCCGCCGTTAATCCGTTGGTCATATACGGAAGCGCGATAAAGTAGGCGATAATGATCCAGACATAGGAATACGGAACCCGCGCCACGGACAGCACCACAAAGAACGGCAGCAGAACGGCCCAGTCGAACAGAAAAGCGATCCCCCTCTGCGTATAGGAGACGCGTTTCTTGGACAAATCCGTTCGCTCGTCCAGCTTGTCGATCCGGGGCAGCCATCTGCCGAGCCATTCGGCGAACACGAAGCCGATCATTCCCCCCGCCGCGTTCATCATCAGATCGTCCACATCGAACAACCGGTACGGATAATCGTAGATGCCGTAAATGCCGGTAACCTGCGTAAGCTCGAAAAACAGCGACAGTCCCAAGGCGCACAGCAAACAGATCGCCCACCGCGTCCGAAAATAATGGCGCATGAACATCCCGAACGGAACCATAAGCAGCACGTTAAACTCGACCTGAAGGAAAGCCCGCTCCGTCAGAAGCCGAACATAGGTCGACGGACTGTCCAGTCTTGCTCCGGTCTCTCGGACAATATCCGTGACAAAATGAAACGGAACCCACTGCGCGTACGATTCCGCCTTCGGCGGCGAATTATGGATCGAATCCGGAAGCGGAAGAATAATCAGGTAAAAAGCGTTCATCAGATAGAGCAAAAATAAGTAGAGGATCAGCGCCCTATATTTATGAATATACCCGTGCCTGCGATACTGCACGACCAGAAAAGGCAGCGTAAACAGCGCCGCCGCAATCGGAAACGTATAGAAGGCATAGGAAATCGGAAACAAATAGAAATCGAGCATCGGTACAGCCCCTGCCGCGTAGAATCGGAAAGCTACTCTATTAATCTACCTTTACCAAATTATGCGATGGATATGCGAGCTTTGCAAATTCATCTTCAGCAGTTGGAAAACCGTGCAAAAAAACAACCGCCGACGACCGGAAACAGTCGGCGACGGTTGTTGGCAACCGAAATTCAATAGGTTTTACTTGTCGATCAATTCCGTCGTCTTCAGCAATCTCGCGATCAGCGCCGTTACTTCCGCGCGCGTCATGTTCGCTTTCGGCTTCAGCGTGTCCGCGCCGTTGCCTTGCACGATGCCCGCCGCGATCAGCTGCGCCACATCCGCTCTGGCCCAAGCCGCTACGTTCGCCGCGTCGTCATACTTCGCCAGCAATTCGTTAATCCGAGCTTCGCTCGGCGCCGCCTGCGGATTGACCAGATTCAGCGCCCGCGCCACCAGCGCAAAGCCCTGCTCTCTCGTAATCTGGCGGTTGCCGTAGAAGTTGCCGTCGTTATAACCGCGCACAATATCGAACTGGCTGGCAATCGCTACCGAAGTCCGGTACCAGGCCAACGTCGGCACGTCCGGATACGAGTTCTCCGGCCCGTTCTGACGCATCAGGCCCAGACCCAGAACGACGATCTCCGAGAACTCGGAGCGCGTGACGTTGCGATCGGGAGAGAACGTGTTATCTCCGTTGCCTGCGAGGCTCAGTCTGGCCGCGATGTTGTTCACGTCCGCTTGACCCCAATGGTTCTTCACGTCGTCGAAATCCTGCGGATTCCAGATAACCGAGTACGAACCGCTGCTGCGCAGATCGTTAATCCACGCGTAATAACGATTGTCGATCCTCGTCACCACAGTCGGCACGTGGAATACGCTGCCGTCCGGATTAACGATGACGCCTGTCGTAATTTTGTTCGGATCGATGCCTTCCGGCAGCGCGATGAACTTCGACGCGTAGCCGTTCAGCTGCTCCGCGCTTGCCGTCTGGCCGTTGTTCGAGAACGTCAGCGTCAGATCGACCGGAGGCACGAGCAGCTCGTAGCCCTTCTCCTGCGCCTTGCCGTTGGCACTGCCGATCAGCGCCTCGGAGGAGCGCTTGATGTCGATATGCACCGCGATGTCGTTCAGCGCTGCGTTGCCCAGTTGCCTGGACACGCCGTCCAGATCCATTTTGCCGCCCGGCACCGGGTAGATGGCCAGTGGATTATCGATCTCCAGGCTTGCGCCTTTGTCGGCGATCGCTTTGAGATCGGCTGCCGTCAGGCCGTCGACCTTCACGTCTCCTTCGTTCGGAGAGTGAATTTTCAGCTTCTGTCCGCTGCCTTCGGCCAGTTTTTCCAGCAGCTTGTCGCGATCTACCTGAGCCGTAGTTACGGCTCCCGCTCCCGTGCCGGTCGTCGTGCCGGTCGCGAATCCGCCGTCCTTGTCGTCAACGGAGGTTTGAATGCCCGAGTTGTCCTCCGGCTGTGCAGGCGTCCCGCCGCCAGAGCCGCCGCCATTGGAGCCGGAGCTGCCGCTGCCTGCTCTCGTAACGGTAATCTCGTATTCGGTTTCGTTGCCTTTATTGTCGGTCACTTTCACGATAAGGGTGTTCCTGCCGACATTCAGCGGCAGCAGGTCGCTCAACGTGCCGCTGTCGACCGTCTGCGGCGTGCCTCCGTTCACGGACACCTGGATCGTCGCTCCCGGATAGAGCGCCAGCGACTCCAGAGTTACGCCGTACACGCTGTTCGTAACGGATGCCGAATACTTGTACGTATCGCTGCTGAAGCCCGGAGTCATACCAACCGGCGTTCCGTTCCAGCTGTTCAGTTGTAGCGTCGACAGACCGGGGCGTTCCGTCGTGTCGACCACCAACGGCTTGGAGACCGTAAAGCTCTGATCGCCCTTCGTGGCCGTGGCTTCAATTGTATAGCCGCCATCGGCCAGATCCTCGCGAGGCGTGAACGACCAGCGGCCATCCGTATCCGCAGTTACGACAGTGGACAATTCATAACCGGCTCCGTCCTTGATGACAACCGTCACTGTCGAGCCTGCTTCCGCCGTACCCGCAATTGCCGGTCTTGGAACAGAAACCGTTGCCGCGCTCGGCGTCATAATTCTGAGTGCCGAAGCGAACGGGTCAAGTGCCGTTCTCTCGAAGTTAACGACAGGCACATGGTCTACACTCGCCAGGTTGCCGTTGCCATCGTATTTGACTTTGACCGTTTTATCCGCCACATCCGTTGCCGGAGGCAGCGTTAGCACAAGTTTCTTCTGATCCGAAGGGTCAATCGACCACCCGGATGGCGTAACGACAACGTCATCAACGGTTACCGTAAAGTCGGTCAAATCTGTCAGCTCGATTTCCTGATCGAACAGCAAAACCAGCTGATTCCCGTCCGTTTCCGATTGAATCAAGGTCACCGTTGTCGGAGCAGGCGTCCGCAGTGCCGCGACCTTGGCGATCAAATCATTCAGTGCCTGATCCACTTCCGACTGCGTCGCATTTCCGTTGGTCAACGTGCCTTGCGCGAGAAGCAATTCGTCCTGAAGCGCCTCCCACGTTTCCGATGTATAATCGGCTGGAGACAGTGTGCCGTTGATTTCCGCGACTTTTGCTTCCAGATCGGATTTATCCACTACAGTGACGGATCTGATCTCCGGTCCTGCAGAGACTGTGCCATCGGATGCCGTTACCCTTAGCGTATAGTTTCCGGAAGTTAGCGATGATGAAGGTGTAAACTCCCAGACTCCTTCAGCCGAAACGGTTACCGTCTGTTGGAGAGTGTCAGACGGATTTGCTGCGTTAATCAGCGTTACGTTTACCTCGGCTCCCGGAGTGCCCGTTCCGCTGATTATCGGCTGAGTTCCGACAATTTGCCCATCTATAGGCTCGTTGAGGTGAAGCTCTATGGGATTGCTATACTCCAACACGATTTTCGGAGGCGTTTCGTTTGCATAATTAACTACTGCAGTCGTATTGATATCGGCTGAGAAGTAGACCACATCCGTCACTGACGCCTGATATCCGCCTCCTCCTCTTGCAATCTCAATTGTTGGATACGTAACTTCATCTGGCATAATGCCGGCATAAACCCCTACCTTCGCTCCAGCTTCCATCTGGCGGGTCAGGGTTAGATAAGCAGCTTGGTAAGCTCCGTTATCGGCCTTGTTTTTCAAATATACATTACGCTGATTTCCTTGCGCATTCAGATTATTGTATACATAGGCCGTTCCGCCGAAGTCAAAGCGAGCTTGATCCGCACGGCCTCGCATATAAACCGCCACGTTACCTATTGTGTTATCATTCTCGTCCAATTCCGTACCTAAGAGCTTATTGTCTGTTATATATCCTCCTGTCATTTCAAAACGCGGGGTTTGATAGAGTCCAATTCCAACAATAACACCGTTGCTTCCGGTAATGACCTCATTTTCTGTAATCAAACCGCCTTCGATAGCGAGAACACCTCTAGTTCCTGCCCCCATTACCGATGGTGGATTATCTTTAAGATACCCTCTGACCTCATTGTTTCGAACCAGCGAGTCTTCTCTTATCGTGACTTTTGTAGAGCTTCCGTAAACCATTAATACCGCCGCGGTAGAACCGCTGCTAGCAGTAACAATATGGTTGCGAATCTCCACGCGATCCAGAAGAAGATTCGTTCCTCCCTGTGCATAGATACCGTATCTTGCGGCGTCTATCGCGACATTATTACCGTCAATGATTAAACTATCAAAGGTAACACTTCCGCCGTCAACAACGATCAGGTTAGCCGTCGTAAAGCTCTCGTCTCTTTTAATCGAATACTTGTGACCCGATGCAGACTGAACCGTTACCGTCTTTCCTGTCGCCGTAAAAGCTAACGTTCCCGTTAAAGTAATATCGCTCAAAAGGACGATCGTTCCGGTAGTGTCCACTTCAGCCAGCGCCTTGCTCAAAGTCGCAAACGGGCTTGCTTCGCTCCCGTCATTGTTAAAATCGTCCCCGCTTGCGGAAACGAAGATTTCGTCCCCTCCAGCCGCCAAAGAAGGCAAGGGGACAAGCAAAGATGACATTACAAGAAGCAACGCCAATAAAGACACTTGCATCTTCTTGATCGTTTTCAAGTCCAATCCTCCCGATAATTCGATTTTTTGCCCGGGAATCTACGCAAATTCCCGTTTTTCTGCAGTGACGAGTAAAAGTTTAACACCCCGCCCTAGACAAACCCTAGACAGCCCGCCGTGCGCAAAAAAGCCGCTCCCGAAAGGAGGACCATTCTCCCTTCAAGAGCAGCTTTATTATCCGTTTGTATCCGAGTCCGCGCCTCCTCAGCGATTCGGCGCGGGCGCAGCTTCCTCTCTCGTCTTCCAGCGTTCATACCAATCGGCGATCTCGGCGCTGACCGGCAGGTCCAGCTCACGCCCCATTTTCTCCTTCAGAAGCCAGTACTGCTCCTCGACGCCGGCTTGATCGCCCAGCACATCGTACAGCTTCATCAGCGAGAAATACGTGTCTTCCAAATCGGGGCATCTCTGCTGGATTTTCCGGTTGATCCCCACGGCCCTTTCCGGCATTCCTTGCCTTTCGTAGAATTCGCCCAGCTTGTTCATCTGAAGCTGCCACAGCAGTCTCAGACGTTCCCGTTCGTGCTCCGCCCACAAGTATTCATAGCCTTCGAGATAATCGCCCGAATACTTGTCCAGCACGCTTTCATATCGCTCGGCGCTATTCCCGTCCAGAGCGCCCAGGCGTCTGACTTCGTCTTCCCAAACCTCCGCGTCTACCCCGGCATCCCCAAGGTCCAGCTTGTAGCCGTTCTCAGGCTCTCCGGTATGGATAGAGATTCCGTCCATCCCGCAAGCCTTCAGGGTTTTGCGAATATGATAGATCGCGGTGTAGAGATGCTGAACCCCCTTGGACTCCTCGATCTCGGGCCACAGCAGCTCCAGCAGAACGCTCCTGCCGATCGGACGATTCCGATGATGAAGCAAGTATGCGAACAGCTCCTGCACCTTGTTGGTGCGCCACTTGGGAACCTGCTCCTCCGCACCGGGATGCTGGAAACGAAGTTGGCCAAAACAGCGGACGCAGGACGCGTTCGCCGCCGGAGCTTGCCGAGCGCGCTTGACCGCCAGCTTCTCGCCGACCCTCTCCATCGTCTGGCGCAATCTCTGCGCGTTCACGGGCTTTAGAACGTAATCCAGAGCATACAGCTCGAACGCCTTCACCGCATATTGATCATATCCGGTCACAAACACGATTTCGATGCCCGGCAGGATCGCCTGAATTTGTTTTCCGAGCTTTAATCCATCTATTCGGGGCATTTGGATATCCAGAAAAACCACGTCCGGGCGATGCTCCAGTATGCCGGAGAGAGCTTCGTACGGATTGGAATACTCGGCTGCGATCGTCAGCTCGTTCAGCTCGTTCAGCAGCACCTTTCTCAACCTTTTTAAGGCTAACGGCTCGTCGTCTACCAGGACAACTCTCACTCGCTCATCCTCCCCGGTCCGCCATATGGGTGATTTGCGCCGGCTGAATATCAACATAGCTTGGCTATCTCCTATCGGAAATATCGCTCTCGGCTCTTATTTCCCACACTATACCCCACTCCAAGAAACGTTGCAATCCTGCAAAAGAAACAGCCACTACCGACGGAGACCGTGGGTAATGGCTATTAAGGGCGCTGCTATTTACTTGTCTATCAGTTCCGTCGTCTTCAATAATCTTGCAGTCGATTACTCTACATTCGCAGTTTCTCTATCGCTTTCGGGCGACTACCGCCAGCCTGCCGTTTTCCGTTGAATACTCGCAGGTAGACAGAACAAGAAGCTGATCGCCGTACTGGGCGGTCACGCCCGTATCGTAGAGAGAGAATTTTTTTATGTTTTGGACATAGTCGTCGAATTCGGCGGGCGATCCTGCCTTCTCAACCTGATAATACTTAAAGACGTCGTCCGATTTGCGATACACCTCCGAGAGAATAACGGCTACAATCTCGTATTCCGCCTTCTCGTAGAGGGTGTCGAACCGGATCGCAGGATGCTCTTTGTAGTAGCTTTCCTTCTTGTAATTCAGCAGGTCCGCAAACATCATGCCGCTTTTCATGTTATGGCCGTGAAGCAGCAAAATGTCCGAATCGTCTATCCGGTTGTGAGCGTCCAAAAAGGGAAGTCCGTTTATGCTTTCCTGCTTATCGAAATCATGATTCAGATAATACTCCCCGTCCTGCGGATTCTGCATGACCGGATAATCGATGCGGGTGTTGTCGATGGCCAGCCAGCCGATGATGTCCGGGTTTCGTTCGTAGAGCTCCCGAAACTCGGGAAGCATGCTCGGCTCGTTCGCCTGCTTGAGAGAAAGCGGGAGCGTTCGCACCGTCCCGCTTGTGTCCGACTTTGACTTTTCCACCTGCCGCGCCAGCTCTTCGATTTGCCTCTGAGCCTGATAATCCCGCAGGAGATTCCGTCCAATGCCGATCAAAGAAAAGGCAAGCAGGAGAATGGAAAAGGCGATAAGTATTTTTTTCGTTTTGTTCATTTCCTTATCGCCCCTCCGTCATTAATTGGGTTTCTTCCTTCTGAACGGCATAGCGATTCTGAGCATGACCAAAGCGATCAGAGCCAGTGCCGTATAGACCATCGAAGATGTGCCGCCGTCTCCGGTTTGCGGAACGTCGTCCAAATCGTCGTCTTTAGGCGGTCGAGCATTAATTCCGTTGTTGCCGCCAGGCGGGTTACCGTTGTCATTGCCATCCGGCGGGTTGCCGTTATCGGTTCCATTGCCGCTGCCGTCAGGAGGATTGCCGTTGTCCGTTCCGTTGCCGCTGCCGTCGGGCGGATTGCCGTTATCGGTTCCGTTGCCGCTGCCTTCCGGCGGGTTGCCGTTATCGGGTCCATTGCCGCTGCCGTCAGGAGGATTGCCGTTGTCCGTTCCATTTTCACCGTCGGGAGGATTGCCGTTGTCCGTTCCGTTGCCGTCGTCCCCGGGGGTGCTGCCTCCGGAGCTGCTCGGTCTCATCGGCACATCGTATCTGACGATGTCCCAATCGACGCTGATCGTATCGCTTCTGTGCGTTACGTATCCGCTCTTCTTTACAATCAGATAGTAATCCGCTTCAGGAAACACCATGTACGCATAGAAACCATTTGCGTCGCTATCCTGCTCCGGGCTCTTGTTTTCGTTCGGCGGGAACGGAAACGGAACCGGAGGAAGACTTACTTTCGTATTCGGAGTACGCCCATTATCTCTATTTCGCTGCGTATCCGCATAATACAAAGTAACTGTGGCTCCTTTAATTTTCTTGCCAGTGCTTGCATTTCCTGTCGTCACATCATAAACCGTACCGTAAGGATCGACCAATTCCTCGGAAATATTCAGCTCTCCGTTTGCCTTCACGTCCAGTGGCGCCACTTTGAAGAGCAGCTCCTGACCGTTCTCGGCTTTATAGCGAACTTCCATTGTGTACTTCTGCTCGCTTAGTCCTTCTACGGTGAAGGTGCCTTGCGAAGCCATCGGGAACGCTTTGGGATGCCCGTTCTCCTGAATATAGTTGCCGTCCTTGTCCTTCAAATAGATATACATATCGCTGATAAAGGAATCGTTGAATACCTCTGTTGTCCCATCCAACTGCTTGAACAGAACGATCCCTACTGCTGTAATATCTGCCGGAACGGTCTCGTCCGTTACGCCGCTGTCCACATTAGCCTTCTGGGTGAACGGAACAGAAACATCCTTCCCGCCTACATGGTATACCTTCGTATACGTGATCGTATAGTCGGTATCCGCTTCTGCAGGAATCGAATATTCTCCCTTCCCATCCGTCCAAATCTCCTGCTGTGTGTCGGTCTTCTTGTTCGTTACGATGATTTTCACATTCGGAATGACCTCTCCCGTGTTGTTGTCACGCAGCACGCCTTCCAGATACGGGCGAGTATTGACAAAGTGTGCCTCGGAAGCTGCTTTCACGGGAATGGTACCTGTGTGAACGAGACTTCCGGGCTCCGTCACAAAGCCGTCGCTCGTATAGTCTTCCTGGGCCACCGTATACTGAAGGTGCGCCAGAAGTCCTTGCACAATGAACGTCTGATCATCCGTAAGCTCGAAGGCATCACCGCTCTTGATCGTACCCGTGCTGCCGTCCGATTTCTCATAGGAGTAGGATTCGTCCGCTCCCTCGCCTGTGAAGGTAACCGTGTACTTGAACTTCTTCTGCTTGTCGTCGTCTTTGCCTTTAACCGTGTTGCTGATGAGAAGTCCGCCCATCAAGATTCGAACGTTCGTGAAAGGAGCAACTTCATCCTTGTCTTCCATCACTCCGGTACGTATCCAATTCGCAGGATTGGTCACGTATTCCTCAAGTGTGTAGGACTTCTGAGTCACTGTGTATTTCAGGTCCTTGGGCAGACCCGAAATCTCCATAGTCTGACCATCTTTGAGCTTGAAAGAATCGCCGGATTTGATCGTGCCCGTGCTTCCGCCCAGTATCGCAGACGGGTAATTTCCGTCCTTGCCCGTATCTTCAAAGACAATCGTGTACTCAAATTCCTTCGTCGTGTCTCCGCCATTGCCCATGACCGTATTGGTGATCGTCAGCTTGTTGACGGTCCGTTCATTAATAAAATCCGCCTTATAGTCGCCATTATTTTCAACAGTGCCCGAATACGTCCTGGATGTCGGGCTGGTGGTGTAGCCGCCATCGACAGTATAATCCGTCTGGGTAACCGTATAGACCAAACCCGCCGGCAGAGCCGGGAGCTCGGCAGCTTCTCCATGCTTGAGGAAAATCTTATCTCCGCTCTTGATCGTGGAGAATACACCGTTCGGGCCCTTATACGGGTACGTTCCATCCTTGTCCGCACCGTCGAAAGTCACCGTATATTCAAAGGACTTGTCAAGATCTCCGCCGTTACCTTGAACGGTATTGCTGATCGTCAGTTTGCCTTGGGCAGGAGTCGGTACAATCAGCGGATTGCCGGAATCGACCTTCTGCCCGTCAACAAGAACGGGCTTGCCCGGCGCATCAATGACACGTACGCGGTAGATCGTAGTCGTAGGCAGGTAAGTGTAGGGATCGATATACGTCTGCTTGAGCAGATAATCCCCCGGCTTCTGAATAATGAAGTCCGTCTTACCGTCCGCGCCCGTCGTTTTTTCCGCCATTACGTTGTTGTCTTTGTCTTTTGCCGGTGTACCGTCAGGGTTGAACAACTGGAACTTTACGTCCTTCAGCGGTGTTATGCCGTCAGGACCAATCTTCTTGAGGAAGAGCAGGCCATTCTCGTTTGCGCTTCCCGCCACATCGTTCGCATCCAGCGAAATACTGCTATGCGCTTCGATTGGCGGAAGGGTAATGTCGCCCATCAGCTGAATGGAGTTCCCCGCCGTTCCCGGTTGCATTCCCTGGGATTCCGTCTGGTAGACGATCTGATAGAGCTTGTTCGGGTCGGCAAAGTCAAACCTGAGCGTCGCTCCCCCTGTTGTCGAATCGGTGTCAGCGGTAACCTTGACTTCGCTGTTGGGATCCGCGAGATCCAACGGCTGTCCGATCCGCTGCAGAGTGCCGTCCGCTTTCATCTCCCCGGGATAGACGGCGATGTCGGAAGGAGCCAGCGAAAGGCCTCCAGCCGCATCCTTGCGCAGCTTAAGTCCTGCAGCAAGGGTATCCAGCAAATAGACGCCTTGCTTCATCTCGAACGGAGGCGTATAATTCACCGTCCATTCCTGCACGCCGGAAACCGGCTTTGTCGCTGTCTTGCCCAGAGACTTCAAGGGGACAATAATTCTGTGCTTTTCGGTGGCGCTGTAAGGCTTGCTCCCCCATTTCATGGAGAATTCAGCCTGATTCTCACCGGCCGGATTGTTGCCCAACTGAAAGGTCGCCATCTTGGCAGGGGTCGGACGCGCCTTCAGCAGAATGACATAGGGACTCTCCAGCTTGGAGAAGGTGAAGGTGCCGATATTGCCGTTCTCAGCGAAGCTCACCACATGCTTGGGATCGTCCGGCTCAATAATCGCAGTTGCTTGTACGTATTGGCCGTAACCGCCTCCGCTTTGTTTTCCCAATCCGGCATTTGTATTATAGCCCGTAACACCTGCATAAAGCTTATAGCCCATGAATTCCCAGCCGTCAGGCAACGTATCCACCAGCTTGATGTCGCTGGCTACACGGGCACCTCCGTCCTTGGCCATCTCGTCCGTCTTGTAGCCCGGCATATTCACTGCAAGCCGGAATGTAACCGTATGATCCTTGCGGTTGTAGCCTGCCAGGATGTAGTTGTCACCACGGGAGTTGTCCATATACAAGTTCGGATCGTCGACGGCTATTTGCCGTGTCCACATGCTGCCGCTCCAGTTGCTATAGCTTCGATTCCAATCGGCCGCTATGTTTCCCAGTGCGTTCCCGTTCTCATCGACCGAGCTTGCATACAGCATCTCTTTATTCAGCATTCGCACACGGTTCTTGACGGTGGCGTCGTAGTATCCCTCATAGTCGTCGCCATCGAAGAACAAGGCGCGATTGCTCCAGTCGCCTCCGCTGTCTTGGCGGAACAGGTTGTCCGGGTTGGTCGTGACGGATTCGAAGGATACATCCCCCTTCACTCCTCCTTTATACCCGGTTACCTTGATAAGATCCGCCACATGCTCACCCTTCACCTTCAAGGGGATCACGTCGCCGGTCAAACCGTTACTTACCGTTAGCGAGCCTTCACGGTATTTTTGCCAAAGCTGCTTGTTGTCGATTCGGCTCTTAATAGCGGCTAAAACTGCCGGTGTTACTTCCGGGTCTTCCTCGACCTCATCCACCCCATCCAGCACGTCGAGAGAATCGCCGTGAACGAGCAAATCATAGACGACTGGATTCTCCAGATCGTACTGCAACGTCAAGCCAATCGCCCACTTGGCGCCGGCAACGTTATAAAGCGAGTAGGCGTAGCTTGTGTGCGTCTCGGCTGCTTTCGTGAAAGCGTGTGCGCCAATCACGATCTTGGTTGTGGCCGTTACGCCGTTGGGAGCCGTCCCGACGGCATCATTGTTCCAATCGACCCCTTGTGAATTTGCCAGCTTCCAGTTGGCGCGCGGAACGTTGGTAAATGTACTTATATTGCTGTCGGTCACTTTGGTGACAATCCTCAACCGAACGGGCCCGTCCGTATCCCCGATGTCGAAAACATCATTTACGGGAGTGATTTCCCCTCTGTCAACGCCATCGACCGTATAGTCGGCGGATACGAATTCCGTCCCCGCAGGCAGCGCGTCGGTGATGGTCAAGTCCTTAAGACCTTCTACGGGCGTATCGCCAAGATGCGTGTTTCTTTGGTTTACCGTAATCGTCCATGTAATCAGCCGGTTCCCGTGCGTGTCTTTCGGTCCTATGGCGCCCGTCTGCTGAATCCAGTCGGGAGTCAGAGCCGCGGTGATTCCTGTGGGCCCCGCCAGCGTGTCGATCCCATTCTCCGCTGCAAGCGTTGCCTGGATGCCAAGTGCCACATGAGAACTGGTCGAACCGACGAGGCCTCCGTTGACGCCTTCAAATTCATTGTACCATTTACTTTTGGGAATCCATGTTTTGAAGTCCAGATAGGCGGCGCTGCTCCCGAAGCCGTCCGGGAGCTTATAGGTGAGCGTCCCGCTGTCCGGATCGAAGATCGGTTCTCCCGCGTCCGGCACTTCAACGGGCGGCGCCACCTGTTGGATATTCCCGTTGGCGTCCACGGTCGTCTGCGCCTTGTAAAGCCTGAAAGAACCGGCTACGTACGGACCGGCGTCAGCTAAACTATCTATAACGGTTAAATTGTCCAGCTTCATCTGAATGCTTGGGTCGTCCTTGTCATTGGCAGCTGCGATGACTCGCCAGGCAGCCGCTCCCTCGCCAAAGGCGGAATTGCTGATCCAAGTGTAGTGCCCGGACTTGCTTTGACTTGAAGCCGCAATACGGTACACCGGCACTAACGAAGAGTTGACAAACTTGAACCCCTCTCCGAAAATGCTCGTGTCTCCGCCCCCGCCCGGACTCTGATCCGCCGCCTTGGCATTAGCGGAAAAGCCGATTTTGACGCTGTTTTTACTGCCGTCGTAGACCCCTTGGCCATCAAACGTAATTTGTATGGCATCGGCAAAGAACTGGACAGTCGCAATTTTCAGGCTCCCTTGACTGATGCTCATAGGTCCTGCGGGCGTCAAGTTGACATCCGGGAAGTAGCTTGCTTTGTCCAGGATTGCATAATCCCCCAGCTGAATTACCGTTTCCTGCGGAGCATCGGGGTCGTCGCCCCGGGTGGGTACGGAAATATCAGCCAAAGCCAGGGTAAAATTGTCCCTGCCGTTAATTTCGCCGCCCTCCGGAATTACAGTCGCAGGATCGCCCTGCTTCACTGTAAGATTAAACATCGGATTGGCGTTCGCCAGCACCGCTGTTTTATCCGTTGGCCCCGCCGCCAGCGGCATGAACATAGGTCCCGCCAACGGGTCATCGTATACCGCCTCGGTTACCGAAGACTCGGGTGCCGTAAATTCGGGCTCGTCCAACTGATTCGCCGAAGCCGTAAACGTCACCGTCTGCAGGGCCAGCAAAATAGCCAGGCAGACGGACAGCGCCGACTTGTACCAGATGGGTTTGCGTGTAAAAATTCGTTTTCGTGCCATCCTCATTTCATCCTCTCCTTCGCTTGCTTGCCCTCTTAACGTCGTATAGAACGACAAAGAACGGCATTATTCCACAGATTAAACCCAGTCTATCACCTCAATCTGGACAAAAACTGGACAACCCCTTGCCGCAACAAAAAGAGGCGGCAAGGGGTTATTATCGAATATGGAATTTTATCCGAAGAAAGAAATAGCGGGAAATCACAGAAATCCGCACAGGACTATGACAAATCTTGTCGAATCTTATACATCATTTTATCGTTTTGTGATACGTTAGACGCATATCTGGTACGCATATCAAGTCATTTGCGGGGTGTATGATGAAGGCGGTGCGACGGCTATCGGGGTTGGGATCGTTCGTTCTGATATTATTTCTGTTTGCAGTTGCGCCGCAGCTTGCCCATGCCGAGCATCGCGCGGTTACGATCCAGCAATGGCAGATTTCTTTTATACAAAAGACGGATGTCTCCGAGTCCCCTCCGTTAAACGATGCGGCTTGGCAGGATGCCGGCGTTCGCGATCCGTTGACGATTCTTCCGGATGGAGCACGCGGAGTGTGGATCAGACTTGCCCTGCCTCCGACCGTGGATTGGGCGAATCCCGGCCTGCTCGCGGACCGGCTGTACGGTCACGATCTTGCCGTCTATCGGGGCTCCGAGCTTCTCTTGCGCCTGGAACGGAATTTCGCCTTCGACTTGAACAAGCTCATCCTTCCGATAGGCGCGGTCGACCACCAGACGGACCTCTACATCCGCATCCTCACGAGCGGGGAACGGGCCGGTCTGCTTACCGGCATGAGACTGGACGATTTTCACGCGCTGTCGGAGAGATTCGTCTCCCGGGACATCCCGGACCTGCTGCTGGGCTCGGGCATCGCTTTTCTCGGCCTGGTCATGCTCATCTGTACCGGTTACCTGCACAGAAGACAGCGGGGCACCTGGATTTCCCTGTGCCTGATCGCACTGACCACGGGGCTCCTGATGGTGTTCTACTCCCCGCTTCCTTATATTTATTTTAAAGATTACGGCCAGCTGCTGCTGTTCTTGTTCGATGCGTCGATGTTCGTGCTGTTCCCGTCCCTGAACTACTACGTCGACCAGATGTTCGACGGCCAGTTCCGTTTTTTCACCCGGTTCCGGTACTTCCAGGCGGGATATTCCGGGCTCTGCATGTGCGCGCTTGTCGTTTACGCTGTGACGGACGAACGTTATTACGCTCCCTATCATCTCGTCTCGAATCTGATTTTCGGCGTCATTATTCTGGTCCAGCTTGTCCTGATCGTCGTGCTGTCCGTCTCCCATGCCTTCAAGGGCAACAAGGACGCCACCCTGCTCTCCATCGGCATGTTCCTGCTGGCGCTGTTGGGCACAACCGACCTGGCGCTCTATTATTTGAGCGGCAAAACCTACGTACTGTTCCTGTGGAAATTCGGCGTCATTGCGCTTATGATCACGCTGATCGTCATTCTGGCCAGACGCATCTCGGCCGATTACGCCATGCTCGTCAACTATTCCAAGGAGCTGGAGCTGTACAACCACAGGCTGGAGAGAACGGAAAAGCTGAAAATCATCAGCGATCTCGCCGCCTCCGTCGCTCACGAGGTCCGCAATCCCCTGCAGGTGACCAGAGGGTTCCTGCAGCTGCTGGCGGGCAAGTCGGACGAGAAGAACAAGCCCTTCTTCGACCTGGCCACGAACGAGCTGGACCGGGCTTCGGCGATTATAACCGACTTCCTTACCTTCGCCAAGCCGGAGATGGAGACCGTCTCCCTGCTGAATCTCTCGGAGGAGCTGCGGAAGATCGAGACGATGATGACGCCTCTTGCCGCCATGCACGATACGGAGCTTCTGTTTATTTCCGAGCCGGAGCTTTATTTCCAAGGAAATTCCTCTAAGCTGAAGCAGGCGTTCATCAACGTGATCAAAAACAGCCTGGAAGCGACGGGAACCAACGGGAGAATCGAAGTGACCGCAATCGCGGAAAACAACGAGGTCGTCATCCGGGTCAAGGACAACGGCGAAGGGATGGAGGAGGAGCAAATCGCCAAGCTGGGCGTCCCCTTCTTCTCCACCAAAGCCAAGGGCACCGGCCTTGGTCTGATGGTTACCTTCCGGATTATCGAAGTGATGAAGGGAACGATCGAATTCCGCAGCGTCAAAAAGCAGGGAACCGAAGCGATTATTCGCTTCCCGCTGGCTTCAACCGAGGAAGGCTCCGGCGCGCTCAGCGGCGCCGGAGCTTGACCGTTCTCCGATGGACCGGGCTCTTCTTGCGCGTCCCCGACTCATTCCGAATCCGGCGGAAGCCCGGGGAGTCGGCTTCCCGCTTGTCCATAAAAAAAAGAACCGAAAGTCTCGCTTCGGTTCTTCTCTGACAATTTTGCGATTCTACCACACGGTGTTGACGGTCGCCGATCCGCCGCCGGCATCCGCCGGATTCGGAGGAAGCACCAGGTAGTATTGCGAAGAGGATTCTTCTACTACCTTCAGATCGATTTCGGAAGGAACATCGATTCCGAATGCAGCTTTGATCGCTTGCTTGGGATCGCTCAAGAGACTGCTCTTAAAAGCGGGATCTTCCCAAGCCTTCTTGATAATCTGCACCTTAAGAGATTCCAATGACATGCTGGCACGACCCTTCCATATAGTGGTTGATACGTTTCTATCATACCACGGTCGTCCGTCAAAAGTCCCTATTTATTTGCCAAATCCGACAAAAGTAAGGACAATCCTCCCCCCGCCGCCAAGCGCTCCACCCACTCCTCCGCCTCGCTCGCATCCCTCTCGAGACCCATGACGGTATCCGAATGAAAGGCCAACAGCGCATACGGGACTTCCGGCATGCATTCGAGCCTCTCGCGGTGCCCCCCGGCGATCCCGGCCAGCTCACGCAAGCCGCCCTTATGATAGATTCCCCGCTTGACCGCTCGCTCTTCCAACGGTTCGCCCGAAGGCAGCGCCAATCTCCGGCGGACAAGCGTCAGGAAAGCGTTGCGCCGTTCTCCGCCTTCGGCCAGATCCTCCCGCCAATCGGCCCAATCGTCGGAAAGCTGCAGCGTCGCCAGCACGAGATCGAGCGCTTCCTCCATTCGCGGGATACGTTCCTCTTGTCCGGACAGCAGCAGCATCCCGGCCGCGCACAGCTTTACCGGAGCGGACTTGCGCGCCAGAGCGGCAGCGTCCGCAGGCTCGGCCAGCCGTTCTCCCTCCTCGGTTACGGCGAGGGCCCAATCGGCGAGATAGGCCTCGTATCGCGTCCAGAGCGGGGAGTCCTCCGGAAAATAACGCCCGTACCGCCGTCTGAACGCTTCATGCAGAAGCTGCCCCAGCGCCAACGCCCGCCTTGTTTCCTCCGGCGCTGCGGCATCGCCCGCGTCCATCGCATCGTCGAGCAGAAAAAAATGCAGCATCGCATAGACGTTGCCGATCGCCAGATCCCGGCACAGCCGCGTGTCGTGCCCGGTCTTCTCTTGAAGCCACAGCGGCAGCAAAAAGCAGATGTAGTTCGTGGCTCCTCCGCCGGAGCCCGAGCTTAGCGGATTAACCTTCTCCAGCAGCGCTCCGGCCCTGCCGGCCAACGGGGCGGGCAGGGCCGGCAGCCCGGCGGCAGCCTCGGCAAAAATCCGTGCGATCTCCCCCTCGAACCGTTCCAACCAATCCGCCCGATTTCCGTTCATGCGCCTGCCTCCCGTCAGATCCCCGGCTTCGCCCGGAGAAGATGCGCCATTTTCAACCTGTGGCTTTCCTTGCTCACGATCCGGACGCCCGACTCCGCGACCCGCTTTCTTCCCATCTTAACATAGTTGTCTCCAACCTGGGGCGTGTATGCAAATCCGCTATCCTCGGACTACACGCCCTAGCAGATCCGGCTTCTTCCCTTCCCCGGATTTCATAGGATTACCGGCCATGCTCGGCCCGGGCGATTTCGTCCAGCGCCACGGCACGGCCCGATTCCATCGAACGGTAGGCCGCGAACACCGTCTGCATCGTAATCAGATTATCGGCGACGCTGTTCTCCGGTTCCCGGTCCTCCTCGATCGCCAGCATCAGCTCGCCCATCGTTCCCATGAACGCATGGGGGAACCAGCGGCCTTCCAGCACGGGCGCGTACCAGCCGTGCGGCTGCAGCTTTTTCGAATAGAGAGCGACAGTGTCCTCCTGGCCGATCGGATAATTGTACAGCGCCCCGTTGGTGCCTTTGACAATCCCCTCGGTTCCGTCGAAACGGAAGGTGGCGAACCAGTCGTCCTGGTCGGCAAAGTTCGTATGGTTGTCGTAGACAAGCCCGCGAGTCTCGTCCTCGTAGAGCAATTGGATCGTCGTGCGGGTTTCGCCGCGAACGGAAGCCGCTCCCGGATAACGGGTCCCATCGGCGAACACCGCTTTGGGCGAACGTCCGAGGACGTAGCGGATCGCGTCGAGATAATGAATGCTGTGATACATGATTTCGAGTCTTTCCGTCCGGGCCAGCCAGCCCCACATTTCCCACGGCGTGTTGACGTGCACCTGGATCGCGCCCTGATAAGGAGTCCCGATCCATCCCCGCTTTACCGCGATCCGGCTCGCCTGGATGCCGGGCGCCCAGCGCATCTGCTGGTTAACGGCGGCCTTGACGCCCGCCCGGTCGCACATGGCCGCGATCTCCAGCGCATCCGAGTAGGATTCCGCAAGCGGCTTCTGGCAGAGGATGTGCAGGCGATAGGGAACGATCTGACGGACGACGTCCGCCTGGAACTGCGCCGGAACGGCAATGTCCGCGATCGCGACATCGGGATGGGAAGCCAGCTGCTCCAAGGAATCGAAGACATGCCCGATCCCGAATTCGCGCGCCAGCGCCTCCGCCTTGGCGCGGTCGCGGTCGTAGATGCCGACCACCCGGAAGCCCGCCATCCGGTAGGCCGGAAGGTGGCAGCCGCGAACGATTTCTCCGGCGCCGACGATACCGATGCCCATCTCCAGACTGCGGGGAAGCTGCGGCCGGTAGGTCCAGTCCATGTCCCTCAGCGCCGCTTCGAGCTCCGATTCCGAACGGCCCGCGGCGCTCATTGACCGGCTCCTTCCCGCTTCTTCACCATCAGCAGATGCTCGCAGGCCAGCACGACCTCGTCCCGTTGATTCCTGACGGCGAGATTTTCGCTGACGATGCCGAAGCCGGGCCGCCGGGGATGATCCTTCTTGTCCCCGACCGTCACCTCGGCGCGAATCGTATCCCCGATGTACACCGGCTTGATGAACCGAAGCTTCTCGTACCCGTACGAGAAAGCCTCGGGATTGATCTCTCCGGCGGTCAGCCCGACTCCCATGCTGAAAATAAGCGTCCCGTGGGCGATCCGGCGGCCGAACGACTGCGTTTTGCACCATTCTTCATCCATATGGTGGGGATAGAAGTCTCCCGTCTGCCCGGCATGCAGCACAATGTCGGCATCGGTGACCGTGCGGCCCCACGTGCTGCGGGAGTCGCCGAGCCGATAATCTTCGAAGAATATCGATTTCATGCGCGCTTCGTTCCTTTCCCTAGAGATTCCCTGTACAGCCGATTCATGTCCGCAAGCGCCTCGCGCGCCGTCGTCTCCCCCTTCAGGAAGGCTTGAACCGGATAGCCCGCGCCGTCCTGGAAGTGGAGATAGCCGTCGTAGCGCGGACGCAAATAAGCGCGCTCTAACGCCGGCAGCGTCCGCCGGAAATAATCTCCGCTGGCCGCGTTTAATCCTTCGCTTAGCCAAGCGGAGCCGTGTCCCGGCTGTCCACCGCTTTCCGCGAAAATCGTGCTCTGCGTCTCCGGCGCGGCCGCGTACGCGGCATACGCGACCGCGATCTCCCGATGCGGGCTCGCGGCGGATACCGCGATTCCGGTTCCTCCGAGCGTCGTTCGCAGCCGCTCTCCCCGGCTTCCGAACGCGGGCGTATCGCCGAACGCCAGCACCCGCCGCGCAAAGCCGGGCCTCGCATAGTTGGAATATCCGTAGGCGAACGGGCAGTACGCCAGGTCGTCCCTCCGGGTCATCGCTTCGTACACACGAATCGGGTTCCAGGCGAAAATCTCCGGATCGCACAGCGCGGCCAGCTCGCGCAGCGCCTCGAGCGCGGCATGCGCCGTCTCCGCTCCCACGACCTCGTCTTCGCCCCGGAACGGCTCTTCGCCGAACGCGAGGCAAAGCGAGTAGAAATTCATCAGGCTGTCGATCGGAATGCCGGGCATCGCGACCCGCCCTTTGCGAGCCAATGCCAGCACCTCGGACCAGGTATCCGGAGCCCGCTCGCCATGACGCTCCAGCACATCCTCCCGCCAGGAGGCGACCGGCGTCGCGGCATCGATCGCCAGAGCCGTCTGTTTGCCCTCGAAGGAATAGCTGCCGTGGGACGCTCCGACGGTATGCTCGCTCTGGTCCTTCATGTAGTCCGGAGACAGGCTTTCGTTGAAATCGACGAGCACACCGCTCGCCGCCGAGTATCCCGCCCACGGATGATCGATGACCAGCAGATCGTAGCTCTCCACGAGCGACTGAATCGGCATATCCGCGAATTCCTGCAGCGAGCGTTTGTCCCATTCGATCGTAACGCCTTCGTGCAGCTCGCCGAAGCGTTGGGAGGTCGCGACCATCGGCACGAAGCCTCGCGTATGGTTCCAGGTCATTCCTTTTAATCTTACCATTTTCGCCTTCCTCTCTATAGCCGGTAGAACGCGGCAGCCGTTCCGCCCAGAATCGCCGCCGCGTCCTCCTTCGAGCAGCCGGCCAACATTTTATTCGTCTCCCGCCAGACCGTACCGTAGTCCCCGTTCAAATTGGCTACCGGCCAATCGCTGCCGAACATCAGCCGATTCGCTCCGAAACGTTCAATCGCATAGTCCGCGTAACGCTGCAGCTCCGACGCCGACCAATCCGCGGACGCCGCGGTATTGAGCCCCGACAGCTTGGCGTATACGTTGGGATAAGAGGCCGCGATCGCCAATTGGGATGCCCAGGGCTCCCAACCCTTGTTCCTGATCGGCGGCTTGGCGAGATGATCGATGACCATGCGAAGCTCCGGCACCCGCTCGGCCAAGTAAGGGACATGCTTCAAGTGATTCGGGAATACGGCGACGACGTCGAAGGTCAGGCCTCTCTCGGCAAGCAGCTTTAGCCCTTCGATGACGGACGGCTGCACGACCCAATCCGGGTCCTTCTCCTCGTGGATCAGATGCCGAACTCCTTTGAAATAACGGTTGTTCCCGTAATGCTCCAGCCGGAGCGCCGCCTCGTCCGGCCGGTTCAGCGGCACCCATCCGACCACGCCGCCGATCCATTCGTGCGCGGCTGCGGTCTCCAGCATATAATCGGTATCCTCATAGGAATCCATCGCTTGAACGAGAACGGTTCGGTCTATCCCCGCCTCAAGCAGATGGGGCTCGAGATCCCGTGCTTCGAACGTTCGATAGATCGGACCGTATTCGGGACCGAGCCACGGATAATCGACCCGGGCCAAATTCCAGAAATGCTGATGCGCATCCACCTTCATCGTCTGCCAGACTCCCTTCATCTTATATCGCCTGCTCTATTTTCCTCAAAATCTCGTCGTTATGCTCGCCGATCTTCGGAGATCCGACGGACGACAGCAGCAGCTGCCCGTCGACGCGGATCGGACAGCGGGTCGTCTGCAGGCGGGAGCCTCCCAAGCGGGTCACTTCCTGGGTCATGGACAGGGAACGGAACGCTTCGTGCTTCAGCAGGCGGGACCAGGTGAGCACGTCGGCGCACCAGATGTCCGCCGGCTCCAGAATGCCCAGCCAGTAGTCCGTCGTTCGCGCGGTCAGATGCTCGGCCAGCAGCCCCTTGATCTCGTCGCGGTGCGTAAACCATGATTTAGGGTCGGTGTACGCGGTCAGCGGCTCGCAGCCCAAGAGCTCCCCGATCCGCGTCACCGGCATCATCGCGATCGCCAGATAGCCGTCGGACGTCTTGTAGATTCCGTAAGGAGCCGCCAGGTAGGCGTGGGCGCTGTTGATCCCGCTTCGCTGCGGTTCCTGTCCGCCGTCGTTCAGATGGGTGGTCAGCACTTCGAACTGAAAATCGAGCAGGGATTCCATCAAGCTGACTTCGACCAGCCCTCCCTCGCCGGTAATGCCTCTCCGCACCAGACAGGCGAGAATTCCCTGCACCAGATGCGCTCCGGCGAACATATCGGCGACCGCCAGCCCCATCGGGACGGGTCCTTGCTCGCGATCCCCCGACAGCCAGGCCAGTCCGGACAAGGATTGCACGAGCAGATCCTGTCCCGGCTTGTCTTTCCAGGGTCCGGTTTTCCCGTAGCCGGTAATCTCCCCGTACACGATGCGCGGATTAATCGCTTTCACCGCCTCGTAATGAAGGCCGAGCTTCTCCATGACGCCGGGCCGGAAGTTCTGGATCATGACGTCCGCGCTGCGGATCAGCCGTTCGACCCGGGCCAGGTCCTCGGGGTCCTTCAGGTTGGCGGAGAAGCTCATCTTGTTGCGGTTGATGGAGTGGAACAGCGTGCTGTCGCCGTCCAGCTCCAAATTGGAAATATACAGCCTCCGGCACAGATCTCCTCCGTCCGGACGCTCCACTTTGATGACGTCAGCGCCGAGATCGGCCAATCTGAGCGAAGCCGAGGGCCCCGACAGGAATTGGCTGAAGTCAAGCACGGTGAGTCCTTGAAGAGGTTTCATCGGCTTTCTCCCTTTCACGGATTACTGGTAGTACCACAAATCTAAATTATCATACTCCGACCGGGGTGACAATAGGATTCCGCTCCGTTTATGATAGAACAGTGGTAGTACCGCGTCCCCAATATCGAAAGAAGGAGATTTTCCGGATGGCTACATTCGAATCCATTAAGAAAATAACCGTAACCGAGCAGATTATGGAGCAAATTGCGACCTTGATCACCTCGGGCAACCTGCAGCCCGGAGAGCAGCTGCCGCCCGAACGCGATCTCGCGGTCAAGCTCGGAGTTACCCGCGGGCGAATCCGGGAGGCGCTGCGCGCCCTGTCGCTCGTCGGACTGGTCACGATCAAGGCCGGGGAAGGAACGTTCGTCTCCCGCATAGAAACGCCGATTCCCGGCGAGACCATCGCCTGGATGTTCCACAAGGAAATCGACAACCTCGACGAGGTATACGCCGCGCGCAGGCTGATCGAAACGGAAATCTATCTGAACGCGATCGATCATCTGAACACCGACGAGTACGAGACGCTGGATCGTATGCTCCGGGAATTCGACTCGCTCGCGGACGCAAGCCCGCCCGAGAGGCTGGCCGATTCGATCGACGCGATCGACGTGTACGTCGGGGAACGCTGCGGCAACGGAATTTACGCCAAGCTCATGCAGACGATCGTCCATCTGCGCCGGCAGACGAGCCTGAAGCTGCTGTCCGTGCCGGGAGCCGCCAAAACCGGGGCCGAAGGCCGAACGCGCATCGTCCAGCTGATGAGAACCGGCGACAGAGCCGCCGTATCGCAGGCGCTCGACGCCTTTTTCGCGAACTCGCATCGCTTCTACAAGAAAATCGGGGGATGAAGCGGGGGAACCTTCCCATGAGAAAAAGGCACAGTCGCGGAGACCATGCCTCTCTCACAGTTAATCGCTGGATTCCGCTCACTTAACGGTCTGATGGACCGTTAAAGACAGTCAACCGTCGGATTCCGCTCACTTAACGGTCTGTCGGACCGTTAAAGGCAGTCAACCGCCGGATTCCGCTCACTTAAACATTCCTGTAGAGTCTAAGATTTACGCTTGGACAAAGCAAAAAGCACCTCGTATGATGGGGGTTGAACGGATCAATGTCCTAAACCCATCAGGAGGCG
>NZ_JBHMDN010000011.1:0-77199 GCF_042431195.1 Cohnella cellulosilytica
AGGTGTTGAGGTGTTGAGGTGTTGAGGTGTTGAGGTGTTGAGGTGTTGAGGTGTTGAGGTGTTGAGGTGTTGAGGTGTTGAGGTGTTGAGGTGTTGAGGTGTTGGGAAGCAGCTTCAGCCTATGGCAGTAAGGAAAAAGCATTCCCGCAAGTTGCTTGCGGGAATGCTTCGCTCATAAGACGTTATTGACAAGTAATTATTGATAAGTCATGTAATCGCTCATCGGCTTCGAGGTCGGAACGACGTGGAAATACGTAATGCCCGGTACGAACGGCAGCTCTTGACCGTCCTTGACGAGCCGGATAACGTCGCCTTCCCGGCGCTCCCACTGGCAAGGAATTGCTTTGCCTTTCTGGAACAGGATCGCTTCTCCTCCCTTGTCCAGATCGACAATCAATCTCCCTACGTCGTCCTTGATATCGTGCTTGGCGGACAGAACGACCAGATTGCTCGCCGACAGCTGCTCGCCGTTGTTCAGGTCGGTATGGGGCTCGTCGTTGATCGAGCGATAATAGAGCTCCTTGGCGCTGTCGTAAGCATAGGAAACCTTATAGCTGGCCAGCAAAAATTTGATGTCGACGTTCGTCGCGTCGGACGCCCCGACCAGCGCCGGAGGATTGTCGTTAAACGTCAGCAGGGGCACGTTCGCCGTGTTCGAGTATTTCCGCTTCTCCGCTCCCTCTCGCAGCTTTTCCAGCGTTGTATAGACGTTGTGGGGGGCTTTGCGCGTCTTCTCCCGATAGAAGTAGGCGCCCGCGTTCGTGATCTCGTCCAGATCCTCTTTCTTCTGCTTTTGCAGAATCGCGAAGCCGTCGTTGCTCGCCCCCGCATGCACGAGCACGCCGTTGTAAAATTCGCCGACTTGAATATAATAGGGGCGGATGCTGCGGACCGGTCCGATCGGTTCGGCAAACTCCTTGCTCTGGAACACGGCGACGAAGCGCGTAATGCCTCCTTCGGCAAGCAGCTCCCATACGATATCCGCCTGGGTCATGCCCGATTGGGGTCTGGCCGGCGCAAGGTTGTTGATCATGACCGAGAAAGGCCGGTTCGTCACTTCCTGCTCCGCCGGCAATCCCGTCAAGGGCGCCAGGAAAGCCGCGACAGGCGGCGACGGGGACTCGCTCGGAGATTCGGAAGCGCTTGCGGTCGGAAGCGCGGTCTCCGTCGGCGGCGCTTGCGTCTCCTTCGACCCGCCGCAGGCGGTCAACCCTACGATCGCGGCTGCCATCGTCAGCTGCATCGCGATTCGCATTCGTTGCGTCATGCTCATTCTCCCTTTCGCATGTATGTACTCTACCATTAAACCATATCGAGCACATGGGGAAAAAGGGTAAAATTACTTTTATTGCGTCCGATTCGGTCGATCCGTGCGGAGGAACCTGTCGCTGCTCCTCTTCGCGCTATTTTCTCGTTTACGAGCCTGACGCAAGGTTCGCTCCCGCAAATCTATGGAATTCAAGCCTCGTCCCACAGTCTGCGAACATTGTCCAAGCCGATGGCGGTTCCTTCCCGGCTTTCCTCCATGCCTTCGAATTCCAAAGTCAGATAGCCGTCGTAGCCGGAACGTTTGATCATTTTGAGCAGGCTCCTTACCGGCAGGTCTCCCTGGCCGAATATCGCGCCTCTCAGGAAGTTGCCGTTCGCGGTGCGGAACCACTTCCCCTCTCCGGGATTCTGGTCGGCCAACCGATAGTAGAAGTCCTTCACGTGCACGATCGAGGCCAGGGGCAAATTTTGGGCGACGCCGATCAGGGCCGGCTCGTCGACGCACAGGAAGTTGCCTATGTCCAGCACCGTCCGGAAATTCTGGCGGCTCACCCCGGCTACGACCCGCTGAACGCGGTCGCTGTGCTGCACGCCCCAGCCGTGGTTTTCGATATTCGTTGCGATGCCGCGCTCGGCGGCGTAGTCGGCGACGAGTCGGCAGCCCTCGACGATTCGCGGCAGATTCTTCTCGAAGCGCGAGATGTCGGCTTCCGCCTGAGGGATCGTGAACGGCACGACGTCGTGCCGCATGGAGCGGATTCCCATCGTATGCAGCAGGTCCACATGGCTCTTCAAGCGCTCCACTTCGGCCAAGAAGTCTTCGTCCGATTCGTGCGCGAAGCTGGCCGGCAGCGCGTAGTTGGACAGCTCGAGACCCAACTGCATCGCTTTGAGGCGAACCCGCTCCGCCAGTTCTCCGTCGTCGATCAGCGAATAACCGTAAGGCACAAGCTCCACATGCTCGCAGCGCTGCTCCTTGGCCCATTCCAGAACGTCGAGAACGGTCATCTCCCCGCCGCGCAGCTTGTCGACCAGACAATACGTGCTTATTCCGAGTTTCATCCTCTCTCCAAGTCCCCTTTCCTTTTTCCGCCGACGATTCAGCCTTTGACCGCCCCGCCGACCAGTCCTTTAATAATAAACCTTTGCACGAACATATACAGCAAAGTAATCGGCATGGCGACCAGCGCCGATGCGGCGAACAGCTGCGGCCAGTTGGCGGAATACTGCGTTTTGAAGAACATGAGCCCGATCGGCAGCGTCCGGCTGTTCGGAGACGACAGGTACACGAGCGGACCGAAAAAATCGTTCCACGAATTGATCGCGATCACGATAATGCAAGTCGAAGTTACCGGCAGCGTCAGCGGAACGACAACCTGCCAGAAGATCCGTATCGGCGAGCAGCCGTCGATCGTCGCCGCCTCCTCGATCTCCAGCGGAACGGTTTTGAAAAACTGGAAGTACAGGAAAATCGGCAGCGCCATCCCCCCGGCCACTTGAACGATCGAGAGGCCCAGGTGCGTGTTGAGCAGTGACAGTTCCCGCAGCAGCAGGAAGGACTGGATCGTTCCGGCGAAGCCGGGCAGAATCATGCCAAGAAGGAAATAGGAGAAAAACCAGTCGGCCCTCCAGGCCCTTCCGTGCCGCAGCGCGTACCCGGCCAGAATGGCGCACACCAGCGTCACCGACAAGGAAACGGCCAGCACGGTTACGCTGTTCGTGAAATAGAGGACGAGACGTCCGACCTCGATCGCCTGCGGATAGTTGCTCCAGTGATACGTTTCCGGCAAAGCCAGCGGATTCAGCGTTCCCGACGAACTTTGCAGCGATACCGTCGCCAGCACGAACAACGGAACGAGAATGACGGCCAGGCAGACCGCGACGATCCCGTAAGAAGAGATTTTGGCCGCTCTCATTGCTTGACCTCCCATCTGCCCAGCGCCCGGATGATCGTGACCGTCACCAGCATGATGAGAACGGACAGCAGAATGGCCATCGCCGTTCCGTAGCCCGGCTGCGACGTCTTGAACGCGAATTGATAGATCAGCGTCCCGAACACCTGCGTCGAATTGGCCGGTCCACCCTGCGTCATGACCCAGATATGCTCGAACTGCTTCATGTTCCCGATGACCGACAGAACCGTATTGACCGTGATGGCCGGCACGAGCAGCGGCAGCGTGATCCGGAAAAACTTCTGCCGGGCGTTGGCCCCGTCGATACTGGCCGATTCATAAATGTCGGATGAAATTCCCTGCAGTCCGGCCATGTAGATCATCATCGAGTAACCGGTGTACTGCCAGATAATGACGAACGAGATGGCGTAGATTGCCGTATCCGTGCGGCCCAGCCAGTCGATGCCCGCCAGCGTGTCCAAGCCGAGCGCCTCGAAGAATTTGGGCAGGAAGCCGACGAACGGCGAGTACATATAGCTCCAGATATAGCCGATGACAACCGTATTCAGAATGGCCGGGTAAAAAATGACCGCGCGCATCCAGACGACGCCCCGCAGCTTCTGGTCGAGCAGGACGGCCAGGAAGATGGAGATCGCGTGCTGGACGGCGATAACGACGACGGATAGAATCAACATGTTCCGCAGCGCGGTGGCGAACAGCGGATCGGAGAAGACGTTCCTGAAGTTGTCCAGGCCGATCCAGTTCGCGCTGAAGGAAACGCCCTTCCAGTCGGTGAAGCCGTAATAAAGCCCGCTGACGATCGGCCCCGCGTAGAACAGCGAATACAGCAACAGCGCGGGAGCCAGGAACAGAAGAAAGGTTTTCAGATTCAGTATTCTCATAAGGTCCCTCCCGTGTATGGCGAAGCAGGCCGCGAAGAAGCAAAGACCCGGGCTTCTTTCCCCGGGTCGGAGCTGTCCATTCGCGCCTTGCGCGGCGGATTACTTGTAGTCCTTCTCCTGCGCCTTCTGCATCTCTTCCATCAGCTTCGCCAAATCCGGCTTCTGCTTGAGCAGAATCTGCTGCAGCATCGGGAAATACGCCGGCTCCATCGAAGGCGTCAAGCTCGGGAAGATCGTCGAAATATTCGACTCGATGCTCTTCGTCAGCTCTTCCGCGATCGGATGATAGGTCGGGGAGGTGCCTCCGACGACGGTGACCGCCGATTTCGTGTCCTCGGACCACAGCTTGGCCGTCTCCGGTTGAGCGATGAAGTCCATGAACAGCTTTACTTCCTCAGGATGCTTGCTCCAGGAGATGCCGGTGAAAATGTTGTCCGAGATCAGATTGACGACGAGCGGATCGCCGGCTTTGTTAAGCGGGATCGGGAACGCGCCCACCTCGAACTCCTTGAAGTCCGCGGGAAATTCGTCCAGCGCCCAGCTGCCCATCGGATACATCGCGGCCTTCCCTTCCTTGAACACCTGCACGACTTGAGCATTGCCCAGCCCGACCGAATTTTCGAGGAAATATCCCTTGTCCGCCAGCTCGCTCAGAGGGCCGAAGAAATCCGCGAATTCCGGATCGGTCCACTTCTTCTCCCCCGAGGCCAGCTTCTCGAACACGAGAGGGTCCTGGTGCTGATAAGCGCCGAATTGGCCGCTCGACATGAACTGGGTCGCCCAGGCGTCCTTGCCCCCCGTCACGAACGGCGCGAGCCCGCTGGCCTTGATTTTCTCGCTGACGTCCAGCAGCTCCTCCCAGGTCGTCGGAACGTTTAAGCCAAGGTTCTGGAAGATATCTCGGTTGTAAAAAACGACAACGGCGTAATAGTTGTACGGCACGCCGTAGGTTTTGCCGTCCACGGTGCCCAGTTGAACGGCGGACTCCAGATAATTGCCCTTCCAGGCTTCCCCGGACATGTCCATCAGCACGTTCTGGTCGACATACTCGCGCATCTGGTTCGGGAACATCCAGACGATGTCCATGTCGGCCTTGGAGACGATTCTCGTCCGGATGACCTCCCGGTACTGGTCGGCGATCTGGTCCGGCTCCACGGTAATGTACGGATATTGCTCCTCGAACTTCTCGAGCACCTTCTGGCTGAGCGGATTCCAACTGGAAATTTTCAAGGTAACCGGTTGTTTGTCCTCTCCCGAAGGGGCCGGCTTGGACTCGGACGCCGACGGACTCGCCCCGGAGCTTCCCGACGCGGGAGCGCCCGTATCCTTGTTGCCCCCGCACGCGGAGACGATAACCGAGACGGCCAATACGAGAAGCAGCAATGCGGAGAAGCGAGAATGCTTCATATCAAAACCTCCCTTTGATCTGTAAAACGCTTACAAGGTTCATTATAGAAGCGGTACGTCTCCCTCTCCATGAACGGTTTATGAGATATGGGCGCTTTGTTTTGCCCATTTTCGGGCTCGGTCATAAAAAAATGCACGATTTTTATGAAATCGTACATTTTATTGATCGTCGCTTCAGGAGCCGTTGCGGTATTCGATCGGCGATTGGCCGACAATTTCCTTGAACAGCCTGCTGAAATAATGCGAATGCGCGTAGCCGACCTTCTCCGCGACCTCGTAAATTCTCAGGTTCGTTAGACGCAGCAGCTCCTTGGCCCGCTCCATCTTTTTGCGAACGACGTAATCGCTGAAGTTGACCCCGGTTTCCTTGAGAAAAATCCGGCTCAGGTGGGCGGGACTGACATGGGCGAACTCGGCGCAGGAAGACAGGGATACGTCCTCGCAGAAATGCAGGTCGACGTAATCCATCGCCATGCGAACGGCCTGCCCCACATTCCCCTCGGCCTCCTCCAGTTCCCGCCGCAGCTCCCCGTACGCCGTCCTTAACCCGGGAACGTCGCTTGCAAGCGCGCCTCCGGAGAAAATCAGCGCAACGTTGAGCAGGTCGGCCAAATTTTTCTTCAGCTCCGCCAGGTATTCGCCCCAGGCCCGTTCTCCGCCGCGCGCCTGCGCCGGCGCCAGCCACAGCAGCTCGTCCCGCTCGCCGGCCGCGACCGCGCCTCCCCAATCGTGGGACACGTATTTCTCGATGAAGTACCGGGCGGCCGCGAAGCGCGAGCCGCCCTTCTCCGGCTCCTCTTCCCTGCCTCCCGTCGCCGGACGAATGCCGACCAACCGAACGCCGTCCGCCAACGGGAGCAGACCGTAAACGTCATACTGCCTCGCCAGCCGTTCCCCTTCGTCCGTTCCCGAGAGCAAAACTTTCAGAAACTCGTCTCTCTCCTTCTCCGTCGTTCCGGCCGGCGCCGAGGAAGGTCCGTACGTCCGTTCCAGATTGTCCAGCACCTTCTTCAGCATGTCGACGATCTCTTCCTTCGCCATCGTGGGCTTGTGCAAATAATCCGTCACGCCGAGCCGCAGCGCCTCCTGCACGTAAGGGAAATCGTCGTAGCTGCTGATCACGATGACCTGAATCCCGCCGCCGCGCGCTTTGATTTTCTTCGTTAGCTGAATTCCGTCCATCACCGGCATGCGAATGTCGGTCATGACGATGTGAATGTCCTCTTCCTCGATGATTTTCCAGGCTTCCTCGCCGTTGGACGCTTCCGCCTTCCAGACGACGCCGTAGCTCTCCCAATCGACCAGGTAACGCAATCCGATCCGGACGATCGACTCGTCCTCAACGACCAGCATGTTCCACATCGCCATTCTCCCCCCTCGGTTGGTACGGGAGAAGCAGAATTGCCTTCGTCCCCATACCGGGCGCGCTGTCGATCGTCAGACCGTAGGCCGCCCCGTATCTGAGCCTGATGCGTTCCCGGACGTTCCGGACCCCGATGCTTGTTTCCCCGTCCGCGGCCGGATCGTTCAATTCCTTAAGCTTGGCGGCGTCGATGCCTTGACCGTCGTCGGCAACGACGATGCGCAGCATGCGCCCCTCCTCCGCGACCTCCGCCGACACCTCAATGCGGAGCTGCCGCTCCATGCCGCTCGGCCCGTGGAAAATCGCGTTTTCCAGCAGCGGCTGCAGCAGCATGACCGGCACTTGGGCCCTCAGCGCGGCTTCGGACACATTCCATCGAACGACGAACCGGTTCGTGTAGCGAAGCTCCATCAGCAGCGTATATTCCTTGAGCAGGCCCAGCTCGTCCCCCAGGCTGACGAGGTCCTTGACCATCTTCATGTTGGAGTGCAGCAGCCTGCTGAGCGACTGCAGCAATCTGGCGATGTGATCGGACTGCTGAATGAGCGCCAGCATGCGAATCGAATTGATCGTATTGTACAGAAAATGAGGGTTGATGCGGGCGCGAAGCGCGTACAGTTCCGCGTTCCGCTTCTGCTTCTCCGACTCCTCGATCGAATTGACCAGCTCGTCCAGATGCGTCACCATCCGGTTGTACCGGAATTGCAGCTGGCCGATCTCGTCCTTTCTCTCGTAGGGAAGGAGCAAGGTCGATTCGAAATTGCCCATTTCCACCTTGCTCATCGACCTCATCAGGCTGCGGATCGGCTTGGACAAGCCCTTGGCCAGAAGCCAGGACACGCCCGCCGCTCCGATAAAAATAAACAAAACGACAAGCAGCGTCCATTTTTTGATCGCCGCGCTTTCCTGAAGCAGCTCCTCCCGGTCGACCAGCAAATAAGTCGTCCAGCCGGTGTATTCGTTGAATTTCTCCACGCCGTTCCAGGAGCGGTGGTTGCCGCCCACCGTCGACTGCAGGCGGAAGGCGTTCGCGGATTCCGAGCCGCCCCCGTCTCCGCTCCGGGCGCTTGCGTACTTCGACACCCCTCCGCCTGCGTACTTCGATCCCTCTCCGCTCTCGGTGCCCTGCCGATTTTGCGAGTAGCGGGATTCCAGCAGCTTGTCCGTAATTTCCGGCTCCGAGGAGTAGACGTAACCGTCGGAAGCCGCCACGGTGACGTGAACGTTCTTGAAGCTGAGCGAACGGACCGTCTTCTGGATAAACGCCGGCTTGATGTCGACGGCCACGACGGCGGCGGGCTTGAAATCCCGGTCGATCAGCTGCCGCGCGATCGTGATCGTCTTGAACGCGGCTCCGTTGAATTGGGCCTCGTCGCGAAGGCCGGAGATGACCAGCCCGCCCTCCCTGTCGAGCGCTTGCCTGTACCACGTCTCTCCGAATGGCGTGTAATCCGGGTTGATGGATTTGTCCCCGCTCGTCCGATAACCGTAGATGCTGCCGTTCGTTCCGTAGAACAGCATGCCTTCGATCATCGAGTTTACGGAGGGATACGCGGTAATGAGCTGGATGAGCCGCTGTTGGTTGGTTAACTCCCGATAGCCCCACTGGTCTCTTGGCGAGAACGGCGAGGCGATGATCTCGAAGATTTCTTCCGTGGAATAGGGGAGCATGCTGTAGCGTTCGAAATCCTGGACCTGCTTCTCCAGCGTATTGTTGAACTGTCCGATAATGACCTGCAGATCCTCGTTGACCCTTTTTTCCAGAGAATCCGCCGACTGCCGATACGCAATCAGCCCCACGCTGGCCGTGGGGACGACGCATAGCATATAGATCGCGCATAAAAGCTTGGTCTGGAAGCTCAGACCGTTCCACCATCTCGGAAGCATCATTGTCCCTCTCCGTCCCGTTCGTCTCCTAACCCTAGTTTAGCGGTCTTGGGACGAATTCGACAGATAGGCGGCTAACTTTTTCGGGGATAAAATGAACTTGATCGTCCAGAAAAGACTTACAAAGCTCGCGTTGAGCCGGCAAAAGTTACCGTTTGGTTAACCAGAACGACCCGCCCTGGGAGGGCACGCCCTGCGGTCCTATCGCTCCAAGAACCGTCTGCGCGAGAACGGCCAACGTCGGATCCCGCGAGACGTAATGGCTCGGAAACGCCACCTCGTACGCGGGCTCCTCGGGCCGCTGCGCCAGGAGGCAGGCCGCCAGCATGTACTGCTCGTTGTAGAACCGGTACGCCCAAGACGCCGGATAGTCCTCCGGCAAGAAAATATCATGAAAATGAATGGATACGCCGGCCTTCAGGCGCGGCAAAACCTCCAGAAATACGATATTCGCATCCGAATTCTGAAACACGTAATGGCTGCTGTCCACGAACAGCACGTCCCCCGCCTCCAGCTCCTCGAACAACGACAAGTCGGTTTCCTCCAGCGGCTTGCGCACGACGCGGCTGCAGATCGCGTCGATCTCCTCGCGGGGGAACGGATCGATCGACACGATCTCCGTCGTCAGCCCGTGATCCGCGGCGGCGCGTTTGGCGAACATCGTGGAATTGCCGGAGCCGATCTCGTAGTAGCGGTTAGGGCGGCGCTCCGACACGAGGCCGTACAGCGCGAGCGCGTCCAGGCCGCTGAACCATTCGTTGTTCCAGGAGGGCTGCGTCGGATCGGTTTCGTCCCGATCGTAAGGAATAGCGGCCAGCTGAGCGGCATAACGCGCAAAAGCCCGCAATTCGGTCTCGTAACGCGACCGATTGCCGGCGATTATCGCATGGAGCGGACCGTGCGGCGGCTGCTCGCCGCCGAACCGGGGCTTTGGGGTTATCGGATAGTTGACGTAGATCGGATAGAGCGCGCTCATCCTATCGACTCCTCTCATCCTATAACCGTATTCTCTATAACCCGCTAATGTGTCCGCTCGCACCTGCTTTTACGCATGCTCGGATTTCTTCTTCAAGACGCTTCGGCGCCGTAACGGTCCGATACGTTAGATGCTCCAATGCTGCCAATCCTGCTGCCGCTTCTCGTGGCTGGCCAGCCAATCCAGCGTGGACTGGTACAGCTCGTTTTTATGCACGCCTTGGGAGTAGGTATGATCCGCCTGGAAAAGAATGTTTTTGTCGCAGCGGCCATCGCCCCGCAGCCAGAACGTCTTCTCCAGCAGGAAGCTATAGTCTGCCGGAATAACGTCATCCGATGTGCCGTGCGCGATAAAGACATCTCCGTGGAATTTCGACGCTTCCTGGAACGGCTGGTGCTGCTGAAGCGATTCGAAAAACTCGGGCTTCAGCTTGTAGCCGAGGTAATCCGTTTGCCCCTTCTTGACCGTATCGTCGTACGTTTCCCGTCCCACGATTTTCACGATGTCGTTAAACGGATAAGCGACCGGCGACCACAGCGCAAGCGACTTCACCCGGCGGTCCTTCGTGCCGGTCAGCAGGGCGACGGCTCCTCCCAGGCTGTGTCCCAGCAGCGTTACTCTGAGCGGGTCCACGCAGTCGAGGCTTAAGCCGTAATCCAGCACCGAGCGCGTCTGCGCGATCATCGAGTCGAGGCCGTGCTCGCCGTACACGCCTTCGCTTTCCCCGCAGCCGGCATAGTCGAAGCGAATGACGAGAAAACCTCGTTTGGCCAGCAGTCGGCCCGCCTGCAGGAACAGCCGATCCACCCCGATCCGGTTGCCGATGAAGCCGTGGCAGATGACGACGAGCGGCATCTTCTTCTCCGGGCAGGCTCCGTCCAGAACCGGGTAATGTATCGCAGCCGTCAAGGCGAGATTGTCGTGGTAGATCGTAATTGGCTTTTCCATGATCCAAACCCCATTCCCATATATTCCGATTAAAATAGTATGAATTAAAAATATCATCTCCCTCGCCTTCTGTCAACCCTAACTTAGCCTCATTCCTTCGGGTGTGTTTGATGTTATAATGGTTACAATTAGTTTTAAAAGGAGTTGTCGATCATGGCTATAAGTAAAGAACGCTTTAATAAATTACTTGAACGATTGTCCGATAAGGATCTTGAGTTGGTTTCGGAATTAATGGAACGTCTTTTGCAAGCTTCGCCTACGCAGAGAGTAATTCCGCTTGATGACGAACCCACTACTCAAGATGACGTAAATGCCATAAACGACGCACATGAAGCTTACTTAAAAAACGAACTCATCAATCTTAAGGATGTTGAGCATGAATTACGAAATTAAGTTCCATAAGGATGCCTACAAGTATCTTCAAAAGCAGGACCTCGTAACCCGCAATCGCATTCTGGACCATCTGAAAACGAACTCATCATAATCGTAATCAAGATAGGCTCACGAGGCGATGTATATTAGTCTGTAGGATGTCCCCCTCCCTCCACACGCCGAAAAAGAGCCAAGAAACCGCCCTGGCTCTTTCCGCATATCCCGCTAACGGTTTTTACTTCACATAGAATGTAGCGTCCGCCTGGTCGAGCGCCGTCGTAATCGACGAGATCTCCAACGCTCCGCTTCGATGTCTCAAGTAAGCTCCCGAAATGTTGTACGATTCGAACGAGGCCGCCCATCCGCTGCTGAATCCCGTGCGCAAGCGCCAGGTGGCGTCGTTCTTGTACAGCGCCGTGTTGGCGTACGGATCGAGCCATACTTGCCCGTCGCGATGACGCAAATAGTTGCCCGGATACGTCACTGACTCGATCGACACCGCCGACGGATCGGCCAGCCCCGGCACGAGCCGCCACTGCGACTCCGGCGCGTACTGGCCGCCGTCGATCTTGCCGCGCCCCGCGTCGACGCGAACGAAATTGCCGATATTGTAGCTCTGCAGCTGATTAACCGGCGTTTCGACGTCGATCCGCTGCAGCTTCCAATTCTGCGTGTCCAGCCCGTTCGCTGTCCATTGAATGACCTTCGTTCCGGCCGGAGCCCCTCCGCCCGCGTTGTCCAGCATCAGTCCGCTGTGCTCGTTCATGCTCGTATAATAGCCGTTGCCTTTATAAGCGAACTTCCAGCGCTGCGTATCCAGATAATTGTCTGTCCACAAAATGACCTTCGTCCCCGGAGCCGTCGCCCCGTTCGGATCGTCGAGCACAAGACCGGTATTCACGTTCATGACCCGGAAGAAGCCGTTGCTCCTGTAATCCGTCACCCACCATTGCGTGTTGAGCCCCAGATCGTTCCACTGGATCACCTCCGTGCCGGCCGGCGCGCCGCCTCCCGCATTGTCCAGCACCAGGCTATTGTTCTGGTTGATCAGCTTGTACGTGCCGCCCGATACGATGGAAGAGTCGCCGTTCATCTGCGCGACGTTCGCCCTGATCTCGTTGCGGCTGCCGACCTTGACCGTGTTGATCTCCAGCAGCAGCGAATGGTCGAGCGGCAGCAGCGTCCCGCTCCAGGCGGCGGGCGTATTCTGGTTGCTTCCCTTGACGGTCAGCGGCGCGTCGACCAGCGACCAGGTCGCGCCGTAATCGGCGCTGGTGAACATTTTATTGGCGGTCGGCACGACGTCGGTCATGCCGCGCACGTAGAACCTGCCGTTCGGGCTGCCGTCGTCCACGTACGCAATCTCCGGCGTCTGCGAAGCGCGGTAGATGCCCGTGCCGACGACAGTGCCGAGATCGGTCGGACTTCCCCAGTTGATCCCGTCTGTCGACGTCTTGAACCGGACAGCGAAGTTCGGGGCGGCCCCCAACATCTCGAAAAACATAAAGTACGTCCCATTCTTAGCCCTAACAACCCGAGGCATGCCCGGACGCCAATCCCAGTTCGTGGCGCTTCCGACGGTCAGGCTGTAGTTCCCCCAGGTCAGCCCGCCGTCGCTGGAAATCTCCTGCGCAAGCGCCTGATTGTAGCCCGGCTGTCTCTCGTCCGAGTAGTAGCAGATGAGCCGACCGTCGGAGGTGATCGCGAACTCCGGCTCCCAAGTGCGCTTCGTGCCCGCCGTTCCTCTCGGCGCCAGTTGGCCGTGAAGCTGCCACGTCGCTCCGTTGTCCGTGCTTCGCCAAATATGGATCGTATAAGCCGAGGTGTTGTCCCAATCCGTCGAAGCGAACAGCAGCGTACCCGCGGGGTAAGCCCCGACCTGCTGCGGCAGCACGTATAGCGTCGTCATCCCTTGCTGGTCCCGGTTCAGCCCGTAAGCGTTCGGATCGATCTGGCTGAGCAGCGACCACGTTCGGCCGTTGTCGGTGCTGCGATAAAACGGGAACGGCTGCATGCCGACCCAGCCTGTGTTACCGGGAAATCTTCTGGTGAACGTAGAGAGAATATCGCCGTTGCCCAGCTTGACTGCCCTCGCGTAATAAGGCTCGGTTTCGGTCGCGCTGCTGTATACGACCCATCCGGTCGAGGCCGCCTGCACGGACATGCCCGCAAACAGCGACGACGACAGCACCAGCGTTAAAACAACAAGCAGTACTCTTCGGAAACTTCTCATTTTCTCTTCCTCCTCGGCAGGATGAATGCGGGATTGCGAAGTTCCTTCCTTTTTAACGCCAATTCATATCCTCTCGCCCGCGGGAAGCGCGATGTCGTGCGAATCGCTCAGCGGCGCCCCGAAGTCCGGCGTACCGTCCGGTCTCCATCCGAACTTCTGCACCCGGGTGCTGCGAAGCCCCGTGTCGGCTCCCGGAGCGGGCAGCGCGTGATATACGATCCAATCCTCGGTTCCGTCGGGCGATAGGGTAAAGCTGTTATGTCCGGTAGCGTAAACGCCGTTTTCCGCACTCTTGCGAAACACCGGAACGGGAGACTTGGCCCACGAAGCGGCTTCCATCGGATCGGCATCCTCCTTCATCGTGAGCATGCCCAGGGAGTAATCCTCGGACCAGGTCGTGCTGGCCGAATAGACGAGAAATATAAAGCCGTTCCTGCGTAAAATAACAGGCCCCTCGTTGATCGCCATCCCGCCCTGTTTCTCCCATTCCAGCGTCGGAGCCGAGAGCAGCGCATGTCCCCCGGCAAGATCCAGCGTCCACGGATTCGCCATGCGGACGATGAAGATGGCCGAGCCGTAGTCGGGGTAATGTCCGTATCCGGCATACAGGAAGTACAAGCGTCCCCCCAGTTCCATGACCGTCCCGTCCAACCCGGGCAGAGGCGTCTCGAGCGTTCCTTTCCAGCTCCATTCCCCTTCTGTCGGGTCGGCGGCGCCATTTTCCAACACGCAGATTCTCCTGGACTCGTCCCCGCCTCCGTCGTTGGCCGTGTAGTAGATGTACCACCTGTCTTCCAGCCGGTGCAGCTCCGGGGCCCACAGGTTGTGGCTGTAAGGACCGTTCTCCTCGGGAATCCACACCTTCTTCTTAAGGCCGGCGGCGATCCCCGTCATCGAGGCGGATTTCGTAATTTCCAGACAGCCGAACTGCGTGGACATGAAGTAGTAATAGCCGTCGCTATGCTTGAGCAGCCAAGGGTCGGCCGCCTTCTCGACGATCGGATTGCGGAAGGTTGCGTTCATCGGTTCGTTCTCTCCTTTTTACCCCTTCATTCCGGTCAAGGTAATGCCCTCGACGAAGTATCTTTGCGCGAAAAAGAACAGCAGCAGCGACGGAATCAGCGCCAGCACGGAGCCGGCCATAATGTACGTCCATTGCGAAGTGTAGAAGCCCTGGAACGAAGCCAGCACGAGCTGCAGCGTGAACTTCTCGGGAGTGTTGATATAGATGAGCGGCCCGAGAAAATCGTTGTAGCCGGCCAGGAAGCCGAGCAGCCCTTGCGTGATGACGGCGGGTTTGGACAACGGCAGCATGATCCGGAGGAAAATATGGAGCGGATTCATCCCGTCCACCTTGGCCGCTTCCTCCAGCTCCTTCGGAATGGTCATGAAAAACTGCCTCAGCAGAAACACCGCCGCAGCCGCGCCGAACATTCCCGGCACCATCAGCGGCAGCCAGCTGTCGATCCAGCCGATGTGCTTGAACAAAATAAACGTCGGAATCATCGTGACGACGCCCGGAATCATCATCGTGGCCAGCAGCAGCGTGAACAGGACGTTTTTCGCCGGGAAATCCATCCTCGCGAATGCGTTGGCCGCCAGCGCGCTCGTAAACAAACCGACCAGGCAAGGCAGCGAGATGACCAGCAGCGTGTTCAGAAATCCTTTTAGAATATCGGCTTCCGTCAATACGAAAACGTAATTCTGCCATTCGAAGACCTCGGGTATCCACTTGGGAGGCATTTCGAACTCGCGTCCTTGCTCCTTCAGCGACGTCGACAGCATCCATAGGAAGGGAATGGCCATCACGAGTGATCCCGCCGTCAGGAACAAGTAAGCGAAGGCTTGGCGGACCTGCTCGCCCGCTCTCTTTCTCCTCTGCCTGGCGCTCCTTGCGATTGCGGCATTCGACATGCGCGTCCCCCCTTAATCGTAGTGCACCCAACGTCTGGACAACCAGAAATTCAGCAGCGTAATCGCCAGAATCAACAGACCGAGCGCCCAAGCCATAGCCGAAGCATAGCCCATGCTCATATAGCGGAACGCGTTCTGGAACAAATAGTAGACGATCGTCGTCGTCGAGTAATTCGGTCCGCCCTCCGTCATGATCTGGAAGCGCGGGAAGTCTTGCAGAGCCGTAATCGTCGAGGTAATCAAAATGTAGAGCGTCGTCGGCGAGATACACGGAATGGTAATCCGAACGAACCTCTGCCAACGGCTGGCCCCGTCGATCTCCGCCGCTTCGTGAAAACTTTTCGGAACGCCCTGCAGCGCGGCCAGGTACAGCACCATGTTGATGCCGAGTCCCGCCCATACGCCCTGAATGATCATCGCCGGCATCGCCCACGTCTCGCTGCTCAGCCACGCGGGGCCTTGAACGCCGATCAGCTCGAGCAAGTAGTTCAGCAGGCCGTAGCTGTCGTTGAAAATCCATTTCCACAGCAGCGTCAGCGCGATGACCGAGCTGATCGTCGGCAGGAAGAACATCGTGCGGAAAAAGCGGATGCCGCGCACCTTCTGATTAAGCGCCATCGCGATTCCGAGCGCCACGGCCATGCCGATCGGAATGCTCAACGCCGAATAGAACGTATTGAACAGGGTTTTCCAGAACAGCTCGTCGTCCATGGCGAGCTTGACGTAGTTCGCCGTTCCCGTAAAGACGGGCGCCTGATAGCCGCTATACTCCGTGAAGCTGACGTAGACGGAATAGCTCAGCGGGATGAACGCGAACAACAGAAAACCCAGAATCGGAGCGGAAATGAACAAGTAGGCCCATGCGTATTCCTTGCGCTTCATAATTCCCCTCCGTCGTTCGGGATCGGGCGGCGGAGCTCACTCGCGAAGCCCCTAAGCGTACAGGAGTCTCCCGATCAGTTCCCCCCCGCCCGTCATCCCCTTTACTTGAATACCGCCGGATTGCCTTCCTTGATCGCCGCGTCGATCTTCGGCTTCAGCTCGTTCAGGACGTCCGCGGCCGATTTTTTGCCGTCCCACATCGGGGCCAGCCCTTGGGACAGCATGTCGAACCATTTGGCGTTCGGCAGGTTTGTCCACGGGCCCGGCACTTGATTTTCCGCCGCTTTGATGAATACCTCCGCATGCTCGGGCTTCTGACCCGGCTGCAGGAAGACGTCCGTGGCAGCCATCGATTTGAAGCTCGGAATCGCGAAGCCCATCAAGGACTGCTCCTTCTGGCCTTCCGGTCCGCCCAAGTATTCCACCAGCTTGTAGGCGGCTTCGAGATGCTTCGTCTTGCCGTAGATGCCGATCCCGACCGACCCGCTCCAGCCCGCCCACTTGTTGACCGGCAGCGGCGCAACGTCCCAATCGAAGCCGAGCTTGCGGAACTCGGGCACCATCCAGCGACCGGTAATCATCATCGCCAGCCTGCCCGTCTGGAACATCTGGCTGTCGTTCATGTCCTTCAGAGCCGCCGCGTTCGGCACGACTTTATGCACGTTCGCCAGATCCGCCGCGAACTGCAATGCCGAGACCGCCGCCTCGCCGTTGCCGACGAATTCCCGCCGGTCGTCGGTGAGGAACGCGCCGCCGTTGCCGAATACGAAGCCTTCCCACCAGATCGGTCCCATGCCGTATTGCTTGACTTTGCCGTTCTCTTCGACCGTCAGCTTCTTCGCCGTATCCAGCAGCTGCTCGAAGGTCATCGGCGTATCGGCGCTCGGGAACGGCACGTTCATCTTGGTGAAAAGATCCTTGTTGTAATACAGGACGGTCGGACCGATATCCTTGGGCAACGCGTAGAGCGGACCTTGCCCGTTCACCGCCCCGTCGTAACGGTATCTCAAGAGGCCGGACTCCCACATGTCCCCCGTATCGAGCGAGCTGGCGTCGACGAACTCCTGGATCGGATGAAGCAAGCCCTGGCTCACCCAACGGCCGAAATCGCCGTCCGGGACGTAGAATACGTCGGGCGCATCCCCTCCGGCCAAAATCGTGTTCATCTTGCCGACGTAGTCTGCCGGAATGTGCAGGTACTCTACCTTGATCGTCGAATTTTTCTGCTCGAAGTCCTTAATCAGCTTCGTGAACACTTCCTTCTCCGACGGATCGCCCCAGCCCGCGAACTTGATCTTGACCGTCTCTCCCGCCGGAGTCTGGCTTCCGGAAGCGCTGCTCTCCGCCGCGTTTTTCCCCGTGCCGTCCGGACTCGCGGAGGACTCCTTTCCGCTGTTTCCGCCGCAAGCGGTCAGCCCCGCGAGCAGCGTCAACGACGCCGTAACGGCAAGCAAGCTTTTACCCTTTCCGAGTCTCATCTTCTAGACACTCCCTTTTGTGTTGGATCTGCCTTCACCTTTAATTATAGGGGCGCGTCAGGGACGAACAATTGTGAAAACGCTTTATCTGATTCGCAAAAAGGAGCGTAACCTCAGCGATTTCGTCGGTCGAAAACGCTTTGCGTGCGGCGAGTTCGGGCGATTGGTGGATGGGTGGATGGGCGGATTGGCGCACGCTAACGGCCTCGCGGACCATTAACGGGGCGAGTTCGGCGGGGGGGCGGACGTTAACGGTTTGGCAGACTGCTGATTTTGTTTTCGCCATTCGAGCGGAGTAACACCGACCGATTTGACGAACTGCTCGTAAAAACGGCTGGAGCTCGTAAAACCAACCTCCGACGAAATGAACTCAATCGCTTTGCTTGTCTGGCTCAGCAGTCTCTTGGCTTCCTCAATCCGCAGGTTGATGACGTACTGCTTGGGGGAGACGCCTACCGCTTCCGAAAACTTTTTACGAAGAATGCTCTCCGACAAGTAATGGCGAGTGGCGATATCGTGAATCGTGATCGGCGTATTGTAGTTCCTGTGTATCTCCTTCAGCACCTCTTGCACGATGCGCTTGTCCCCGTGCGCCTCGGTGTCGGGGGTGACGGTTGCGTTACGATGGAACAGCAGCAGCACCGTTTCGAAAGCGATCCTCATCAGATCGTAGGAATAGTCGCCTCGTTCCTCGGAGTGCCACTCCCTCTCCAACCGGATCAGGCTCATCTCCGCCCACTGGCTGTCCCCTTCGTCCAGATGTGCGCTCCATAGACGATGCGGCTTCTGGTAAGCGCTCAGAAACAAGTATTGGCAGAAAGCCGGAACTTTGGCATAGAGAAAATGCACGGACAGCCCCGTCCACGGCTCGGTACAGACGAAACCATGATGCAGGCCGGAAGGAATCAGGATCAGATCTCCCGCCGATACTTTAATATTTTGTTCGTAAGAGCTGTAATAGCCTCCCCCGCCCAAAATCAAAGTCAACTCGTCGTATTCGTGCGAATGGGACATGAACAGGCCTTCTCCTTGCTCGGCCTGAAAAGTATGAGGCTTAAACCGTTCGATGCTCGTAATGAAGCCTTTGGCCATACGAATATTCGCCCTTCCCTTTTTCGTCTTGGCAACCTAAGGAACCGTGGGTCGAATTCGTGGTGTGCTCTTATATTACCATTTCCCACGCGAAGGGAGCCATAGTTCGGACCGCCCCTGAGAAAGTCTCATTATTCCGCGGGATTGGGGGAATCCTACAAGGTAACCTGTCGCTCCCCGAGCGGCGGCGGACAATTTTTCACACGGGAGATGTGTAGCCATGGAAAGCTTCGTTCGGTGGGTGTCATCCCACGTCTTGACCGTACTGCTCATCCTCGGCGTCATTTACGCGGTCGGCTTCGTATTGACTCATCGCAGATCGCTGTTTTACAAGGAATAAGCCCCCGGCCGGTCCGCCCGCTTGTGCAAGCTTTCCGAGCCGGAGGCTCAAGTTGGTTATGTGTCGTGACCTGGGCCGCGGAGATGCCTGTTCATCTCGTCCGTGCGCTATACGAGCGCTTTGACCACAATGCCTGCGTGTCGCGCGTCTCGCACAGTTCTTTACACGAGCGCCTTGGCCGCAATGTCCATGCGATTTTGCTTGCCTTCGAATGTGATGCCGGCCGCCGCCGCGTACGCGTTGGCCCGCGCCTCGGCGATGCCCGCGCCGCGTCCGACGACGCCGAGCACGCGCCCGCCGTTCGTCACGACCCGTCCGTCCTTCAGCGCCGTTCCCGCATGGAAGACAAGCGCTCCCGGAACGGTTACGCTGTCCAGTCCGTCGATCGGAAAGCCTTTCGGGTACGAGCCCGGATAACCGCCCGAAGCAAGCACGACGCAGACCGCCGCCTCGTCGCTCCAGCGAATGTCGATGTCCGCCAGCGTACCGTCGATCGAAGCCAGGAAAATGTCCAGCAGATCCGTCTCCAGCCGAGGCAGAACGACCTGCGTCTCCGGGTCGCCGAAACGGGCGTTGAACTCGATCGTTTTCGGACCGTCCTTCGTCATCATCAGGCCCGCGAACAGAACGCCGCGGAACGGACGTCCTTCCGACACCATCGCGCGCGCCGTCGGCTTGATAATGTTTTCGATCGCGTCCTCGATAATCGCTTGGTCGATGTGCGGAAGCGGGGAATACGTGCCCATGCCGCCGGTATTCGGTCCTTTGTCGTCGTCGAAAACCTGCTTATGGTCCTGCGCAGGCGACATCGCCCGCACCGTCTCTCCGTCCACGAATGCGAGAATGGACATTTCCTGGCCTTCGAGGAACTCCTCGATGACGATTTTGTCGCCGGCCGCGCCGAACGACTTGCTCACCATCGTCTCCTCCAGCGCCTTGTCCGCTTCCTCGCGCGTAAAGCATACCGTTACGCCCTTGCCCGCGGCCAGCCCGTCCGCCTTGATGACGATCGGCACAGGCTGCTGAGCCAGATAGGCTTTAGCCGACTCGTAGTCGGTGAACGTCTCGTATTTTGCAGTCGGAATGTCGTACTTGCGCAGCAGATTTTTCATGAAAATTTTGCTGCCTTCGATTTCCGCCGCGTTTTTGCGGGGACCGTACACCGGAATCGCGGCCGCCTCGAACTCGTCCACGATGCCCGCCGCCAGCGGATCGTCCGGACCGACGACGACCAAGTCGATCGCCTGCTCTTTGGCAAAGCCGACGAGACGGTCGAACTCCAACTCTCCGATGTCCACGTTCTCCGCCAGTTCGGCGATTCCGGCGTTGCCCGGAGCGCAGAAGATTTTCTCGACTCTAGAGCTCTTCTTCAGCGCCCAGACGATCGCATGCTCGCGTCCGCCGCGTCCGATAACCAGAATGCGCACCTTAAACCCCTCCTTCGGAATCCTTGTTGACGACCTTCAAGGAGACTTCGCCGTCGGAGATGCGGATCGTTTTCACGAGCAAGGAGATTTTGTTGTCGTCGTTGAGCAGATTCCAGTAGAACTGCGCCGTCTCCTGTTCGTCGTCGAACAACGGGGCAAGCTGAGGCTCCCCGGCGAAAGAAGGCAGCGGGTTGCCGTCTCCTACATACGTCGAGATGAAGTGTCCGTAGCCCGCGATCGCTTTTTCATAGTGGAAAAATTGACGCTTCGTCTGGGATTCGTCGTTCTCGTTCGACTTGAGGATCGACAGCTTGTAGGCATTCATCTTGTCGTTCAGGTCAACGATGCCCGAGATGCGGGGCGTAAAATTCGGCGGGTCCGGCTCGTAGGTGCGCTGCGCCAGCGCGTCCTCGAAGCTGCCGCCGCTCTTCAGCGCTTCCCAGATCGTGTCGGTCTGATCGCCGTTGGTGACAATGTGCGCGCCGCCTTCATGACGAAGCGGATAATAGATAATGAGCGAAGGATCGGACAGCTTGGCCGGATCGCGCGCTTCCGTGCGCAGGAAACCGTTCTCCTCCGGCACGAAAATCCGATTGCGGCTGTTCTCGCTCCTGCCCATGATCCAGTACACCTGCACGAACCGCGAAGCGTCCGGCGTAAGGCCGATCACGATTCCGCGGCCCGGATAAGCGTTCGTCTTCAGCTGCTGGACGGTGCGATCCGCCAGCTCCTGCCATTTTGCGGACATGGTTGCCGCCCCTTTCCTCTTTGTGTCTTTAGTGATGGAACAGGCGTACGCCGGAATAGACCATAACCATGTTATAGTCATTGGCGGCTTGCACCACTTCTTCGTCGCGAAGCGACTTGCCGGCCTGGATGACGTATTTCACGCCGCTGCGGCTGGCCCGGTCGAGATTGTCGCGGAACGGAAGGAATGCGTCGGAGCCGTAGGAGACGCCCTGCAGGCCGTTCAGCCATTCGCGTTTCTCTTCACGCGTCAGACGGGCCGGCACGACCTCGAAGCAGCTTTCCCATGCGGCTTGCTCGATCGGCGTAACTTCGTCCTCGAGCCACAGGTCGATGGCGTTGTTCTGCTCGGCGCGCGCCAAGCCTTCGCGGAACTTCATGTTCAGCGCGGCCGGGTGCTGCCGGAGATACCAACGATCCGCCTTGTCGCCGGCTAGACGCGTGCAGTGGATACGGGACTGCTGGCCGGCGCCGATGCCGATCGTCTGGCCGTCCAGCGTATAGCAGATGGAGTTGGACTGCGTATATTTGAGCGTGATGAGCGCCACAAGCATATCGCGCTTGGCGCTGTCCGGGATCTCTTTATTCGCGGTAATCACATTCGCAAGATCGAATACGGAAGCGTCCGGCACGGCGCCGTTGCGCTCCTGCTGAAGCTTAAGACCGAACAACGTGCGAGTCTCGACCGGTTCCGGCACATAATCCGGATCGATCTGCAGAATCAGGTACTTGCCGCCTTTCTTCTGCTTCAAAATATCGAGCGCCTCGGGCGTATACCCCGGCGCCACCACCAGATCGGACACCTCGCGCTTGAGCAGCGTTGCCGTAGACGCGTCCACGACATCGCTCAGCGCGGCCGCGTCTCCGAAGGAGGACATGCGGTCGGCTCCGCGCGCGCGCGCGTAAGCGGTCGCCAGCTGCGACAGCCCCTCCGCTTCAACGAAATAAGCCTTCGCCAGCTCGGGGGACAGCGGCGAATAGACGGCCGCGCCCGCGGGGCTGACATGCTTAAAGGATGCAGCAGCCGGAAGCCCGGTCGCTTGGCGAAGCTCGCGCACGAGTTGGAACGCGTTCAGCGCGTCGAGCAGATTGATAAAGCCCGGGTCCCCGTTCAGCACGGTCAGCGGCAGCGGCTTGCCGTCTGCGCTGAACAGCTTCGCTTCTTTCTGATGCGGGTTCATACCGTAGCGTAAAGCAATTTCGCGGATCTCGCTCATAAATAATTTTCGTCCTTTCCTGTTTCGGCTCGTTGTCCGGCGTTAATCGCCAGGACGGATAGTCACTTTCCGATCGTTCAACGTCACGCGGCCTTCCGCGATCCAGCGGACGGTCCGCGGCAGCAGCTCATGCTCGACCGCATGCACGCGTTCGGCCAGCGTATCTTCCGTATCGTCGTCCCGGACCTCGATGGCTTGCTGCGCGATAATCGGTCCGGAATCCATGCCTCCGTCCACGAAGTGCACGGTCACCCCTGCCAGCTTGACGCCGTACTCCAACGCCTGACGAATCGCTCGCACTCCGGGAAAAGCCGGCAGCAGAGCCGGATGGATATTGATCATCCGCCCGTAATAAGGCTCGACCAGCGTCGCGGTAATCAGCCTCATATAGCCGGCCAACACAATCAGCTCCACGCCTTCCTCGTGGAGGCGTCCGACGATTTCCTCTTCGTAGGCTTCCCTCGACGCGTACGCTTTCGGATCGAACAGGAAGGCGGGCACGCCGAGCGCTTCCGCCCGCTGCACGACTCTCGCCGCCGGCTTGTCGCACACAAGCAGCGACACCGTCGCAGGGATTGCCTGCTCCCGAATCGCCTCGACAAGCGCCTGAAAATTGCTCCCGCTCCCGGACGCGAACACCGCGATTTTCAGCGGCTTTTGGCTGGACGGCTGCGTCGATTGCGCCGTTATCTCCCCCGGAGCTGACGGCTGTTGAGCTGAATTCGACAGAGTTGTCGGCGATGGCTGCGAACTCGCCGGTTTCGCCTTGTCCGCCGCCGAGTCGCGACCAGCCGTCATGGCAGCTCCGCGCCTTCGAACGTCACAACCTTGGAGCCTTCTGTCACCGTACCGATGCGATAGGCTTGCTCGCCGTTTGCCTTGGCGATTTCAAGCGCTTGAGCGGCTTGAGCCTCCGGCACGACCAGCACCATGCCGATGCCCATGTTAAACGTCGTGTACATGTCGCGGTCCGTGATGCTTCCGGCTTGCTGCAGCAGGCTGAAAATCGGGAGCACCGGCCACGAGCCGCGATTGATGTCAACGTTCACGCCTTCCGGCAGCACGCGCGGAATATTCTCAATGAAGCCGCCGCCCGTAATGTGGGCCATCCCCTTAACGGAGACCGATTCGAGCAGCTTCAGAATTTGCTTAACGTAAATGCGCGTAGGCTCGATCAATACATCGCCCAGAGTGCGACCTTCGAGCTCGGCGGGCTTGTCCGTAAGGGAGTAGCCTTTTTGCTCCAGCAGCAGACGGCGAACGAGCGAGAAGCCGTTCGAGTGGATGCCGCTCGAAGCAAAGCCGATAACCGCGTCTCCGACTTTGATCGTCGAGCCGTCAATTGCTTTCGGACGATCGACGATACCGACCGTGAAGCCCGCGATGTCGTACTCGCCTTCGGAGTACATGCCCGGCATCTCGGCCGTCTCCCCGCCGATCAGGGCGCATCCCGCCTGTTCGCAGCCGTCGGCGATGCCTTTGACGATCGCTTCGATTTTCTCGGGAATGACTTTATCGCAAGCAAGATAGTCGAGGAAAAACAGCGGCTCCGCGCCGGTCACGATAACGTCGTTCACGCACATCGCCACCGCGTCGATACCGATCGTATCGTGCTTGTCCATCGCGAACGCCAGCTTCAGCTTCGTGCCGACGCCGTCCGTACCGCTGACCAGCACCGGCTCCTCATACTTATCCTTGTTCAAGCCGAACAAGCCGCCAAACCCGCCAAGGCCGGTAAGCACTTCCGGACGAAACGTCCTCTTGACGTGCTTCTTCATCCGTTCGACCGCTTCGTTGCCGGCCGCGATATCGACTCCGGCCTGTTTGTACGCCTCGGACAATGATTTCAGCTCCCTTTATTCATGTAAACTCGTTTGATGCGCCTTCACCGACGGAACATATAAGCTCGCGGGGCGGGCTTACTCTATCTGTGACGCCGATCGATGGGGGCATTAAGCTCACAGCACGGGCTTATTCCATCTCCGCCACCATCGACGGGACGGATAAGCTCGTGGCGTGAGCTTATTTCAGCTGTCTCGCCATCGACTGGACGCATAAGCTCGCAGCACGGGCTTATTCCATCTGCACCGCCATCGATGGAGCACATAAGCTCGCAGCACGGGCTTATTCCACCCATACCGCCGCCAACGGGACACATAAGCTCTTCAGACAAGCTTATTCCACCCGCAACGCCATCGACGGAACACATAGGCTCCCACCACGGGCTTATTCCACCCGCACCGCCATCGACGGAACACATAAGCTCCCACCACGGGCTTATTCCACCCACAACGCCACCAACAGGACGCATAAGCTCCCACCAGGGGCTTATTCCACCCGCAACGCCATCGACGGAGCCCATAAGCTCGCGGTGCGAGCTTATTCCACCAGCCCCGCCCTCAAGCCCCCCAGCCGCCTCTCAGTCGCAGCTGCAAGAAGTCAGCTTAGCATCCTCAAAACGGACCGGAGTCGGGTAGTCGTTGTTAAAGCAAGCCATGCACAACCCGTTGTTGTACTCGTTCGAGTAAATGCCTACGGCGTCGCGCAGCCCCTTCTCCGTCAGAAAATACAGCGAATCCGCGTTGATGGCCCGGCGAATCTCCTCCACCGATTTGCTGGAGGCGATCAAGTCGCCCGGGTTCGGCGTATCGATGCCGTAGTAGCACGGGTTCATAAACGGCGGAGAAGTAATCCGCACATGAACCTCCAGCGCCCCGGCCTCGCGCAGCATGTTGACGATCCGCAGCGAGGTCGTGCCCCGCACGATCGAGTCGTCGATCATGACGACGCGCTTGCCTTCGACGACTTTGCGAACGGCGGACAGCTTCATCTTGACGCCCTTCTCGCGCAGCTCCTGCGAAGGCTGGATGAACGTCCGTCCGGTATACTTGTTTTTGATCAGGCCCAGCTCGTAAGGAATGCCCGTCTGCTCCGCGTACCCGATCGCCGCCGAAATGCTCGAATCCGGCACCCCGGTCACGATATCCGCGTCGACGAACGATTCCTGCGCCAGAATCTGGCCCATCCGTTTCCGCGCCGAGTGCAGGTTCGCTCCGTAGATGTCGCTGTCCGGACGCGCAAAGTAGATGTACTCCATCGAGCACATCGCCCGGCGCTGCATCGGAGCGAACCGCTCCTCCCGCAAGCCGCCGCGATCCAGCACAAGCAGCTCTCCCGGCTGAACGTCGCGAACGAACTCGGCGCCGATCGTCTCCAGCGCGCACGACTCCGATGCGAAAATATAAGCCTCGCCCAGCCGCCCCATTACCATGGGACGAAGACCGTGCGGATCGCACGCCGCGATCAGGCAGTCCTTCGTCTGAATCAGGAACGCGAAGCCCCCGATCAGCCGCAGGAAAGCATCCTTGACCGCCTCGACCAACTCCTTGGAAGAACGAGCGATCAAGTGCGCAATAACCTCCGTGTCGCTCGTCGTCTGGAAAATCGAACCCGACTCCTCCAGCTCCTTACGGATGATCGGCTCGTTGACCAGATTCCCGTTCGTACAGACGGCCAGATCGCCGCCGCGATACTTAAACACGAGAGGCTGCGCGTTCCCCAGCTGGCTGGAGCCGGAAGTGGAATAGCGCACATGACCGATCGCCTGGCTCCCCTTCAGCGAATCGAGCCGGTCGCGGTCGAACACTTCCTTGACCAGGCCCATTCCCCGATGGTAATGGAAGGCGCCGTCTTCCGACGTGCAGATGCCGCAGCTTTCCTCGCCGCGATGCTGCAGCGCATGCAGACCGTAATAGGAGAGATTGGCCGCGTCGGGATGACCGAACACCCCGAACACGCCGCACTCCTCCCGCACCTTATCGAAAATGGATTCCTTGCTGCTGTTGCCCTCGTTGTAATAATCCCCGGTCCAGAGCCGCGTCACTTCTGTCCCCCCGTTCGCAACGCTAGATGTCATGCGTTCTTACCGCTCATGTGGTTCGGAATCGCCTGCGACCATGCCGCGCGCAGTTCCGCTACGGAAGCGTCGATCGCATCGTGACCGCCAACGCTTACCTTCAACCGATCGCCGCCAACCGTTCCCAGACGCTTAAGAGGCACGCCCGCTTTCGTCACTTGAAGCGCGAATTTCATCTCCACCTCCGGCTTAACCGTCAGCAGAATCCGCGACTGCGACTCGCTGAACAGCGCCAGGTCCGGACGAAGATTCGTCTCGAACACAACATCAGCCCCCAAGCCGCGACCGAAGCCCGCTTCCGCAAGCGCCGCCGCCAGACCGCCCTCGGACAAGTCGTGCGCCGAAGCGACCAGGCCGTCCTGAATAGCCGCCAGCACCGTCTGCTGCAGCAGCTTCTCGACCGCCAAATCCAGCTCCGGAGGACGGCCTTCCGTTACGCCGTGAACGGCGTATTGGAACTCGCTGCCGCCGATCTCCGCCTTAGTCTCGCCGAGCAGGAAGATCACGTCGCCTTCCGCCTTGAACTCTTGCGTCGTAATATGGTCGACGTCATGCACAAGACCGACCATGCCGACAACCGGCGTCGGATAGATCGCTCCGCGTGTATTTTCGTTGTACAACGACACGTTGCCGCCGATTACCGGCGTATCCAGCACGCGGCAAGCCTCGGCCATGCCGTCGACCGCCTTCTCCATCTGCCAGAACACTTCCGGCTTCTCCGGGCTGCCGAAGTTCAGGTTGTCCGTAATCGCCAGCGGCTCCGCGCCCGAGCAAACGATATTCCGGCCCGCCTCGGCCACCGCAATCCGTCCGCCGACTTCGGGATCGAGATACACGTAACGTCCGTTGCAGTCCGTCGTCATCGCCAAGCCTTTGCGCGTACCGCGAATCGTCACGACCGCCGCGTCCGAGCCCGGACGAACCGCCGTTTCCGTGCGCACCATGTAATCGTATTGGTTGTAGACCCACTCTTTGCTGGCCAGGGACGGCGAACCGAGCACCTTAAGCAGCGCCGAGTTCAAATCCAGCACTTGCTCGTAACGATTCGTGTCTACCGAGCCGTTCTTCAGGTAGTAATCCGGAACAGCCGATGGTTTCTCATATACCGGACAGTCGTCCACGAGCGCCTTGACCGGCATGTCGCCGACCAACTCGCCTTTGTGGAACAGCTTCAACCGGCCGTCGTCGGACACTTTGCCCACCTTCGCGCAGTGCAAGCCCCAACGTGCAAAAATCGCCTTAGCCTGCTCCTCGTGCTGGGGCTCGCAGACGAACAGCATCCGCTCCTGCGACTCGGACAGCATCATTTCGTACGCCGTCATGCCTTCCTCGCGCTGCGGCACTTCGTCCAGGTACAGCTCCATGCCGTTGCCCGCCTTGCTCGCCATCTCCGCGCTGGAGCAAGTGAGTCCCGCCGCGCCCATATCCTGAATGCCCAGCACGATGCCGGAGTCGATCAACTCAAGCGTCGCTTCCATGACCAGCTTTTCCATGAACGGATCGCCGACCTGCACCGCTGAACGCTTCGCCTCGGATTCCGCCGTCAAATCCTCGGATGCAAAAGTCGCCCCGTGAATGCCGTCGCGTCCCGTTGCCGGTCCGACGTAGAATACCGGGTTGCCGATGCCTTTGGCTACGCCGCGCTGGATTTTATCGTGATCGATCAGCCCGACACACATGGCGTTAACGAGCGGATTACCTTCGTACGCTTCGTCGAACATCACCTCGCCCGCAACCGTCGGGATCCCGATACAGTTGCCGTAGCCCGCGATGCCGCTGACGACGTGTTCGAACAGGTAACGCACGCGCTCGTTCTCCAGTCGGCCGAACCGCAGCGAGTTCAGCAGCGCAACCGGACGAGCCCCCATCGAGAAAATATCGCGAATAATGCCGCCCACGCCCGTCGCCGCGCCCTGATAAGGCTCTACCGCGGAAGGGTGGTTGTGGGATTCGATTTTGAACACGACCGCCTGGTTGTCGCCAATATCGACGATGCCCGCGCCTTCGCCCGGCCCCATCAGCACGCGCGGTCCCGAGGTCGGGAATCTGCGCAGCAGCGGCTTGGAGTTTTTGTACGCGCAGTGCTCCGACCACATGACGCTGAACACGCCGATCTCCGTATAGTTCGGCTTGCGTCCCATAAAATCGCAGATCAGCTCGTACTCCTTGTCCGAAACGCCGAATTGCTTGTAGATTTTCTGCTCCGCGATCTGTTCGACCGTAGGTTCCTTAGCGGATACTTGCTGCGCCATTGCGTTCCCTCCAAGCGTTTAATACTGACGTAAACATCCGCGCGCCGTCGGCGGAGCCGAGAAGCTCTTTCACCGCGCGCTCCGGGTGGGGCATCATGCCCACGACGTTGCCCGCTTCGTTGCACACGCCCGCGATATTGTCCACGGAGCCGTTCGGGTTGTCGCCCGCATAGCGGAACACGATCTGCTTGTTCGCCTTCAGCGCCGCCAGCGTCGCATCGTCCACAAAATAGCTGCCTTCGCCGTGCGCGATCGGAATCGTAATGACCTCGCCCTGCTTATAGTCGTTCGTGAAGCCGGTCGCAGCGTTCTCGACGCTCAGCTCGACCTGGTGGCAGCGGAATTTGAGCGAATTGTTGCGAATGAGCGCGCCCGGCAGCAAGCCCGCTTCCGTGAGAATCTGGAACCCGTTGCAGATGCCGAGAATGAACTTGCCTTGCTCGGCCGCTTTTTTCACCTCGGCCATGACCGGAGCGAATTGCGCGATGGCGCCGCAGCGCAGATAGTCCCCGTAGGAGAAGCCGCCCGGCACGAGAATCGCGTCATACGCGGACAGATCAGTCGCCGTGTGGAACACGTAATCGACCGCTTGGCCGACCGTGTCTTCTACCGCTTTGTAACAGTCGATATCGCAGTTGGACCCCGGAAAAACAAGAACAGCGAATTTCATGAGCGCCTCAGCCCTCCAATTCGAAACGATAGTCTTCGACAACCGTGTTCGCCAGCAGCTTCTCGCACATCACCTTGAGTTGTTCCTCCGCTTGCGCGCGATCGTTCGTGTCCAGATCCAATTCGAGGTATTTGCCGATTCTCACCTTGCCGACTTCATTGAATCCGAGCGTATGCAGCGCGCCCTGCACCGCGTTCCCTTGCGGGTCGAGCACGTTCTGCTTGATCGTCACGTAAACCTTTGCTTTCATGGGGAGGTTCCTCCTGATAATAAGTTGGTGGATGGTTCATCTATAAGGACGTTTATCTGGTGAAAAGTAAATCCTGCTGCTCATGCGATACGTCCGATCCATTGAGGGATACGTTGTGCTTGTACCTACTTCTGCGAAATAGGGGTCCGTCGGACCGTTATTCTCGCTCGCGGACCGCTTCCGCCTCCGTTAACGGCCTGACGGACCGTTATTCCCGCTCGCTGGCCGCTTTCGCCTCCGTTAACGGTCTGACGGACCGTTATTCTCGCCCGCGAGCCTCTTCCGCCTCCGTTAACGGTCTGACCGACCGTTATTCCCACTCGCGAGCCTCTTGCGCCTCCGTTAACGGTCTGACGGACCGTTATTCCCACTCGCTGGCCTCTTCCGCCTCCGTTAACGGTCTGACGGACCGTTATTCCCGCTCGCTGGCCGCTTTCGCCTCCGTTAACGGTCTGACGGACCGTTATTCCCGCTCGCTGGCCGCTTTCGCCTCCGTTAACGGTCTGGCGGACCGTTATTCCCGCTCGCGGGCCTCTTCCGCCTCCGTTAACGGTCTGGCGGACCGTTATTCCCGCTCGCGGGCCTCTTCCGCCTCCGTTAACGGCCTGACGGACCGTTATTCCCGCTCGCGGGCCGCTTCCGCCTCCGTTAACGGTCTGACGGATCGTTACTCGCTCCTCGCGAGTCGACTACTCCGTCAGCCTGCGGGCGATGTCGCGATAGCGGGCCGTCGTCGCCGCGACGACTTCGGCGGGCAGCGATGGCGGCGGGCTGTTCTTGTCCCAATCCGATTCGGCCAGGTAGGCGCGCACCGGCTCCTTGTCCATGCTGTCGATCTCGACGTCGAGCTTGTAGTTCTCCTCCGCCCAGAAGCGCGAGGAGTCCGGCGTGAACAGCTCGTCGATGAGGATGATCTCCCCGTCGATCAGGCCGAACTCGAACTTGCAGTCGGCGAGGATAATGCCCCGTTTGGCGCAATAGTCGCGTCCGAACTCGTACAGCTTCAGGCTGCGCTCGCGAAGCGCCTCCGCCAGCTCCGCGCCGACGCGGCGGGCCATCTCCTCGAACGGGATGTCCTCGTCGTGACCGACGTCGTTTTTGCCGGCGGGCGTGAAGATCGGCTGCTCCAGCTTGGCGTTTTTGCGCAGGCCCTGAGCCAGCGGGATACCGTTCACCTCGCCGCTCGACTGATACTGCCGCCAGCCGCCGCCCGTAATGTAGCCGCGCACGACGCACTCGATGTCGACGCGCTTTGCCTTGCGGCAGACCATAATGCGTCCGGCCAGCTTCTCCGGATCCTTCAGGACATCGCCCAGCAGCGCTGCGTCCGTATGCACGACATGATTCTCCTGCAAGCCTGCGGTCTGTTCGAACCAGTATGCGCTCAGCCCGTTCAGGACGCTGCCTTTTCCGGGAACCGGGGGGTCCAGCACATAATCGAACGCCGAGATGCGATCCGTTACTACAATTAATAGGTGCTCGCCGAGATCGTACAGCTCCCGGACCTTGCCCTTGTGAATGAGCGGGGCGTTCACGAGCCCTTCGGCCGTAGCCAAAGCTTGAGTCGTCATTGCTGCCTCCTAGCGGCGCCCGCAAGCGCGCGTATTTAGTTCAACCCCAACCGGTCGAAAATCGTATCCACATGCTTCAGATGCCACGTCGGATCGAAGCATTCGGCGATCTCCTCCGCGGACAGCACGTCGGTAATCTCCTTCGTCGATTCCACGATGTCGCGGAAATCGCGCTGCTCCTCCCACGCCTGCATCGCGCGCGGCTGCACGGTGTCGTACGCCTGCTCGCGGGCGAAGCCCTTGTCGATCAGCTTCGTCATGACGCGTCCGGAGAACGGAACGTTATAAGTGCGGGACATATTGCGCTTCATATTTTCCGGGAATACGGTCAGGTTCTTCACGATGTTGCCGAAACGGTTCAGCATGTAGTTGAGCAGCATCGTCGCGTCCGGCAAAATGACGCGCTCCGCCGAGGAGTGCGAGATGTCGCGCTCATGCCACAGCGGCACGTTCTCGTAGGCGGTCAGCATGTGGCCGCGAATGACGCGGGACAAACCGCTCATGTTCTCGCAGCCGATCGGGTTGCGCTTGTGCGGCATCGCCGACGAGCCCTTCTGCCCTTTGCCGAACGGTTCCTCCACTTCGCGGAACTCGCTCTTCTGCAGGCCGCGGATTTCCGTCGCGAACTTGTCGATCGACGTGGCGATCAGCGCCAGCGTCGCCATATATTCCGCGTGGCGGTCGCGCTGCAGCGTCTGGGTCGAGATCGGCGCCGCCTTGATGCCGAGCTTGTCGCAGACGAACTGCTCGACGAACGGATCGATGTTGGCGTACGTGCCGACCGCGCCGGACATTTTGCCGAATTCGACGCCCGCGGCCGCATGCTCGAACCGCTCCAGGTTGCGCTTCATCTCTTCGTGCCACAGCGCCAGCTTCAGTCCGAACGTCGTCGGCTCCGCATGAACGCCGTGCGTACGGCCCATCATCGGCGTCTTCTTATATTTAATCGCCTGATCGCGAAGGATCGCGATGAAGTTCTCGATGTCCTTCCGCAAAATCACGTTCGCCTGGCGAAGCAGATACCCCATCGCCGTATCGACGACGTCCGTCGATGTGAGGCCGTAGTGCACCCATTTGCGTTCAGCTCCGAGGCTTTCGGATACGGCGCGGGTAAAGGCGATGACGTCGTGGCGGGTTTCCAGCTCAATCTCGTAAATGCGGTCGATATCGAACTTCGCGTTCCGGCGCAGCGCCGCCGTGTCTTCATGCGGAATGTGTCCCAGCTCGGCCCACGCCTCGCAGGCGCACAATTCTACCTCCAACCAGGCTTGGAACTTGTTCTGTTCGGTCCAGATCGCCCGCATCTCGGGACGGCTATAACGTTCTAACATGTGTAATTAAACCCTCCATATATTCGATTGGGCGATCCATTCCAGCGCCGCCTCCACATTCGGGGCGAGCACGTTCAGGTGACCCATCTTGCGCTTATGTTTCGCTTCCGCCTTGCCGTACAGATGAACCTTGACCTCGACGCCCAGCTTCTCGGCAACCGCATCCTTCTCGCCCATCCAGGTCAAGAGCGGCTTCATATGCTCCCCGAGAATGTTCGCCATCACGACCGGCGTCAGCAGCGACGGATCGCCGAGCGGCAGATCGCAGATCGCGCGAACGTGCTGCTCGAACTGCGACGTCCGGCACGCTTCTATCGTATAATGTCCGGAATTGTGCGGCCTTGGCGCCAGCTCGTTGACGTACAACTCGCCGTCCGCCGTCAGGAACATCTCGACGGCGATCAGTCCGACGACGCCAAGCGTCTCGGCGATTGACACGGCCAGCTTCTCCGCCTCGGAACGCACTTGCTCCGAAATGCGCGCCGGAACGATCGATAGATGCAATATATTATGAACGTGGATGTTTTCCGTGGGCGGGAACGTCTTCACTTCTCCCGAAGGGCTTCTCGCCGCGATCACGGAAATTTCCTTGTCGAATACGATAAACTTCTCCAGCACGAGCTGCGTACCGCTCCGCTCCGCCTCTTCCCAAGCCGGAGCCAACTCGTCCTCGCTCCGCAGCACCCACTGGCCTTTGCCGTCGTAGCCGCCGGTCGCCGTCTTCAGCACCGCCGGAAGCCCCAGCCTCGCGGCCGCTTCCCGCAAGCCGTCCAGGCTCTCGATCTCGGCGTAAGGCGCCACCTGCGCCCCCGCCGCTTCGACCGCCCGCTTCTCGCGCAGCCGATGCTGCGTCGTATACAGCAGCTTGCTGCCCTGCGGCACGTACGATTCGCGCTCGAGCATCTCCGCCACGCCGGCGTCCACGTTCTCGAACTCGTACGTGATGACGTCGGAGCGCTGCGCCAGCTCCCTGGCCGCCTCGCGGTCGTCGTAGGCCGCCACGATCTGCGCCGCCGTCTGCCCGCTAGGGCTGTCCGGCGTCGGATCGAGCGTCACGAACCGATAGCCGAGACGGCTGCCGGCGTGCGCCAGCATGCGGCCAAGCTGCCCGCCGCCGAGCACGCCGATCGTTGCGCCGGGCAGAATCTGCCGCTTGGACGCCTTCCGGCTCCCGGACGCCGCTTCGGCCGCTTGCCCGTCACCCGCTCCGTCCGAAGCGGAGGCTTCCTCGCTCGCCTGGCCCGGGACGGCGCAGCCAAACTCGTCGCACGCCATGCCCTCTCCGTCAAACAGATTCACGAGCTTGTTCACGTTATCCCCTCCGCTCATGAAGGCAGCTCCGCGTTATCCAGCACGTCGCTCGTAATGCGCTCGCGCCTTGCGGCCACGCGGGCCTGCACTTCTGAATCGAAAGCGCCGACGATCTGCGCCGCGAGCAGGCCCGCGTTCGTCGCGCCGGCCGCGCCGATGGCCACCGTCGCCACCGGAATGCCTCCCGGCATCTGCACGATGGAGAGCAACGAGTCCAGCCCGTTCAACGCTTTCGATTGAACGGGCACTCCGATAACGGGCAGGACGGTTTTGGCCGCGACCATACCCGGCAGATGAGCGGCGCCGCCGGCGCCGGCGATAATGACCTTCAGGCCGCGGGAGACCGCGGTTTCCGCATATTCGAACATCAAGTCCGGCGTCCGATGCGCGGAGACGACTTTTTTCTCGTAAGGAATGTTCAGCTCCTCAAGAATCTCGCACGCTTTCTTCATCGTTTCCCAATCCGACGTGCTGCCCATGATGACGCCGACAAGTGACGACATGATTCCACCCTTCCCCGGTTGCGTTCTGTTCTTTTCCTGAAATGAAAAAAAGATCGACGGGAATACCCTCAGTATTCCCCAATCGACCTTCGTTCTCTACTTCTTCCGCAACAGCGCGTAACGACGACAAGACAAAGCCCGAACCCCGTTTGGTCCGCGCTTCTATTCCATGCCGCCTGCGATTGCCGCGTAGTCCGGAAATTTAGGTTTCCGGGTAGAGACGTTCGGGCCGATTCCCGACCTATACGCGCATGGCGCCTTGCCAAACTTTCGACAAAGTCCTTTCGCTTCTTGACGCTTCTAAGTGTACCCCAGAGCAGGGGGGACTGTCAAACAAAGACGAACGCTTTCATTGAGAATTATTATTAATGTTCGTGTTTTGCTCAAAACGTTTGCGGCAATCGGACCGCAACAGACGATTTATTTTATTCGGGTCAGCAAATATAAAAAATATGGCGCGCTGATCAGCGTAATGACGATTCCTGTCGGAATGCCGACAATGGCGATCGAGGAGCGGACCAGCGTATCCGCGGCCAGCACGAGCAGCGCTCCCGCCAGCGACGAGGCCGGCAGAAGCCAGGCATGGTTGCCCCCGCACAGCCGGCGCGCAATGTGCGGAGCGATCAGTCCGACGAAGAAGAAGCTGCCGCCGAACGCCACGCTGACCGAGGACAGAGCGACCGCGGCCAGCGCCAGAGAGACGAACTGGTAACGGATGCGCACGCCCAATCCTTTGGCCAGCAATTGACCGAGCGCGAACAGATCCAGAATCCGATACCGACTGTACAGATACAGCCAGATGCCTGCGACCAGAGGCAGCATGATGCCGATGTAGTTCCAGTCGTCCCCCCACAGACTGCCCGCGTTCCAGCGCTGGGCGAATTCCATCTGATTGTCGTCCAGCTTCAAAGTGATCATCAGCGTCAACGCTCCGTAGCCGGTGCCTACGGCTACCCCGGTCAGAATCAGCCCGGTGGGAGACACTTCGGCATGACGGCGGTAGGCCAGCAGGAAGATCAGAATGGCCGAGGTGATGCCGCCGACGAAAGCCAGGATGGGAAGCAGATAACGGTTCGGAAGCGCCGTGATCTGCAGCCCGGCGATGACCAGCATGACGAACAGTCCGGCTCCGGCGCTGATTCCGAGCGTGCCGGGGCTGGCCATGTCATTGCGAAGCAGGGTTTGCAGAACGACTCCGGCTCCGCCCATTCCGAAGCCGACAAGGGCGGCCAGCACGATGCGGGGCATGCGGAATTGGTAGACGATCGTTTCGTTGCGCTCGCTGGCCGCTCCGAGGAAAACCTCCACGATCTCTCCGAGTTTCAGGCTCATCTTGCCGGTATTCAGGCTGACGAGCACGAGCAGGAACAACAGGACGGAGAATGCCAACGTAACGCTCCACCCGCGAGCTTGCTTCACCTTCATTGCTTTTCCCTCCTGATCTTGCGGGCGATATATAGGAAGCACGGCACGCCGATGACGGCGAAAATGATGCCGAGCGGCGTCTCCTGCGGACGATTGTACAGCCGCCCGAACAGATCCGCCAGAACGAGGAACCCGGCTCCGTACAGCGCGGACATCGGAATGATATAGCGGTAATCGGCCCCGATCAAGAAGCGCGCCAGATGCGGAATGATCAGGCCGACGAAGCCGATCGGCCCAACGATGACGACGGCCAATCCGGTCAGCAGCAGGACGGCCAGCGTGGCGATCAAGCGGATGCGCCGCGCCTGCAGGCCGAGCCCGGAAGCGACGTCGTCTCCCATGCTGAGCAAAGTAACGGAACGGGAGATGGCGAGAGCCGTCCCGATTCCGATCACGAACAAAGGCATCGCGACGGCCAGCTCGATCCAACTGATGCTGGCGGTGGAACCGGACGTCCAATGAATCATTGCCTTGCCGATCCGGTATTCGATCGCGATCGCGGACGTCAGCGCCCCGAACAGCATGGAGATCGACAGTCCAGCCAGCACCAGCCGCTGCGGCGTCATGCCGCGTCCTCCGGCGGAGGCGAACAGGTAAGTCAAGGACGTTGCCAACGCGGCTCCGATGCACGAGAACATCATCTGCGTGAGATATGGTCCCCCGGGCAAAAAAGCGAGGCTTATGGCGATGCCGCATGACGCTCCCGAGCTGATGCCCATCAATCCCGAATCCGCCAGAGGATTGCGGGTCGTTCCTTGCATCACCGCCCCGCATACCGCCAGGCTGGCTCCGACTACGATTCCCGCCAACGTTCGCGGAAGCCGAAGCGCCCGAATCACCTGATGCTCGCTGATGTCGGGGTTAAAGCCGAATACGGCGCTCCATGCGGTAGCCAGGTTCATATCGGCTGCCCCGAACGACACGGAAGCGGCTGCGGCAGCCAACAGCATAAGCGCGCCTGCCGTCATGTACAAAGGGAAAAGCCGGCCGCCTTGCGAGCGTCCGGCCGAATGCTGCGACTGCGTCATAGGCTGTTCCCCATCAGCGCCCGGCCGCTTCGAGCAGGCGGGTCGTAATGAAATCCAGCTGCGCGTTCATGGAGAGGATGTCGTTGAACCAGAACATGCCGCTGCTGGTCTGGATCAACCGACCTTCCTTGACCGCGGCCAGACTTTCCCAGACGGGATTGCCTTCCAAATTAACGACCAGTTCATCGGAGAAAATAAAATCCCCTTGGTATTCCGCCACAACCTCCATCGACAGCACCAATAATCGCGGATCGTCCGGATGATCGATAATTTCTTCCTGAACGCGCTGCGGCGCCTTCATGCCCAAATAACTGTACAGCAGTTCTCCGCCTCGCCCGTATTTGTTGCCGAACACAGTCACGGCGCCGGCTTCCTTCCATTCGAACAACGATACGGTATTCTCCAGCAGACCGGCCTGCTCCAGCTTGGCTTTGCTGTCGGCCACTTTCTCCTTGAATTGCTTCACCAGTTCCTCGGCCTTGTCCTTGCGGTTGACCAGATCGCCCAGCAGCTGCAATCTCTGCAGCGACTCCATGCTGTACAAATCGGAAATGATGACCGTCGGCGCGATCAGCTTCAGCTTCTCGTACTCTTCCGCATTGGCGTAGATAATCAAATCCGGCTCCAACGCCATGACGGCTTCCAAATCCAAATCCCATGGAATGCCGATCGAAGTGTCACCCATCTCCTCTTCGAATACGGCGTCGTCGTTAAAGGAGGTGCCGACCGGTTTGATGCCCAGCGCCATCAAGTCCCCTTGAACGAACGGCACGATAATGCGCTTGGGATCGAGCGGAATTTCGACTTCCCCCATCTCGGTGTTCACCGTGCGCGTAGCGTTGGCGGCGGGTGTTTCGGAAGCCGCGGCGGACGGACTATGGGAAGCGCCGGCTGCCGTCGGGCTGGCCTGGGCGGCGTTATCGGCGCTGCCGGCATTGTTCGCGGATCCGCAGGCGGACGAGACGAGCATAAAACTGACGGCGGCGGTAAGCAGCATCTTGTGTTGCAGTTTTTTCAGCATGATGGTTTCCCCTCTGTTATGAAAATGATTCTCATTATCGAATCTAGTAACAGTATAGGGGGCTTGGTCCGTTTGCTCCATGAAGAAATCGTGCATGCCGTTTGTGGATTTCTTCCTAAGCTGCTCCGCGGTCATGCCGAAGCGGCTCCTGATCAGGCGGCTAAGATAAAATTCGTCGCAGATGCCGGTAGCGTGAGCGACCTCCTTCAGGCTGACCGGATACAATTGCAAGTACTGCCTGGCCGCCTGCAAGCGCACCTCCTTCAAATACTCCTGCGGTCCCGCGCCGCACCGCTGCTTGAATAACCGGTTCAACTGGCTGGCGCTGATCCCGAGCGCTTCGGCAAGTCCCTGCACGGTCAGAGGCAAATCATAATTTTGCTCCATGTAGGATTGGGTCATTCGAACATAGTCCGGCGGCAGCGCCGCCAAACGGTCCTGCTCCAGATCAAGGCCGATTTCTCTAACGAGTTGATAAAATCCGGTCAAGGCGTGCAGCTTGCGGCGGGCGTGAGGCCGCTGCCAGCGGTCGTGCATGCTGCTGCAGCAACGGATGTAGTACAGCGGATTGGCCACGTTAATGGCGCAGGGCCGCTGCAGCGGCTTATAACCCTCGAACGGGCGATTTTCCGGAAGGCAGGCCGAATTCAGCGTAGCCTTGTACAGGATCAGATAGAAGTCCAGCCATCCTTCCATCGGCTCAATCGTCAGGGGCACACCTTTGGGAGCATGGAGCACGGCAAAACGTTCCATTAAATAAGCGTCATGACCCAGAGATACAGAGCACGGACCGTTCAATGCGACGATCAGGGCATGCGCCGGAAGCGAGTAATCTCGAATGGCGTCACCCGGCTCTATGAGACGATGGCGAATATCCAGAACGGCGATCGAGGCGTTCTCCCATACCGTCAGAGCGGCCTCCCATTCGTCGGGCGTCCAGGGCTGCGCCGCGCTTAATCCGATCATCGTATCCCGCCCCCTCTGGCCGACGGTCCGCGAGCCGGAAGCTTCTTCATATTAAACCCTCCACCAATTGATAATGATTCTCAATAATTCCATTGTACCATATGCGACGAGCCGAGTCCTTTTTCTGCGCATATGAAAACCCCGCCCCACCTCCGACGATTCGGAAGTGAAGCGGGGTTGATTGATGCCATGAGCCCGCGAAGGCTCATAAACGCGATTATTCTCCGCCTACGAATACGTAGCGCGCGATAACGATGACGAACAGCACCCACATGAGCCAATGGATTTTGTGCTTTTTGTCGCCGGCCAGGTTCGTGACGAACGCCAGCAGTACATAAGAAACGATGCCGAACGAAATCCCGTTGGCGATGTTGTACGTGAACGGCATAATCGTGATCGTCAGGAACGCCGGAATGCCGATGACCAGATCCGTGAAGTCGATTTCCTTGACCGATTGCACCATGAGCACGCCGACGATGATCAGAGCCGCGCTCGTCGCCGGTCCCGGGATCAACAGCGCCAGCGGCAGCAGGAACAGCGCGAGCAGGAAGCAGGCGCCCGTCGTAATCGCGGTCAGGCCGGAGCGTCCGCCTTCGGCGATGCCCGCGGAGCTTTCCACGTAAGCCGTAACCGTGCTTGTGCCGAGCATTGCGCCGCCGCTGACCGCGAGCGAGTCCACGAACATCGCTTTGCCGACTTTTTTGTTGCCTTCTTCTTTATTTTTGAAAAATCCGGCTCTGTTGGCCGTACCGACCAATGTGCCGAACGTATCGAACAATTCAACGAAAGTAAAGGTAGCAATCGCCGTCAGCAAGCCCGTCGTGAACAGATCGGCAAAATCCATATGCCAGAAGTTCAGCTCGCCGAAGTTCGGCGCCCAGCTTGCTTCCTTCAACGTATTAAAGTTAACGAGATCCACTGCCGGAATCGCGCCGAGCAGCGTGATGATCAGCATACCGATCAGGATCGCGCCCTTAACGCGCAGCACCATCAGCAGGGCGATAATACCCAAGCCGACAATGGTCAGCCATACCGAAGGGTCCTTCAAATGCCCCATCGTCAGCAGCGTGCTGCCGTCCTCGAACGTAATGATCGACATCAGGCCGCTGTTTTTCATGCCTACGATGGCAATAAACAAACCGATACCGACCGTAATCGCATGCTTCAGCGCATCCGGAATGGCCACGACCAGAATCTGCCGCACCTGCGTCACCGTAAGAATGAAGAAAATAATACCCGAAATGAATACGGCCGCCAAACCCATCTCCGCCGTAATCTCGTGGCCGGTCGCCTTGGAGGTAATGACCGTGGTCGCAAAGAAAGCGTTCAGGCCCATCCCCGGAGCGAGCGCAACCGGAAAGTTAACGAACAAGCCCATTGCGATCGTGAAAATACCGGCCGCCAGCGCGGTAGCCAGGAACACGGACTCGAAAGACAGCCCCGCCCCCGATAAAATGCCTGGGTTAACGACTAGAATGTAAGCCATCGTCATGAAGGTCGTAATTCCTGCCATGATCTCCGTGCGTACGTTCGTTCCCAGTTCCTTCAGCTTAAAGAAACTTTCCATGTCTCCATAAACTCTCCCTTCAACATTTGAATGAATTGGAACCCAAGCCAAACATAAAAAACCCAGAAGACTTCTCTTCTAGGTTCCGCACAACCGGGAAAAGTATTCCAAAGGACGCATGCCGCCCTCGGGCTTGTTTTCCCTTTTCGTAGACAGATCATTTGCGGTGACCTCGTAGAGACTCCCGAGCCAATTCCCGGGATTATACGAAAAGATTATTCAGTTGTTTGTCCATTCCATATTCTAGGTGGAATGATCTCCCCTGTCAACGATTATTTACGTATAACGACAGAGGGGAGACAAGGTATTGTTCGGAATTTACATTCTCTTCCGGCCGATTAACGGCGTAAATTCCATTGAAAACGAAAACAAAACATACGCTGGGCGAAAAATGGCGGTTTCTGCAAATCCGCTCGGTCGGCTTTCTTCGCCTATGGTTGCTCGCTCTCGCTCGCTGCGCCGAAGCTTAATTCGAAATATCGGCATATGCTCTCTGCGCGTGGGCTTAATTCGAAATGTCGGCACATGCTCTCTCTGCGTGTGGGCTTAATTTGAAATGTCGGCATATGCTCTCTCTGGGTGTGGGCTTAATTTGAAATATCGGTGCCCCTCTCCCTGTGCCGGTCTTAAGATGATACACTCTACTCATAGCAAGCCTGATGTTGATTTCGAAGGAGACCTGACCACATGACCGTATTGATTACTGGAACAAGCGGATTTATCGGAAAAGAGCTGGCGATTGCTTTGCATCGGGAGAGAGACATCGTGTGCTTGTCGCGGGGGAGAGCTCCATTTGACGATATCCCTTTCGTTCAGGGCTCGTTCGACCGGTTCGAGGATTTGCGCGGATTGGATCGTTACGATATCTCCGCCGTCGTCCATCTGGCCGCGGTAACTGGGGGATGCTCGGAGGAAGACGGGTTGTCCGTCAACGTGCTGGGGACAAGGCGGCTTTATCGTTATTTGCTCGACCGGGGATGCCGAAAATTGATTACAGCCAGCTCGATCGCCGCGGTCGGCTGCCTGTCTCCGGACTTTATGCCAAGCGAGCTGCCGATTCCCGACGACCATCCCTGTCTTGCGGAGGACGCTTACGGCTTCAGCAAAGCGACCGTCGAAGAGCTGACCCGCTATTTCTACCGCTCCCATCCGGACGCCGACTTCGTCAATCTGCGGTTCGGAGCGGTCGTAGACGAACAATGGACGCTCCCCGATTCCGATACGCCGGCGACACTCCCCTTCGTTCAGCTGGCGCACGTCTATGTATCCGATATTCTTGGCGCGCTGCACAGCGTACTGGCCTCTCCTCCCAAGCCCGGCGTCCGCATCTGCAACGTCGTCGGCCCGGAGGCCAGCTGCCGCGCTCCCGTAACGGATGCGCTGAACGCCGCTTTCGGAGAGCGGGGCTCACCTTGCGACCTGTCCTATTTCCGCCAGCCGGGGCACGAGCGCAAGCCGATCTACTCCATGGAAGGAATGCAGCGCGAATTCGGCTTCGAGCCGCAGCGGCGCTTTACTTAATGGAGCGGAGCAAACTCGCGAGTTGGAGCTTCGGTCTTCTGTAGCATGCCGGGAAAAAGACGATAACTGACGGCAACTGATCCAGTTGCTCACTCGTGTACAAGTTCTATAGGGGCGGGGGCCTTCCACAAGGGAATCTTTCGCTAGGGGATCTTTCAAGGCGTGTTATTCGAAGAAGCCGCGTGACTTCACTCTAATGACGCTCATGAGAGGGTCTGCTCGATGAAAACATTCAATTTGACTCGATTCGTGCTCTGACGGAGGCTGATGTTCTATAGAATCGTGTAACGACTCCCGTTTCGTGCTCAAACGGAGGACGATGTTCTAAAAAATCGTGTATCGCCCCCCGATTCGTGTCCAAACGGAGGGCAATGTTCTAAAAAATCGTGTATCGGCTCAGAATTCTTGCTCAAACGGAGGGCGATGTTCTAAAAAATCGTGTAACGACTCCCGATTCTTGCTCAAACGGAGGACGATGTTCTAAACAATCGTGTAACGACTCCCGTTTCGTGTCCAAGCGGAAAAGCGAATAGCGCACGCCCATGTCCAAAGATTCGAAGCCTCCAGTGTTTGAAAGCCCATTAAGGCGCGGCTACCAAACACTGGAGGCGATTGTGATTATCAGCTATAAAGTCAGGCCAGCTAGTTGCCGATCCGGTTGACTCCGCCATTCAGAAACCACGTTCTGGAGCCGTCGGCATCCGTCTTGGAATCGATGTGCAAATACACCGCGCTGCCGTCGAACTTCTCCCAGAGCAGAATGACCCGATTCTCGGACGGACTGATCAGAGCGCCGGGATAGAGATCGCCTTTCTGCAATTCGGACTTCCTCTCGTCGCTGAACAGCGCTTCGTTAAAGGTCGATACTTCTTGATCGGGCAGACCGTTCGTCAGTTCCAGATCGAGATCGCCGCTGCTGATCAGCTTCCAGTCTTTTACGGGCACGATGCCGTTCAGCTTATCGGCTGCCTGTTTCCAGCTGTTCAATAGCTTTTCGGCTACCTCCGGATACATTTTCTGCTCGTCAGCAAATGAAGGATGTTCATTATAATAGAGCTTGCCCTCTTTCGCCCGCTCAGGATAAGAATCTGGATCCGGTCTCGCGTAGCCGATTTGCGTCAATGCGATTAGTATAATTGCGCCTCCCAATATGAAAACAATTAATTTTCCCCATTTATCTCTGGAGATTGTCACGTTCTTTTCCTCCTTTCTTTATTGGTTTACCATATTATTTCATTAGAGGGGTTCCAAACACTTCCATCTTCCATTTCCCAGCGCTCAGACCATGCCATCTTATAGCTAGCGCTCGCTTCGTGGACGCAGGCCGCCGTGTAATTTGATACACTAATTGGTGCAGTACTATCTTGATCCTGCTTACTCCCTGTATAAACCCCATCTTTGTACCACTCAAAATAGATACGTACAAATGTAACTTCAGGATAATATCCATTATCACTTCCAATTTGTGCTCCCCGTATATAGATCCCCGATCCCGGGGTGCACGTTGAATCCACATAAATACCCCTATCATAATCTGGAGAGGCAAATACCGATCCTGCGAACATCAAAAATAAAAAAGGGGATATTATTATCTTTTTACTTATACCCACAAATAATACCTCCTATTTCATTCGATGGATTTTACTGGGGGCCCAGTAAATTAATTATACTTCAATTTATCACACCATTATATAGCCCTTATTTACTAAATATTTAAAATATGGGATTTTAAAGAATATTATGTTTTTTTTAAAATATGTGGGGTTAAATGTTGACCTCTAAAAAGACCTATTCATGTTCGAGTCATCTCCCGGATCCCGTAAAACTGACAATTTCACATGCTGTCTTAGTACTGACCAATTTAATCCTCATGCTCCCCTCACACTTCGAAAGAATTACCAGCAACGCACATAGCCTTGATATTTACTCCACGCAAAAAATCCCTCCGCAGAACGTTCCGATACCTATCAGACGATCTGCGAAGGGAAAAAGTTGGAACACTTCGGCCCTATCTTTATTTTGCGTTCTCCGCCTCGCGCTGCGTCAGAGCATCGACCGCAAGATCAATTTGCCCCATCACGGCGAGCGGATCATTCGGGTACCAGTAATCGTAATCGTTAATGAACACTCTGTTGTTGCGAACCGCGGGCAATTGCTTCCAGATCTCCAGTTCCTGCAGATCGCGCAACGCCTCGCCGGTATGATCCGGATCGTAGACGGTCAAGAACATATAGTCCGCTGCGTATTCAGGCAACATTTCCATCGACAATTGAAGCGTCTGCTCGCCTGTCGGGTCAGGATGCGGCATACGGTAGCCGAGCGCGTTATAGAACACCTGACCTCCTCGCCCGGCATTTTCACCGAATATCCACAACGTGCCGTCATTGACCAACTCGTAAATACCGATCGTCGCCCGTTCGTCCACTATGCTCTTCAAAGCCTCTCTCGCCGTTTGTCCCTTTTGTTCGAACGAGTCGATCAAGGTTTTCGCATCGTCCGGTCTGCCGGCCAGCTCCGAAAACAGAGCGATCGTCTCCGTGACGGACTTGGCCGTATTAAACGGAATATGAACGGTTGGCGCGATTTTGGACAGCGCCTCGTATGAGTCGTCGTACATGACTACGATCAGATCGGGCTGCAGCTCCAAAATCTTTTCCGTATTGAGCGGCTGTCCCGCATCCTCCGCGTCCTGCAGCCGTTCCTTCAGAAACGGGTTGTCGAACGTCAGCGGTGCGGCGCCGACAACGTTCAGCCCCGCGGCAATCAATTCTCCGCCGTAGTAATCCGTTACAATCCGCTGCGGCCGATCGGGAATTTGCACTGTCCCCTTCGCCGTATCGAACGCGCGCGTCGACGCCCGTCCCGTCTCTCCGGACTGCGCCGCGCTTTTCGGCTCCGCCTCCGCTGCCTGAGTCTGAGCCGACTCCGACGAATTGCCGTTATCCGTTCCACATCCCGCCAGCATCAATCCGAACGTCAGCGTCAGCGCGCCGAGCATCCCCCTCTTTTTCTTCCTATCCATCAGCTTCTCCTCCAGCCCTGTCAGTACCTCTAGTTGATAATGAGAAACATTATCAATAGAAATGATAACAAGCGGTCGTCCAACCGTCGATAGAAAAAGAAGCGCAATCGACATGGATTTTCGTCACTTCCCGTGCAGCAGCAAATCCGCGATCATTAGCATCTGTCTCTCCAGCGACAAACCGTCGTTGTACCAATAAAGTCCGATCGGCACCTTGTATACCTGCCGTCGCCTCACCGCGGGAAGGCTGTTCCAAGGCTCGCTTTCCGTCAGCCCTTCGGTCAGCTCCATGCCCTCCTCCTCGTACATGCAGACAATCATGTGGTCAGCGGCATATTCCGCTAGCTGATCCGGTTCCAGGCGAAGATAGGTGCCGCTATCCGCCAGCCGATTCGCGACCGAGGCGGGCGGCCTGAGTCCCAGCATTTCATATGCGGCATAGCAACAGCGATCGTAGCGCCCCATCACGTACAGATGCCCGGCCGAAAGCTCGTATACCGCGGTCGTGACGGTCTCGCCCTGCCATCGCGACAGACGCTCCCGCAGCTGCGTCGCGAGCGCCAGCATACGGGTCAGCGCCGCATCGGCCTCGCGCTCCCGGCGAAGCAAGCTCCCGAACACCTTCAGATTGTCCAGCGGGCGAACCTCTTCGGACTTGATCAACACCGGAGCTATTTCCTCCAGTTGCCCTCGAAGCTCCGCGTGCATATAGTTTGACGCCACGATCAGCTCCGGCTTGAGCGTGCGAAGCCTGTCCAGATCCCAGCTCTCAAACGACTCGATTCCTCCCGTCTTGTCATGCAGTTGATCCGAATAACGAAGCATATGCGATTCGCACGCAATGGGCTTGATTCCCAATTGAAGCATCGTGCCGAGAAAATGATAAACCGCGACTCGTTTGGGCGCCTCCCGGTATTCGGTCGGATAAGCTCCGGTCAGTTGTCGAAACTTCCGGCTGAAATACAGCGCATCCCCGTAGCCGGTCCGAGCCGCGATATCGCGGATTGGAACGAACGTCGTCAACAGCATCTCCTTCGCTTTGCGCATTCGAACGGTGGCGATATAGTCCGAAACGCGAAGCCCCGTCTCCTGAAGAAATTTGCGCGAGAAATAATGCGGATGATAGCCCGTCAGCTCAGCCAGCATCGTCCGATTCAGCTCGCTTCCGTAATGCTCGTGAATATGGCGAATCGCTTTGCGTATCGGGTCCTCCCCAGACGGCACGCCGTCTTCGCTTCTGGCGAAGCTCAGTTCAACCGTCTCCAGCAGCAGCCGCTGCAGCGTCAGCGAGAGCGAAGTCTTGTTCGGCGATTGCCCCGCTTCATGCAGCAGCTTGAACAACTCGAACAGCCTCGGGCCGGAGCGGTCGGCGAGAAGTCCCGGCTGGGGCAAAATTTCGTGCGAGCGGCGATGAAGCAGATGATTCCGTCCCTGTTCGATCAGCCGGTATACGTCGAATTGCAGCAAATAAGCGTGCAAGCCGGAGCCTTCGGGGCAGCGGAGCTGCGCCCGAGAACCCGGAGCAAGCAGCGCAAGGCAGCCGAAGTGCAAATTGCAGATAGACTCGCCGAGCTGCAGGCTTCCCTCGCCTTCCGTCACCAGCAGCAAGGCGGGGATATCCGTCGTCACGGTTGTTTGCCGCTCCGGCGAGCCAAGCGCAAGGACGCGCGCCTCCCGAAACTCATAATAATAATCGGCCATGCATGCACGATCTCCTTTTCGCCAAAGAACCTGCCGAGGCCATGTCGGCAGGTTCTTTCCTTGCTGAAAGTATCGCTCCCGCCCGATCCCGAACGGCGGCTTCGACGCAATGTGTAAATAGTATAACATCCGTCCCCGTCAACTGAGAAATGCGTTTTCCCGTACCGAACTTTGGGTTCGTCAATCTTCGTATTCCGTTACGATAGTAACCGCATACCACCGTTGGGCATCGTCGGCACGCTGTTTTTCGGCAAACGCCGCCCCCTGCGCAGCCTCTTTCCCCTTTATTCCGCGGCTTGTGTCTTTAATTGTAATGAGCTTATAATGAAGCCGATAGTCGGATTGCGCCTGATTCTTGCCTAAAACTCCGACGGCCCGGATACCCAGCCCGGAAAGTTTTTGTTCGATAAAGGCTCACAGGGAGGAGAAAACTTATGCGTCGTCATACGGAAGAGGAGGAGCGTTCGGTTGTTTTACGGCGGCTGCTGCAGCTTGGCCTGTCTTATTCCTTTGCCCGCGGCATCCACGAAACCGGCATAACCTTCGTTTCGCTGCTGAAGGCGGATCAACCGACGACGGTGCAATACGGTTTTTTCCAGCCGGGGATATGCGTAGTCCTTCAAGGCGGCAAAACGCTGATGATCCGCAATAATACCTGCAATTACGGAGCCGGGGATTATATCGCTTCCAACATCGATATGCCGATCAAAGGCCAAGTCGCTCATGCCGCACCGGAAGCGCCGTACTTGGCGATCCGAATTGCCTTTACGGCGGACGAGATTGCATCCGTTGCGCTGGATGCAAAGCTTAAAGCGATTGGAGAAAATCGGTTGACGGAAGGCGCGTTTATCGGTAGGACCGGGATTGATACGCTGCGTGTGCTTGAGCGGCTGATGCAGCTGGATGCGGACAGCGAAGCGGCGGCTTTTCTCGCACCCGATGTGAAGCGTGAGCTGATCTACCGCTTGCTGACCGACGAGGACGGCGCACGCTTCTATAACAACATGCTGCTGCATCATGATGCGGCAGGCATCAGCAAGGCGATCCATTACGTCAAAGCCAACTACTCGCGTCCCCTTACCGTAGAGGAGATCGCCCAGGCCGGCGGTATGAGCCCCTCTACCCTGCATCACAAGTTCAAATCCATCACGACTCTGAGCCCGATCCAGTATCAGAAGCAGCTCCGGCTTCAGGAGGCGCGCAGAATTTTGCTTACCGACGATACCGATGTCACGTCAACCGCGTTCGATGTCGGCTACGAAAGCGTGACGCAGTTCAACCGCGAATATAAACGGTTCTTCGGCCTGCCGCCGCTGAAAGACATTCGTACGATTCGTACCCTCGCCAAGACAAGCGCAGAGGAAACCGATTATGTCGAAAAAATATTATAGCGGTCGGAGTCGGATGCGGCCATAAAAAATACTCTCTTCTATTTGCCGAACAACGCAAATAAAAGAGAGTATTTCTCGCGGCAGACGCCTGAAATCTTGAAGCATCAAGACAAGCCGGCGTCTGTTCCCATCACCTTACTCCCACTCGATCGTCGCGGGAGGCTTCGACGTAATGTCGTACACCACACGGTTAACGTTCTGCACCTCGTTCACGATGCGGTTGGAGATCTTTTCCAGCACATCCCACGGAATGCGCGCCCAGTCGGCGGTCATGCCGTCGATCGAGGTGACGGCGCGGATGCCGACGGTGTGCGAGTAGGTACGCCCGTCGCCCATGACGCCGACGCTCTTCATGTTCGGCAGCGCCGTGAAATACTGCCAAATCTCGCGATCCAGCCCGGCCTTGGCGATCTCGTCGCGCAGGATCGCGTCCGATTCGCGAACGATCTCCAGCTTCTCCTCCGTCACTTCGCCTAGCACGCGAATGGCAAGACCCGGGCCAGGGAACGGCTGGCGCATGACGATGGCGTCCGGCAGGCCGCACTCCGCGCCGACTCTGCGCACCTCGTCCTTGAACAGCGTCTTCAGCGGCTCGATCAGCTTAAACTTCATGTCCTCCGGCAGGCCGCCGACGTTGTGGTGCGACTTGATCGTCTGCGCCGTCGCCGTGCCGCTCTCGACGATGTCGGTATACAGCGTGCCCTGCGCCAGGAACGTGAAGTCGTCGAACTGCGCGGACTCCTCCTCGAACACGCGAATGAAGTCGTTGCCGATGATTTTGCGCTTTTTCTCCGGATCGTCCACGCCCTTCAGGTTGCCCAGGAATCGCTCGCTCGCATCGATCTTCACGACGTTCATGCCGAACTTGCCGACGAACGTCTCCATGACGCTCTCCGCCTCGCCCTTGCGCAGCAAGCCGTGGTCGATGAACATGCAGGTGAGCTGGTCGCCGATCGCCTTATGGATCAGCACGGCCACGACCGAGGAGTCGACGCCGCCGGACAGCGCGCACAGCACTTTCTTCTCGCCGACCTCATTGCGGATATCACGCACCATATCGTCGATAAACGAGCCCATCGTCCAGTCGCCCTTGCAGCCGCAGACGCCGAACAGGAAGTTGCGGATCATCTCGTTGCCGTGCACCGAGTGGCGAACCTCCGGGTGGAATTGCACCGCGAAAAACTTCCGGTCCGGATCGCTCATCGCCGCTACCGGAGCGTGCTCCGTGCTGGCGTCGACGCGGAACCCGGCCGGCAGCTCCGTCACGTGATCCCCATGGCTCATCCATACCGTCTGACGGCTGTCCAACCCTTGCACGAGCGCCGAGCCTTGCGCGAAATCGATGTCCGATTTTCCGTACTCGCGTTTGTGGGCCGGCTCGACTTTGCCCCCTTGCTGGTGCGTCATGAGCTGCATGCCGTAGCAGATGCCGAAGATCGGCACTCCGAGCTCGTAGATCGCCGGGTCGACCGTAGGCGCGCCTTCCGCGTATACGCTCGCCGGTCCTCCGGAGAACACGATGCCTTTGGGCGCCAGCTCGCGAAGCTTGTCCGCCGAAGTATTAAATGGAAGCAACTCGCTGTACACGCCCAGATCGCGAATGCGTCTGGCGATCAGCTGGTTGTATTGTCCGCCGAAATCGAGTACGACGATCATTTCATGCTGGTTGTTAGTCACTGGTTAAACCGAGCCCCTCTCAATCAATTGAAGCTATTATAGCTTTGCGGCTTAGACAGCGTCAAGGAGAAGGGGCCGCATTCGAAGCCGGCAAAAAGGCAGACGGCCCGCGAAAGCTGATCGCCTCGCCGGCCGCCCGCAGCCCAATCATCCCACGCGAACATGTCCAACGAAGTAGAGAGGAGATTTCAGGCGCGCCATTCCGTGCCAATCGGTTCCTCCGGATACTTCCAGGTCCAATCTCTCGCAGCAGAGTTCATACCATTGGGATTCTTGCGGAGAATGCTCGGGATAATAGGCTTCGATTCCGTCCAAGCCCGATTCCTTCAATCGTTTAATGATCCGATATTCTTCGTCCAGGTCCAGCTTCATCAGCTTCGGGTGGGCTAGGAAGGCTTTGCCGCCGCTTTTTTGGATCGCATCGAAGCTTTTCTCGACCGAAGCCCCGTATTGCTGCCCGCCGAATTGGAAGCAGTAGTCGACAAAACCCGAAAATTGCGCCCAGTCGTTAAACACTCCGTCCTCCAGCATGGCGAAGAACAAATCCGAGAGATACAGCCCTTTTTTGTTCCTGCGGCTTAACACTTGCTCCCAGGAATAGTTGTACTTCTTCGCCACGTATTTTTCAAAGGTATATCGGGTGTATTCCGTCGCTTCCGCGGTCAACGTCCGCAGCAATTCAATCAGTTCAGCATGGTTAACGTCTATTCCGTAACCGAGAATATGCACGTACTGTTGTCCGATGCGCGATGAAATCTCTACGCCTGGGATCGCCTCGAGCTCCGTCCCCGCAGCCGCGGCCATGAAAGCTTCAACGCCGTCAATCGTATCGTGATCCGTTAACGCGACCGCTTTGATTCCGTGCTCCCGGGCAAGCGCGATTAATTCTTCCGGAGTATTCGTACCGTCGGAATGGATCGAATGCATATGATAATTATATTTCATAGTTCTCTCCCTTTTTAATCCTGCATCGCCGAACGCGAGCTTAGTCGTCCTTTTCCGTCTCGTGGGCACAGCTTTTGACCATCACCCAATTGCCGGCCTTCTGAAAGTCGGAAGGAGACATGCGGGTGTACTTCTTGAATACGGAGCAAAAATGTTTATATTCGCTAAAGCCGGTCTTGTCGGAAATTTCATTCATGCGGTATTTCTGCGTATGCAGCAGCTCGACGGCTTTCTGGACCCGGTACTTGTTGAGAATATCCAGGAAGGTCTGCGAGGTGGTCTCCCTGAACTTTCTGCTCAAATAGCTGGGGCTGATCCCGAGCTCCTGGGCGATCGATTCCACGCTGATCTTGCGTTGATAATGCGTTTGAATTCGCTTGATCGCCTCGCCGACATAATAATTCACCCCGTTATCCGCGGACATATAGACGTCCAGCTCCGCCAGATCGAATTCGCTGTTTTGCTTCACCTTCTCCGCGATATCGCCGAGTGCCTTCTCCTGATTCACCTCGGACTTGACCGCCTCTATAATTTTCAGAAGCTTGGCTTCATTGACCGGCTTCAGCAAATATTCCGATACTCGCAGCGAAATGGCCTGCTGGGCATACTCGAACTCGGTATAGCTGGTCAGAATGACGCTATGGAACGGGTAACGATTCGTCATCTTCTCCAGCATCTCGATTCCGTTCATACGCGGCATCATAATGTCCGTAATGACGAGATCCGGGCGATGCTCCTCGAACAGCCGGAGCCCTTCGAAGCCGTCCTCCGCGTCTCCGACGATCACGCAGCCCATGGAGAGCCAATCGAGGGTGTGCACGAGCCCTTTGCGAATAATTTCCTCGTCTTCGACAATCAGCACCTTCAGCACAGTCCGTCCCCCCTGTCGCTCGGCAGCTTGATTTTCACCACGGTACCCCGGTTTTCCTCGCTCGAAATCTCGACGCCGTAGGCTTCTCCGTACATGAGCCGCACTCTGCGATGAACGTTATAGAGCCCCATATGAATCGAATGGTTAATCCCCTTCGCCAAAATCATCTTCAACTCGGCCAGCACCTCGGGTCCCATGCCCCCGCCGTCGTCACTAATGACGACCACCAGTTTATTTTCCACAAAGCCCGCTTGAATCCGGATCATCAAGGCCGACTTGGCGGCAAAACCGTATTTAATCGCGTTCTCGATCATCGGCTGCACCAGCAGCTTCGGAACGATGCAGTCGTAAGCGGCTTCGTCCACGTCGATGGAGTAGTTCAGGTTTTTGCCGAAACGGTACTTCTGAATCAGAAGATAGTTCTGGGTATACTCGATGTCTTCTCTCAGACTGATCTCCGTAATGTTGTTATTGATGCTGTACCTTAACAGTTCCGACAAGCCCACGATAATTTGATTGACCGAGGCCGGAGCTATCTTCACCATATAGCGGATCATTTCCAACGTATTAAAAAGAAAATGAGGATTAAATTGCGATTCCAGCTGCTTGATTTCCGCCAGAACGGTTTGCAGCGCTTTCTCTTTATTCACTTCAATCAAATGTTCAATGTCGGACAGCATCTGATTATAGGATTCGGCAAACACCTGAAACTCGTTATTCGTATTCACTTCAAGACGCGTCTGCAGATTGCCGTTCTTCACGTTCTCGACGGCTCTGATCATATCGTCGATGACGCGCGTTTTACTGCTGGCAATCTTGCGCGCCGATAAGTAGGTCGTCAGAGTCAGCATGGCACAAAGCAGAACGAGCAGTACGCCTACCAGCATCCGAATGGAATTAAAAAAGCCGATGGACGTAATCGTATAGACGGACAGCTCGCCTCCAAGGATCGTCTTCCTCGCCACGTAATGGCTGTCGTTCATCGACTTGACGACACCGGACTCGTCCCTGAACTCTGCATCGATTTTGCCAAAGCGATCAACCAACAGCTCGTTGGTGTAGGCGATGACATAACCGAACGAATCGGTGATTACCGTGCTGGTCGAGAAGTTCTGGCTGAACATTTTAATCAAATCTTTTTCTTCCAGATCGAATGCGGCGAATCCGACAACGCTTCCATTTAGGACGATCGCTTTGCCAATCGTTAACGTGCTGCGGAACGTCGCATTGGAGCTTTGTCTGGCGAGCACGACTTGATTCGGAGAATCCATCATCCTTCGCAGCACGCCCCAGCCTAACGCATCCCGGGACCGGGCATATTCCGGAATGCGCGTGGAACTGGCGATGACGGGATGCAGCTGGCTGTCGAACACGAAAAAGTTGGCTTTCGTTGCGCTGCGGTTAACGAAATCGTAAAAATCCCCGTACAATTCCGTGCTTGCGGCCCCCGATTTAAGAGCGGACAACACGGCTTCGCTGCCCGATACGTCGTTCGCTTTGCTCATGTACATGGAAATAATGGACTCGGCCGCTTTGGCGACATCGGAATTAAGGGCGGAATTGCGCGTTGAAATCGTGTTGTAAAGAATGGAAAAGGACAAAACATAGCTGGATAACGTAATAAATATGACTGGAATCAGCGCATAAATGGTAAACGTTTTTCGGATGTCATCTCTGTACCGCCCGTATGTTTTGTTCATTTCTCCACCCGTCCGCTCCGTCGTTACACGCTAACTTCCTTGCTTCCCGTCAGCTTAAAGAAAATCAGCAGCGAAATGACCGTCGTGACCGTAAGAACGCTGGAGATCGCCGCCGCGGTTCCGTAGCTTGACCTGATCACTTCGGCGTAAATGGCTACCGACATCGTTTTGGTGCTGCCCGTATACAGAATAATCGATGCGCTCAATTCGTTAATGACCGTGATCCAGCTCAATATCGCCCCCGCAAGCACGCCCGGCATCATCATGACCGCGGTTACCTTGAAGAAGCTTCTTACCGGAGGACAACCGAGACTGACGGAGGCTTCCTCCATGCTGGGACTGATCTGATAAAGAATGGCCGCACTCGAACGAAGCGTGTAGGGAAGCCGTCTTATGACAAATGCAATAATCAGGATTAGAACGGTGCCGGTTAGCAGCAAAGGTTTGTCGTTGAACGCCAAAAGCAGCGTAATCCCCAACACCGACCCAGGCAAAATATAAGGGAAGATGGTAATCGTGTCAATAAAAGAGGTCAAGGCGTTCTTCTTCCGGGTGGACAGGTAAGCGATAAAGATGCCCAATAAAATGATGATGACGATCGCCTCAAGGCCTAACAGATAAGTGTTGGAAATGGCTTGCATAAGCGAGCCGAACACCGTTCTGTAGCTCTCCAGCGAAAAGGAAGAAAGAAATCGGGAGCCCTTGGTCGCCAGAAAAGAAGTATAAATCACGGTAATCTGCGGGATAACCGCAAGCAATACCAGCAAATAGACGGCAGCGTGAATAATAACTCCGCGTATCCCCTTCAGCCTGGAAGGCTTTAGCGGCTTCAGGGAACTCATCGTAAAGGATTTCTTGTTGGACGCGTATCTCTGTCCGAGAAATAAAACCGCCGTAATCAGCACCATAATGACGGCCATGGCCGCCGAGAAATTCGCCCGTCCGCCGACTTCGCTGATGAACTCCGAGTAGATCATGACCGGCATGACATTAAAGCCTTCCCCGATCAGCATCGGCGTGCCGAAGTCCGCGATCGCGTTCATGAAGACAAGCAGCGAGCCGGCCAATACCGTAGGGGTAATCAACGGAAAGATAACCGTAAACATTTTCTTGAGCGGACTGCATCCCAGACTTTCCGCCGCTTCGATCAGCGAAGCGTCGACCTTCTTCAATGCCCCGGACACGAACAAGTAGATGAACGGGAACAATTTCAACGTCAATACGAGCAGAATGCCGCCAAAGCCGTAGATGCTCGGCATCTCGATCCCCAGCAGACTCTCCGTCCACCTCGTAACGAACCCGCTGCGCCCGCCTAACAGGATCCAGGAGTACGCGCCGATAAACGGAGGGGACAGCATGGAAATAATGATCAGGATTTCAAGCAGGTTTTTACCCTTGACCTTATAGGCCGACATGACGTAAGCCAGCGGCGCTCCGATCAGGACGGCGAGAACCGTCACGCAGCTCGTGATAGAGAAGCTGTTGATCAAACCTTGATAATAATATTTCTTATCGAAAAAGCGAATAAAGTTGTCGAACGTAAACGCGCCTGTCGCCGAATCCCTAAAGCCGCTAATGAAGAGAGATAATAAGGGATAGATCAGAAACAGGGCGAAGAACAAGGCGATGACCAAGGTGGTGACCGTCCAGAAATCCAGCTTTAGCCTGGTCTTAACCATAGGTTCTCACATCCTTGATTAAGCTCCGTTCCCCATCCTCCGTGAACACATTAATTTTGTCCGCCCTCAGATCGAGCCGCAGCGTATCCTTTACTTCGTAGAAGGTTTGCACGCTGCCCGAATCCTGAACGAATTCATTGGACAGCTCGGAAGCCATCGCTATCCCGTCCTTAAACCTGACCGCGTAATTCACGTACTGTCCCAGGAAGGTGCTGCCGGTAATTTCGGCCTGCAGCCCGCGGTCGGCCACGACGAATTCCTCGGGTCTTACCGCGATCAGCACGCGTTGTCCGTCTTGAACGTCGTCCACCAGGTTGGTTAACGGGATTTGATAGCCGTCCATCGTCGAAATCCGTTTCTCGCTTCCGTGGATGCGAATTTCGCCTTTAAGCAGATTGGAATGTCCGATGAAGGTCGAGACGAACAGGTTCGCGGGACGGGAATAGATTTCCCGCGGGCTTCCCACCTGCTGGATCACTCCGTCCTTCATGACGGCGATTCTGTCGGATATGGCCAGCGCTTCCTCCTGGTCGTGCGTGACATACACGGTCGTAATCCCCACTTCTTTTTGAATGTCCCGAATGGCGCTTCTCATATCTATTCTCAGCTTCGCATCCAGATTGGACAGCGGTTCGTCCATCAGCAGCACGCTCGGATGAATGACGATCGCCCTGGCCAGCGCTACGCGCTGCTGCTGTCCTCCCGAAAGCTTCTCGGGAAGTCTGTTCTGGTACTCCGCGATTTTGACCACGTGCATGATGTCGTCCGTCTTTTTGCGTCTCTCCGCGCTAGACATCGTCCGGAACTTTAACCCGTATTCGACGTTCTGCCTTACCGTCAAGTGAGGGAAAATCGCATAATTCTGAAAGACCATTCCGATGTTCCTCTTATGCGTCGGAATCTCGTTGATCACTCGGTCGTTAAAGCGGATCTCTCCCCCTTCAATGGAATTGAACCCTGCGATCATCCTTAGCAATGTCGTTTTCCCGCATCCCGAAGGCCCAAGCAAAGTGAAGAACTCGCCATCGTTAATATCTATCGATAATCCGGGGATAACGGTGATCTTGCCCTCGTCATAGCGTTTAACTACGTTCTGGATATGAATCTCTATACTCATCTGGTTTCTCCCTTGCTTGCTGTGTTGACGACCGACCGGCCGGCCGGGGAGACGCGGGGCCCCGTTCGCCCGCTCGACGACCTCGGATCGGGCTGACCGGCGACCGCGTCTCCCTGCCGGTTACCGCCGTATAAGCGGCGTCCTGCCGCGGCGCTTAGCTGGTGAAGATATCCTTGAACTTGTCCAGCCAGATTTGGCTGTTCTGCAGCGTTTTATCGATATCCTCGGGAACGATCTTGAAGGCCGAGATTTCCGCCAAACCTTCCGGCGCAGGAACGTCGTTCCGCGAAGCGCGCATGCTGAGCTCGGACGCGGTAAGCGTTTGCAGCTCCTTCGAAGTAAGGAAATCCACGAACTTCTTGGCGTTCTCCATGTTTTTGGCGCCTTTAATAATTTGAACCGTGCCCGGCGATACCATTGCTCCTTCTTTCATATACACGATCTTGACGGGCGATCCGTCCCTGATCGCCGAAGAAGCCAGTTCCTCGTGCGTCAGTCCCACCACGTATTCCCCGTCCGCGACGCCTTTCGGCGCAGCCGACGAGCTGGCCAGAAGCTTCCCGTCCAGGTTCTTCGTGAAGGCTTCGATATACTCCCATCCCTGGCTCTCGTCTCCGGCGCCGATCGTGCCCAGAATGTTGACCATATGGGAGAAGGAGGTGGAGGATTTCGCCGGATCGGCGAAGGCAATTTTCCCTTTCAAGCGCGGATCGAGAAGATCCTCGTAGCCTTCGATTTCGATGTCGCCGATCAGCTTGGTGTTGACGATCAGCACCATCGGAATAATGTTATTTCGGGTGATCATACCTTCCGTATTTTTCGTCGAATCCAGTTGAGCGCTTTCATTCGGCGAAAGATAAGGCTCGAATAACTCCATCTTCGGCGCGATTACGGAAACGACGCCGCCCCACTCGATGTCTCCCAGCGGATTGGCTTGTTCGGCTTCGATTCTCTTTAACAGCTCTCCCGTGCCTGCCGTGACAAGCTCAACCTTGATGCCGGTTTTGGCTTCGAATTCGGGAATGCAGGCATTGAGTACATCCTGAGCCGCGGCCGTATACACGACCAGCTTGCCGGAGTCCTTCGTCTCTGCTTTGTTCTCCTCGGTTGTTCCGGCGCTTTCCTTGCCCGATGAATTTTCCTTTGTCGTCGATCCCGAACATCCGACAACGGCGATCCCCATGCAAATTGCCATCAATAATGCCGCAATTCTTTTCATTGTCTGCCTCCTTGGGTTGGATTCGCCTTTAATGATAAGGGTTCGATTCAACCGCAACAATCCGATAAAAGGGTACAATTGTCCTCAAAAATGAACCGGCCTTGCCCAAACATACGGGATTACTGAAAAAAACTCCCTTCTATTTGCGAACAACGCAAATAAAAGAGAGCAATGTCCTGCCGCAAACGATTCGCGGCGTTCGTTAATCCAGCTCGCGCTCGGGATCGTGCCCCGTCCAGGTCAGGATTGCGCGTTCGTTATGCCAGTGTACGGAGATGCCGGTCTCGAAAAAATCGCTCAAAATCGGTTCTGTCAGCACGTCCTTCGTCTCGCCCGCGCGGAACACTTCGCCTCTGCGCATCAGCAGGCAATGACCAAAAAGCGGCACAATCTCCTCCGTATGATGCGTAACGAAAACGAGATTCGGCGCGTCCGGCCGACGCGCAAGCCGCTCGATGCTGGCAAGCAGCTGCTCCCGCGAGATAAAATCGAGTCCGTTGCAGGGCTCGTCCAGGATCAGCAGCTTCGGCGACGCCATCAGCGCCCTGGCAATGAGCAGCTTCTGTTTCTCCCCCTGCGAGCAGGTCAGATACGCCCGGTCGATCAGATGCGAGCAGCGGAGCTGCTCCATGAGCTCGATCGCGTATTCCTCGTCCTCCTTCGTCGGCTCGTCGTACAGTCCGATCGAAGCGAACTTGCCGCTCAGCACGACCGACTGCGCCTTGTCGCCGCCGTGCAGCTTCTCCTGCAAGGAAGAGCTGACCCAGCCGATCGATTTGCGCAGCTCGCGCAGGTCGACGGTGCCGAATGGACTGTCGAACACGCTGACCGTTCCTTGCGTCGGCCACAGGTAACCGTTGATCATATTGAGCAGCGTCGTTTTGCCGGAACCGTTCAGACCCAGAATCGCCCAATGCTCCCCTTTGTTCACCGTCCAATTGACGTTATGCAGCAGCGTCTTCCGATCTCTGCGCCACGACAGGTTGGCGACCTCGATCATCTTCTCCATGATTCGTTCCCCCGTAACGGCGCCGCTCCGCGGAGCGGCGCGCGAGCAATATCGTTTATCCTTTGATCGCGACCGACGATGCGTCCGGCGCAGCGGACAGCGCCTGAAGCTTGCGATCCGTCGGCAGGAAGGCGGCCAGCAAACCGAGCAGCGGCAAATAGGCGCAAACCTGAATGACCACGTCGATGCCGGACAGGTCCGCCACCTTCCCGAGCACGGCCGAGCCGACTCCGCCGAGTCCGAACGACACTCCAAACACAAGCCCCGAGACGGTGCCGACTTTATTCGGGAGCAGCTCCTGCGCGTAAACGACGATAACCGAAAATCCCGACATTAAAATAAAGCCGATAAAGATGCACAAGACGACCGCCCAGAACACGCTGTTGACATAGGGAAGCAGCAGAGAGAACGGAGCCGTGCCCAGAATCGAGAACCAGATCATGTTGCGCCGTCCCATCCGGTCGGCCAGCGGTCCGCCGAAGAACGTCCCGGCCATGCCGGCAAACAGCAGCGCGAACAAAATCAGCTGCGCCTGATCGACCGAGATGCCGAAGCGATCCATCGCGTAGAACGAATAGAAGCCCGTCATGCTGGCGATATAGACGAACTTGGAGAACAGCAGCATCAGCAAAATGATCAGCGAAACGCCGACAATCTTCCCTCGCGCGCCGACAGGTCCGGCAGCCGCCTCCTTCTTGGCCGGCTTCGGACGAGCGGCAAGATTGGCTTTATACCACTGAGCGACCTTCGTCTGGATGATCAGAGCGACAATGGCGGCGATCGTGAACCAGGCGATGCCTTTTTGCCCCAGTGGAACGAAAATCAACGCGGTCATGACCGGCGCAAGCGCCTGGCCCATATTGCCGCCGACCTGGAAGATCGACTGCGCCAGCCCGCGCCTGCTTCCGGCGGCCAGGTAGGCGACCCGCGACGACTCCGGATGGAGCACCGACGACCCGATCCCGATCAGGGTGACGGCAAGCATGATGTAGAGGAAGGACGGCGCGAACGCAAGTCCCGCAACCCCCGCCAAAGTGAACAAAATGCCGATCGGCAGCAGGTACGGCTTCGGCTTCGTATCGGTATACAGGCCGATCAGCGGCTGCAAAATCGAAGCCGTCACGTTCAGCGCAAAGCCGATCCAGCCGATCTGCGAGAACGACAAGCTGAGCGATTCATGTAAAATCGGGAACATGGCGGGCACGACGGACTGAATCGCGTCGTTTAACAAGTGCACGGAGCTGATCATGAATAAAACGGAAAATACGGTCATATGCCGGGCTTGCTGCCCGACGCTTGCTGTGGCGGAGCTCATGTTGGCATCATCCTTACATGGTGAAATGAATTAAACATCTTATCATCAGACGTTTAAAAGCAAAATTGTAGACGAGATCAGCTCGTCTCGCCAAACAGTTCTTCCAGCGTTCCCTTCAAATAGCGGGACGCGCTCGCTACGGCAGCCTCCGCATTGCGATCGCGAATGCTCTCATATAGCTGAATATGCGCCTCCGTCTGCGGATTGTGCCCTTCGGGATTGGCGAAAATCGTAGCCAGCGTCTCGCGCACGAATACGGAAAGCGACTTGTACAAGTCGATGACGACCGCATTTTTGCTGGCGATGGATACCGCGACGTGGAAGCGGATGTCGGCCTCGATGTACGTCTTGATGTCCTTGTCCTCCAGAGCCTGATTGCGCGTGTCCAGATGCTCCTTGATCGCGGCGAGATCGTTCTCGTCCCGGCGCTGCGCGGCCAGCCTGGCAATTTCCAGCTCCATCATCTGCCGAACCTCGTACACCTCCATAATCTCCGCTCTTCTCAGCCTGCTGTCCAGCGGCTCCTGAATGGCGGCGACATGCTTGAGGTAGGTGCCGAAGCCCTGCTTCTTCTCGAGCAGCCCGGCATGGACGAGCACGCGGACCGCTTCGCGGATCGTCGAACGCCCGACATGGAACTGCTCCATCAGCTCGGGCTCCGTCGGAATTTTGTCTCCGGGCGCGATATCTCCCGAGGAAATTTTCTTCTGCAGCTGCTGGACGACCGCGTCGACAAGAGGTTTTCTGGGAACGGAGGAAAAGCTCACCTTCGAATTCATCTGATCATCTCCTGTTTAAAGGATTCTATCACATGCCGGTCTCCGCGGCTACCGCTAATTTTGCGAAGTTTCATTCTTCTTTAAGCGCCTGCCTCACGTTGTCCACGTGCCCCTTGACCCGTATATTGCGCCACTCCTGCGCCAGCCGGCCTTGTTCGTCGATCAGAAACGTAGACCGCACGATGCCCATATAGGTTCGGCCGTACAGCTGCTTCTCCTGCCAGACGCCGTACAGCTCGCAGACGCGATGGTCGGGGTCGGACAGCAGCAGGAACGGCAGCTCGTACTTCTCCGTAAACTTGTAATGCCTCTTGAGCTCGTCGGTGCTGACGCCAAGCACGACGGCGTTCAGCCCTTCATATTCGGAGCCGGCGTCCCGGAAGTCGCACGCCTGCTGCGTGCAAGCCTGGGTCATATCCTTCGGATAAAAATAAAGTACAACCTTGCGTCCGCGATAATCGCTCAGCTTAACCGTTCCTCCGTTGGTGGCGGGAAGCTCAAAGTCGGGCGCGGGTTGTCCGATCTGCGGTTGGGCGTCGTTAGGCTGTTGCTGCGACTGTTGCTGCAATTGTTGTAACTGTTGCGATTGATTGGATTGTTGCGATTGCGACTGCTGCTTTTTCACCATGCTCGCGACTCCTTCGAAACCTGTTCTCCCTTCTATTATAGAGCACATTACCTGAAGGAGCGAGCATCGGATTCCTCGTCCTGGCGCACAAGAATTTGCATGCTTCGCTGCCGGGTGCGGCGGCCATCAAGCCTTCATTATTCGATTACATTCGACAAATTATCCCTCTTTACCTATTCATTTACTTTTTGCTATTATTCAATTGGGATAATAACCCATAAATTACTATGTAAGATACTAAAGTTCTATTTGTGGGATATTAACTCCAAAAAACGTGTTGGAGGGTGATGATTTATGAAGCTTGGCCGTTCGAAAAAGCTGCTATTCGCAGCCGCATTCCTCGCAGGGATAGGCTCCTTCCTCCCGAATTTTGCGAGAGTGCACGCGGAAGATGTCGATTTTCTCCAGGTTGTTTCGACCCATCCGACTTCTTCCGATACGGAGGTTTCCGTTACGGAATCCGTGTACGTTTATTTTAACGAGCCGATTCAGCCCGGACCTTCTTTCTCTTCCATTGCTCTGGGTACGGACGCCGGGCAGTCGGATACTTCAACGATCCTGCGCGATAACGAACTGATTATTACTCCCGATCAGCCTCTCGCCTACGACGCTACCTACCTGCTAAGCCTTCCACATGATGCGGTGCAGAGCCTGTCAGGCGCATCATTGGAGCAGCCTTACTCTCTTTCGTTCACCACGATCAGCGCCTCTTTGCTAACCTTTGCTCCGACTCCTGCGCCTAACGCCGTATCCGTTCCTGTTAACCAGGAGCTCTCTATTTTATTTAATCAAGAGATTTACGAAGGGCGGAATTTTGCGGGGATCGAGCTTCAAAGAGAAGGACCTCCTCAATCCGTCACCGCTTCCGTTTACGGCAACACGCTGCATCTGGTGCCAGATCCGGGATTGGAACCTAGCGTCACCTATTCCGTCTACCTCCCGCAAGGGGCGGTGGAAAGTGCGACGCATGCCGAAAATCCGGCCATCTATTTCCAATTCACTACCGAAGATGCCACCGGTCCCTCCGCTATCGATACTTACGAGCCTAACGATACGCCGGAAACCGCTTTTGCCATCGATACGGGAATCGCCTACAGTTCCTATATTTCACATGGGGCGGATATCGATTATTACGTCATTCACGCCACCAGGAACGCAGAGCTCCGGTTCACTCTCGACGTGCCGCAAGCGAACCGATATCGCTTATACCTGTATGACGAAGCGGGGATGCTGCCGACTTCCGGCTCGGACCAAATTTCAGTTGCCGCTCAATCGGGAGAAGATTACCTAATCCGCGTCTCCGGAGACGACGAAACGGACTACGGCATCGTTCCCTATACCTTGACGGCTTTCTATCGGGTAGACCCGCCGCAGGCGCTCCGCATCGAATCCCATTCCGGCGCCAATGCCGTACTGGCATGGGACCCGGTAGACGTACAATGGGGATCTGTAACCTACGATCTGTACCAGGATGGGCAATGGCTCCTGTCGACCGATCAAACCACGGTTCAGTTACAGAACCTGGAGGGCGGAGCAACCGTTCAATATACGGTCAGAGCCCGGAACGGAGTCGATCTGGACTCCGCGGACAGCGAAGCGGTGTCCATGCTGCTGTTCGGAGACGACATCGTACCGCCTTCGAAGCCAAATCTTGTGCTGAGCGCGGAGGATTGGACGAATCAGGACGTGACTGCGACGATCGTTCATGGAACGGACGCTTACAGCGGGGTTTGGAAAAGCCAATACAAAATTGGAGACGAAGGCGTTTGGACGGATTACGCAGACCCGATCCTCATCCAATCGGAAGGAGAGACCCGTCTGTTCGCCCGGACGATCGACAACGCCGGCAATATCGGCGAAGAAGAGAGCGCCGTCGCGAAGATCGACCGGACGCCGCCAACCGCGCCGGCTAAACTGATAAAAATGCTGACAGGCGGATCGGAAATCACGATCGGCTGGTCCGAGTCGGAGGATAATGTCGGGATTATCGGCTATCAGATTTTTAACGACGGCGTGCTGCTCGGCGATACGGAGGATTTGCGAGCGAATCTTACCGGCCTGCTTCCCTCCTCCGTCTATCGAGTAACCGTCAGAGCGTTCGATGCGGCCGGAAACTATTCGAACTTTAGCAACGAGCTGCGAATGACAACCTTCCAACAGCCTGTTTATACTTACGACACTCAAGGAAACGGACGATTGATCCGGATTCAATATGAAAACGGAACGGCCATAACGTTCCAGTACGACGCCAACGGCAACCTGACTCAAACGTCGATGCAGCCATAACCGCACGCATGATGAAGAAAGGAGAACTGATGTAGCTATGAAAAAAACAATTGCCCTCTTCCTGTCCTTACTTATGCTGGCCCAGCTTGTGCCGCCCGAGACCGTTCGCGCCTCCGACGCGAACGCCGCCGCCAAAGCAATCCGCATGACTTCGGGGGACACGGGACGTATCGAACTCCCCCAGAATTCGCATGAGCTAAGCGTGGACTGGCTTACAAGCCGTTATTCCGTATCCGAGTCGGAGATTATGGAGCAATTGGTCAAAGGCTATGAATTGACCGATGTGCGCCAAGCGCTTGAAAAAACAAAGAACAAGCCTTTAACTGCCGCGCTGTCCGAGCTTGATCCGCAAGTGGATGCGCAGTGGGAACAGGCACGGGAAGCGATCGAACGCATACAGCTTGAAGATGTTCAGACCGAGGCCAAGTCCGGGGCCCTAGAGAAGCGCAATGCCGCCAAGCTTCCGTCGGCTTCCATGGACAAGCCCGCCCCTGGCGAACGGAAGTCCGAATCCTCCGACAGACCGGTCGTGCGGATTGGGGAGGAAAGTCCGGAAGAGAACTTGCAAGCTCGCGGCATGACGACTATGGCTGCCGGAGAACCGCCGCTTCCGAACCTGGCCTCCAATTACGATCAGGCCGCGGCGGGCCTGCTGAACGTTCGGACGGATCAAGCGCCGTTCAGTATTGCCAATGGAGGCGAGCAAATTTCCACGATGACCGGGGAGCTTACGATTCGGAACACGGACATGACCTTGCCCGGGCGCAATGGACTTTCCTTCTCGCTGGATCGAGTATATAACAGCGGCGACGCCAAATATTACGAGGATAACGTGAGCTGGCGCTTATTCCAGCGCAAATGGTTCTTTCCGGTCGTTAACCTGTACATTGAGGCGGTCGATGCCAACGGTATTCATCATTCCTCCGGCTTGGGCTATATCCCGATGTTCTACGAATCGCAGTATGTTTTGTTCAACAATATTTATTGGGAATTCACGCCTCCGGCCATGGTTGGCTTCGAATATGCCGACGAGAGCAATCTGCTCCACGCGGCGGAGCAGCAGATGCAGGGCTACATCAACAACACGCCATGGAGGGGTTACCGCTCAGCGTACGGCGTCACCTTGTATTACTACATGTTCCCGACCGGCCAGGTTGTGGAGATCCCTTTCGAACACGAGACGTTGACGCAAGGCTACGAGAACAAAGCGGTCACAACCGTTGACGCGGAAAAACGCTTCCCGCTCGGCAAAGGCTGGTCCTGGGATCTTCCTTATATCAAAACTCAGAACGGCAAAAAATATATAACGATCAGCGGGGTCGGCACCTACGAGATTTCCGCGACGAATACGCTTGTCGGATATCCCTGGAAGGATCTGACGTTCGGCTCCGACAACACGGTAACGGTCAACGGCAAGACATCCGCTTACGTACTGAAATCCTTATCCGGGCTTAAGCAATATTTTTCCGGAGACGGGAAATTGATCCGCCAAGCCGACAACTACGGGAATACGATCGATTTTCAATACTCGAATGTTTCGCCTTACGGCGAAGTGCTGACACGGGTAACCGACGCGCTCCAGAACACGATTAATATCGCTTATACTACGACGAAGGTCACCCTTACCTCCGGGGATCGGACGGTTGTCTACAATAAAGCTCAAGCTCCCGGCAACAAAGAGTTCCTGGGCTCCGTGACGGATGCCGGCGGGCGGACGACCTTTTACGGCTATCATCTGGAGAATACGAATTTCAACCTTCTCGGCTCCGGATATGCGGACGGCGAAAATTACAGCCTGCTCTTGGACGCCGTGTATCACCCGACGGGAGCGACGACGAATTATACGTACGCTTCGACCAGACAGCAATTCGGACAGCAGGCGAGCGGCACAACCTGGTACGTCACTTCGCGGGAGGACGTCGTAGATTATATCGAGGGCACGCAAGAACGGGGCAATCGAATTACTTTTACGCATACCGGATTTCCGAACTCGACCTACGGCGTCAACACTTCCTTTACTTCTACAGTCAACAACGGCTTGACGCAGACAACCTATACGTATAAGAAGACATTTATCGACCAGAATACGCCTGCCGTATTCTATAATACGAATGTTTCCGAAAAAGCGGGAAACGCGACGCGCACGACTTCGTTAACCTATGACGAAACTCGAAGGCTCCCCGTCCCGAACCAGACGACAGCGCAGTATACGGAAGCTTCCTCCTCATCGCCTGCAGTGACAACCTCTGCAAGCTATGACGACTATGGCAATGTACTGACGTCTACCGATCCATACGGCACAACGACAACTTACGCCTATGACCCGACGACTCATTTGTTGAAGAGCGCAACAGAACGAGTAAACGCCGCCCAGTCGCGGTATTCCGAGTATACCCGCAACTCCCAAGGCAGTGTCACGGAAATCGCGATCCGGGAAAACAATGCTTCCGGCAGCTTGAGGCAGCGTATGACGTTCGGGCTGGATACGTATGGAAATACCGTTCAAGTCACACTCCAGGACGACAATCGCAATACGGTCATTCAATATGAATACGGCAGTCAATATCAACAGGGCTTCCCTACCAAGCAATCTACTGTCGTCACCGATGCAGACGGGCAATCGACCGCCATCGTGCAGCAGATGGAATACAATCCGTTAACCGGGCAGTTGACCAAACTGACAGACGGCAAAGGTTACGCGACTTCGCTCGTATACGACAAGCTCGGGCGCGTCACGCGTCAAGTTTTGCCCGATGGAAGCCAAACCAACATCGTTTATGACGACGTATTAAACCAGGTGACCGTCACGGACATGCTTGGCCGGATTACGCAATCGTTGTATAGTCCGTTCGGATGGCTTAAGTATCAAACCCTGCTTGGCGGCTACTCCTCCTATGGTTACGACGCTTACGGAAGGCAGATTTGGAGCGAGGACGCCAAACGTCAGCGCACAAGCTTCCAATACGACGCTTGGGGGCGTCTGACCCGAACGACGAATGCCGACAACACCTTCAGCCAAATGCAATACAACGATATTCAACTGACAAAAACGGCCATTGACGAAAGCAATCGATCGCTGCGGGAAGTTTACGATCTGGGCGGACGGTTGTTGAGGACCGAGGAAATGAAGCCGACAGGCGCCGTCGTTCTATCCAGTCAAACCTATGATCTGGGCGGACGAGTCGTCTCCTCAACCGATGCCGGAGGCCACACAACTCAGATCAGCTACGATATTCTGGACAGGCTGACAAGCGTTACCGATCCGGAAGGCAGAACGACAAGCTACGCTTACAGCATGTCGAATAATTTAACGTCCATTACTTATCCGGACAACCGGAGTCGGCTTAAATCCTACGATGAAATCGGGCGTTTGATCCGGGAGACCGACCCGTCGGGGCAAATTACGAAATACAAATACGATGCCAACGGAAACCTGATTCAAAGCGTTGATCGTAACGGTCGTGTCATCAACTTGACCTATAATAACCGAAACTTCCTGATGAGCAGCGCCACGCCGCAAGAAACGATAAGCTTTACTTACGATGCCGAGGGCAAACGAAGAACGATGACCGACGCTACGGGTACGACGAGCTACGGCTATTACGATAACACCGCGCGTCTTCAAGGCATCGTTTACCCGGATGGAACCGAGCTGCAGTTCGACTACGACGTCCAATCTCTGGAAAGCCGGTATATCGTCGGAGACTCCCGCGTCGAGTACGGCTACGACGTCCGCAATCGGGTAAACGATCTGATGATCCAGGGCAGCGATCGCATCGAAGGCGACATGTGGTACGTCGTCGAAGCGGGCCGAATTCAGAATACGTTTAACCCTAACGGCACCTTGTCGAAAACCATTTATAACGACGGTCTGTTTGTTAAGGATTACGCATACGACGGCTTTAATTTGTCCTCCCTGTCCTACAAACGAGCGGATCAGGCTGTCATCGGCTCCTTCCAGTACGGCTACGATAACAACCGCAACATCGTCTCTCGCAGCGAAAACGGCCAGACATCCAGCTTTACGTATGACGCCTTGCAGCGTATCCTTACTTCAAGCCAGTATAGCGAGACTTATGGGTACGACGAGCGCGGCAACCGCAAGACGCTTGTCAGCGATCTGGCGCCGACCGTTCCTCTGAACTCGTACGAATACGACGATCGGGACCGGCTGATCAAGGTGATTACATCGGGCGGGCATGAAGTTCGGTATCGTTATAACGGCGACGGATTGCTGTATGAACGTTTGGAGAACGGCGTCACAACCCGTTACTACTACGACGAGCAAGGCAATCTGTTCCGTGAGGGCACCGTAATGCCGGACGGCTCCGTCCAGCTAACCGCGCGGTACATCTACGACGGCGCCGGAGGCAGCCCGCTCGCCAGAGACGACGTCGCTTCGGACGTGGTGCTCTACTATGTCAATAACGGCCATGGGGACGTCGCTGCTATCGTTGACGGGGCAGGCAACCTCGTAAATCGGTATCAGTACGACATCTGGGGCAACCCTATGGAAACGACCGAATCCATGTCGACCCCCTTCCGCTATTCCGGCGAATACTGGGACGACAGCACCGGCTTGCAGTACCTTCGCGCCAGATGGTACGATCCGAGTGTGGGGAGGTTTATTAATGAGGATAGCTATGAGGGAACCCTCAGTAATCCTTTGTCGCAGAATCTGTACACGTATGTTTTCAACAATCCATTGATCCATACTGATCCATCTGGTAATAATCCGCCTATGTGCAAACCGTCAGATTCTGCCTGTATGGATAAGTGGCGTCAAAGCAATGAAAAATTTATAAACGACTTATCCATTGGAATCGACAACGCCTTAAATGCTTATCCTCCGGCTGCAGCCACTACTGGAACAGTAGTACAAGGAGCAAAAGCTGCGGGGCAAGGCTTGAAATATCTATGGAAATTTGCAAAAACCATGTTTAAAAGTGAAGAAGCAATTGAAAGTGTTTGGAAGCTTAGTCCTTTTGAGCGCGGTGTAGAGATCGAGAAGGCTTTAGGTGGGTGGAACAACAATTTCCCTGTTATCGACAAAGCCGGAGATATTGTGAATGGTTACCGAACAAGTATCACCAGCATTAAATCATTAGATCTATCTGCAAAATCCTATCAAAGCGGAAATACTGTCTATTCTACAATCATGGGGTATGCAAATAAATTGGCTAAATTTGAAACAACTTCTTATGGAGGTACGACAATAAGGGTGAATTCATCAACACAACGAATACTTGAGTTAGCAATCCCTAACAGCGCATCGCAGATTCAATTGGAACAGATAAAGGGCGCTGTAACTCATGCGGGTAAAATAGGCATACAAGTCATAATTAAAATTTTTGAATAGAGGTGCTGATATGGAACATGCTTTTAAGAATGTCGATGTATATGTGGATAATTCCGAAAATTTAATTGCAATCCCTCATGGGCACTCTAAGAAATACAGTATGGCGGGATTAGATATTATTTTGACTCTTTCATCGCCCTATGACGATGAACAACTTGCAATATTTCTAGAAGATGCTATGAGCAAATGCTTCTGTCAGGAAGCAGATGATAACTCTGGTTTAAGTTCACTTGAGAAGCATCTACAGATAAAAGGATACTCAAAAGCGACGAAAAGCAGAAGATTAGTCGGATTCGAATGGTTTGCTGATCAAGGATATGTATTAATGCCGACACAGAAAAAAAGAGGCTTTGTTCATATGGAAGGAAAAAAAATCAATCTAGGCCATGAAGTAAGCAAAGAAACACTGGCGGCTGCATTTAGAGAAGCGATGGCTATCTCTATTTAGAAGGAATAACGATTCGGCTACCGCCGGGCTAATCCCCCCTAGCCTTGCGGCAGCATAAAAAACCTAACCCTAGCCTGATGACCAGAGCAAACGGCTTGCCCACAAGTTGATTCTCCCGCAGGAGTGGCTTGCAGCCTTTCATTTTCGTTAGACAGATTTCCTGTCTCCAACGTTTAGAAAGGCTGTAAGCCGCCCTGCGGCTCGTGAATTAACAGCGGGCAAGCCGTTTTTCATCAGGTTTGGGCCATGGCGCGGCTGTCGCCGGGCCAACAAAATCTAACCCCAGCCTTGCGGCAGCATAAAGAACCTAACCCCTAACCTGATGACTAGAGCAAACGGCTTGCCCACAAGTTGATTCCCCGCAGGAGTGGCTTGCAGTCTTTCATTATCGTTGGACAGATTTCCTGTCTCCAACGTTTGGGAAGGCTGTAAGCCGCCCTGCGGCTTATGAATCAACAGCGGGCAAGCCGTTTGTTTCCATCCGGTTCGGGTTCAAGACAATTGGTTGTCACCGTCAGGTACGATCTTAAACCCTTTCGCCTCCGGCGCTAAGCAATTGATTTAAAGACCTTCCCCCTCCCCCAGTTTTGATTGTAATGCTTCGAAGATTTGAGAAAATCCCCCCTTATGCTGATGTTTTAGTATAATGTCCTACATACAGGTTACGTTGAGTAATGTTGAGTAATTAATCGCCGCTCCATCCTTTTCCTGAAATTGCCCATTTTAATGTCTGGATGAAATGTTTTATATATTCTTTGTATGACCATTTCCTATAGTTCTGAAGCAGGTGAATTCTGTAATTCAAACTAGGATGTGTATGCCATCTACTGTACCTTTCAGGTAGTTTTTTATACCAAGGTGTATTTGAATCCATATCTTTATCCTGCATTCTTTTGAGGAGCTTTAACAATCCCAGTCTGATTTCAGGAATTAACTCACATGCTAGTCTATCTGCACGCATTTCTCGAATCTGATACCAATATCCATGTTTGTCGTATAGCAAGTAAATAAAAACAGCAAAAAATCCAGCCATTACAACAGGTAATACTAAAACCAAAACCAGTGCTACATATACAAAATATGTTTTAATAAGGTCTATGATATGTACATATAAGAGCATTCCAGAGAAAAAAGTAAATATTACGCTCATAGAGAACAAAGTGCCTTTAAAGTTATAATCTTTACACTTAATATGCATCAGTTCGTGAGCAACTAAAGCTTTTAACTCTTCATCTGAAAATTCTTCACAAGCTTCAGTTGTTAAAACAATAGCATCTCCTTTCAGGTGGTACCAGGGTTTTATTAATGCATAACCCGGAGATCTATTACTAATAGTTATTAAAAGCTCAATGTTATGCATTCTCAACTGTTCTTGAGTACCCTTAAAAATTTTCACTACTCGCTTGTTCGGAGGAAACAGTAGAGTTTCTCTTATTAATTTCCTAATCAATGTTTTACGCTTAAAAAGTACGACTGATATACGGCCAATGAACAATGTAAAATAATTCTTCAACCCCCGAGATTAATTGCTCTATAATTGACCTCTGATCTATATTTTTGTGTTCAAACGGGAGTTCGGTTTCATTTCGATCAAGTTGTTCTTCGAGCTTATCCATTTCTTTAGACCATATTTTTGACCACCTATTACCTGTTATTACTAAAGCAGCTATCATCATAAGATGATAAAAGATTGGTGCGTTCGATTGAAAAAAAGTTACAACGATTACTGGGGGAACTATGTGCGACAATAAAATGATTAAAAATAAAAATGACTGCTCGATATTCCTTTTTTCAAAAACTTTTTTTGCTATTGAAAGTAAGTGAGCATAAGCGAATAAGTTGCCAAGCATAAAACTGATGGAATAAATGACTCCCATTTTCTTTCCTCCATATATTTAGATACAGCTAAGAGGAACATTAATCTAGGAAATATAAGCTGTGGGCAAGTTTTAAAGCTTGACCACGCACCGACAAGTATAAACCGCCTCTCAGGTTTCTCACTTTATTGGAACTCTGTTTCTTCCGGAAATAAGTGTAAGCGTCTGTTCATTTCTACTAAGCTTTGACCTACGATATTAGACTGCAAGTACTCTCTGGAATACTTCTTATATCGTTGAACTTACTGTAGTCCTAGGGGTAATATGAACTCTTAGTATAATTTCGAATATTCTCCATTAATAAATTCAAGCATCTTATTATATGAAACATATGATTTTTCAGCATATTGTCTTTCCATTTCTCCGGCGAACTCTTCCATACTATAATTTGAATCTATATCTCTCACTAACTTCCTTATGTCATCATCAATTAAATGATAGTTTTGATAAAGCAACGGTCTAATATTATCAAAATAGTTCTTATAGTGAAAATCTGTAGGATCGTGAATTAAAACGTAAACTTCTCCTGAAACCTTCAATATTTGATTATAAATTTCGTACTTTTTATTGATTTGTTCCCGAATAAGTTCCGACTCTATTTTTTGTTTCTCCCATAATAATTGATCATTTAATTTATCTCTCTCATTACTTAAGCTATTTTTGTTAATTCTAATTGCAGCGTAAAAACCGATCGCTGAGGCTGCAACAGTGGCTATTGCAGTAATTAAATTTCCTATCCATTGTAGATCTGCCAAGGGGGAACAACACTCGCTTTCAAAATGATTTCACGCCAATTTCTTATAACGTTCTTGTATTAACGACGTCGCGATGCGGTTAGGGAGTTGGACGTGTCCGGATGATTTTGCTTCCCTGTTATTGAAAATGAAACTTCGATTCTACTTCTAACTCCGGCCCGGACCGAGGGGCGAATGTCCCGAAGCGTGAATATGGTGTATCTGAAGGTGCAAACTTTTTCGAGCTACTTAATACCTTAATGGAATATTGGAATGGCTTATCATAATATTTTTGTATCCTTTATTATTCAAAAAAGACTTGATACCTTTAATAGCTACATCCATGTTATTTTTAGGTCCAATATTCACACTCTCTATTGGTAAATTCCCCTTAAAACCAAGCTCAAGGAATGGAATAAATACGCCATTATTAGTTCTAAATTGAATAGTATTTGAAGTTGATCCCTTTACACTAAGGATAATTCTATACTCCTCTTCCTGATGGTATGTTGGATCCTTAAACATTAATATGTTATTACCTAAGCACCACAATAAATTTAAGAAATGTTGTTCAAAAGTGGATTCCTCTTCGTATTCATGAAGATCATCTATAGCTAACAATATCTTGTGTAAAAAGTCTTTCTGCTGTTTGAAATCATACTCAACATTCCCAGCGAACAAAAAATACGTATTGTCTTTACGTTGAATATATCTTTCCCTATTTATTTTTCTGTTTGTTTTGATTAAGACCGATTCTTCCCAAATATGCTCATGGAACAATCTTTTAAGATTCATCTGAATATTGTATCCAGTGAAATTAGAATATATCCCCCAAAGAGCTAATGAGTCTTTATTGATAGATAAACTTAAGATGAATGAATTTTTGATAAAACTATTAATTAGTCTCAAAATGACTTTAAATTTTCTAGCATAAAGGTGATTCCAATTATGATTGTTATAAACTTGTTTCAACAAATTAATTGAATGAATGATCTCGTTTCGGTCATTAAGAAAATCGCTCCTTGTGAATCTCAAGGAATTATTATTAATAATCTGTTCTAGTGAATTGATGCTAGTGTAATGAAAATAGCTACCATTAAAGAATGTATCTATGTCTGGAATCAAGGGATGGATTCTATCTGCATAAAATTGTAAGTATTCAAATGCTTTCTTTTTGTCAACTACCACGAAAACATCCCCCACATAATATGTTTTTTTGCACTTTCAGATAACGTCTCATGTATTCACGACGTCCCACCACCTTAAAGGAGCATAGCGACTGGCCGCGATGCGGTTGGGTGGTACGAATGTTTCCAGCTGATTCTGCATTCCTGCTACTGAAAAATGCCTCCCCGATTCCACTTCTAACTCTTGCCGGACCGAGGGCCGAATGGACTGATGCGTGAATATGGTGTTATACGACATACGACCTTTTATGAATTACGCTTAAGATTCCTTAATTCAGATAATAAATTTTTATATTGGTAAATCGCTTTAATTATTTCTTTGGTGAGTATGATTGAAATATTTACTTCACTATCGGATATCTGGCTGAACTCATTAGATTCAATATGTGCCGCATCATTTCCTAGTAATCTTAAATCGTCTGCTGCATCTAATAGTTCTTCTGGAAGAATTACGATGTCTCTAAGAGAAGCAATCTTTTGTTTTAAGTTATTTCCTGATGCACCTCTGTCATGGCAAATTTCTTCAAGTGTTCTTCTAATCATAATTGCTGATGAAATATAGCATTTATTCGAATGACATGTTAATGCTTCTTCAAAAGTAGACCTAATTCTATCGGGTATACCATCAGAATTAAAATCAATCTTAATTGGAGGGTAAGTATCAAAAATATCCCACTTCTGCGATTTCATAACAAAGAATAAATGACCTCTACAAATTTTATTCGGGCATCTTCTTATTCCAAGTATATGTCCTTGCGGTCCAGATGAAAGATCATATACATCATTAATTGGCCTCTCAAATGTTCCTTCTTTGCCACAATGAGGACATCTAGTACTAATTGTTCCGACATCCATTTTTGCTACAGTATTCAATGATACTTTCATTTTTTGTTCTCCTTAAGTCATTGTCGTATGTCAAAAAACGTTCTTATGTTCACGTCTTTCAACTCCCTTATGCCCATAGAGACGGCTGCGGTTAGGGGGTTGGATGTGCCCGGCTGCTTTCACTTCTCTGCAATCTAAAATGCCTCTCCGATTTCTCGTCTATCTTCTGCCGGACAAAAGGGCGAATGCCCCGATGCGTGAATAAGGTGTTAGGCGAAGTTGCGTTCTCTTTTAAGTATGTACTTCAGATCAAATCCCGACTCAGTTATGTTAAAATCATCTGAAACATATTTGTTCCCATAAACTCTTGTTTCCTCATGAATGCTCAAATAAAAAAGTCCTAAGTGTAAACAACGCTGTTGTGTTTCTCGATCAATATTCTCATATTTTAAAAAATTATTTAAATCAGAAATAAAGATTCGATCTATAACATTTGAAAAAATTTAAATTTATAGTAGTTTATCTCTTCCAGTATATAAGCTTTAAATAATATCCCTAAGTATAATGACTTTTCAATATGATCAAGCCGTTCAATCATGATAATCAGTTCTTCTCCTATTCTCTTTTTATCGTTACTATTCCCTATTTGTTCAATAAACTTAGTTCTTTTTTCATTTTCAATGGATGCTAACGAAAATAAGAATTTATGAATCTTTTTATAGAAAAACCAGTCTTTTATTTTTTGACTGATATTTATCACACTAAAAAGGTTACCTATTATTGGTATATCCTTTAATAATCCATCATCTATACTCATATCGATAAGAAATCTCAATATCATCTCTTGTTATATCTTTTAAATCATCCTTAATTACATTCAATAGATTGAATTTTGTAATACTACTATCAGACATGTGTATCCTCCCACGAATCACATATTCCTCAAAAATCTACTAATGATTTCAGCAATCTCACCTAACTAAATATTTACGAACAAATGAGTCGAATACATATTAGCATTATACCAAAATTTAGGTTGAGAAGGATTGATTTTGTCGAATCTTCGAAGCATTACAATCAAAACTGGGGGAGGGGGAAGGTCTTTAAATCAATTGATTAGCGCCGAAGGCGGAAAGGTTTAAGATCGTACCTGACGGTGACAACCAATGCCTTGAACCCGAAACGGATGAAAACAAACGGCTTGCCCGCTGTTGATTTATGAGCCGCAGGGCGGCTTACAGCCTCTCTAAGCGTTGGGGACAAGGATTCTACCCAACGGAAATGAAAGGCTGTAAGCCACTCCTGCAGAGGAGTCAACTTGTGGGCAAGCCGTTTGCTCTAGTCATCAGGTTAGGGGTTTATTGAATTTCAAATATTGTTTTTCCGCTATGCCGATTGATATATTTATACTTTCCATCCTGCAGAACAAATACTACACTACTGTCCGAGTAGTAAGACTGAATATCTACATAATCGTATTGCTGCATAGGGGCGACAAGGTCACCCTTCTTATCGATAAAACCAGACTTATCACCAATCGAGACAAGGGCAGTTCCGTTTATGAACGGAAGAGCTTCATCATATGCTCCCTCTATAACGGGATGGCCTTGGGAATCAATGTATCCCATCTTCCCGTTATTGACGATTACAGTCGTCAGGCCTTCAGAAAAAGAATCGGGGTTGGATAGACTAAACGCGATGATCAATTGTCCGCTTTTATCGATAAAGCCTGACTTCAGACTATCGATGTTCCTTACTGCCGCCATTCCCTCCGAGAAGGAATCAGGAATCATATGAACTGGCAGTTCAATAGTTGTAGTTCCAGAGGAATCAATAAAAGAATAGCGATCCTGATCAGACTTCACCCATGCAAGTCCATTACTAAACGTCCCGGACTCTACATACTGAGGTGAAATAACAATGTCGCCGGAAAAATTGATGTAACCGAATCGCGCTTCATGCTGAATTTTGATCAACTCTCCGTGTGAAGCTGCCTGTTCAATCGGTTCGTCTATCTCGAAGTTTTCTGCGATTGTTTTAATTTGGGCGCCGCTTTGATCAATTAAAAAATATCCTTTGGAATTCTTGACGAGAGATTGCCCTTTTACAAACGGACCAACAAAGTGATACTCCGGAGTAACGACTACAGAACCTTCCTCGTTAATAAATCCCCAGAAATCAGAGATTCGAACGCCAGCAAGCCCTTCGCTAAATGCATCCGCATCATCATAAAATGGTTGGATTTTAACGTTGCCTTCTTGATCAAAGTAGCCCCATTTCCCATCCTGTTCAAACGGAATTAATGTGCGTTTGAGGCCGATAGGATAAATACTCTTCAAGTGATTCTCCTGTATTGTTTTCATTCTGTCACCGCCTTTGATCTATACGTCACCAAGAAAATGCTTCTTTAATTAGGACTCGTACTACAGCTCCTGCACCTTGAACGACTTTACCCGCAATACTAAACGCACCTATAACTCCCGCCTGAGCTAGTCCAGCATTTCTGCTTCTTTCTGCATACTCATTATTTACATAGCTTCTAGCGTCGATAACGCTCAGGTTCGTTGTCTTTCCATCTTGCTTTAGATTCAAGGAGTAGTTGACAACACCCGGTGAAGTAAAGTAAACAGACATGAACAAGTTCCCATACAGGTGAAAATCTTTAACGGGGTCCAGTTCCTTACCTCTAATATAGTTTCCTTCTTCGGTATAAGCTTTTAATTGTTCTTCCGCACTGGTTCCGAAGGGTTTAACCTCCCAAATCTGATCTTTCCACATAATATCGATTTCTCGGCCGCTCTTTAATGGTACTTCAAGTGCGGGCATCAGTACCCGCCCTCCCGCAAAAGCCTTATAAACTTGTTTTGCTGCGATAATTTGAGCAATGTCATGGAAGACGGTCACATTCTGAATCCCTTTTGAGGATTCTAACCCATTGGCAATAAGAACCATTGGAGCAAGATTACCATTAGCAATTCGGCCTAAGTTATATCTAGTAGAGATACTCTGTAGTGCTTTTACTTGCATATGTCCACTTGGGTCCACATGCGTTAAAGGATTATTGCTGACATACGTGTATAGATTCAAGCTCAGCGGGTTATTAATGCTGCCCTCATAGCTATCCTCATTAATAAACCTACCCACACTCGGATCGTACCATCTGGAGCGAAGGTACTGCAAGCCGGTGCTGTCGTCCCAGTATTCGCCGGAATAGCAGAATAGGTTATGGACGGTTTCCTCCGCAACAATCGGGTTGCGATTCCGATCATTGTAGCTGTAGCTGGTCATATTCAGCTTCCGGCCATACACTGCACCAGATTGCTGTTGGCGTGTGATTGTCTTTGACAACTGATGAAAAAAATTCTAGAAAAGAAAACCACATGGAGTTGTTACACTCGCATGTGGCTTACTTAACATTAATCACCTAAGCTATGATGTTTTTGTTTTCCTTGATAGCCACCTCACATAGCTCTACCAAGCTATGCAGAAAACCGACTATTTCCTTCTTGTCTTCAAAATACTTAATGAGCGAAAATGAAACGCCTTTTAGATGACTTAACTTTTCATCACTCAATTTCTCAAATCCATAAGGGTCTAGTGAATATAAAATGCTACTCTCAGTTGGTATTCTATATCTTTCGTTATATATAGCTAAATGTATTTCATCATCAAACTGAACATATCTTGTTGAACTTAGACATTCATCCAATGTTGTGGCTATGCAAAAAGTAACCGCCAAATCCTCCCCCCCC